>JAZSRS010000023.1:0-1640 GCA_045538595.1 Faecousia sp. | reverse complement strand
GGCCACAAAGTTGCCTGTGTCGGGATCCAGGGTCATCTTCTGCACATAATGGGAGTGGGTGCCGATGATGGCGTCCACGCCGCCGTTTTGCAGCAGCCCCACGATTTTTTCCTGGCTGGTGGAGACGGTGTCGTTAAATTCGCTGCCCCAGTGGAGCAGAGCGATAACGATGTCCGGTTTTTCCTTGTTCACAGCCGAGAGAATAGAGGAAATTTTCTCCGTGTCCACAGTCTGATAACCGCTGTCGTAATCGGAATACAGCACATTGACACAGTTTTCGCTGCCCACCGGCAATGCCATACCGTCCATACCCTTGGTGAATGCCACAAAGGCCATTTTGACGCCGTTGACGGTGCGAATGGTATAGCCCTTGCTCTCCTTGAAGGCGTTGTTGTTGGGATACACGCCCAGGGGCTCCATACCTGCGCTGCGCACAGCGTCAATGGAGGAGATCAGGCCTGCCAGACCCCGGTTGATAGAGTAGGAGTTGGCCATCTGCACTAAGTCCACACCGGCTTTCTGCAAAGCGGTGGCCATAGACTGAGGCGCGGAAAAACTGCTGCCGTAGGGTTCGCCGTAGAGATTGCCCTCGAAATTCACCGACGAGATGTGGGCGTCGGCCAGCAGATGGGCCACATCCAAAAAGGCGTTGGTGTAATCATAACTTGTGCCGCCGGCAGCCACCGTGGCATCGTTGATGTTTAGATCGCCGACTGCAGCATAGTGGATCACGGTGGTGGAGTCGTCCACCGTCTCTGTAGGTTCAGAGGGCAGGGTGGTTTCCAGGTCGGGAGCGGTCTGGCTGGGTTCTGTATTGGCAGGATTTTGACCCGGCTTTTTCCGGGACAGGCTGAATATAATAATCAGGCAGGTGACCAGTACCACACCCGCTGCCGCAAGGCGCAGAATGGTTTTTTTGAAATTTGCCTGTTTTTTTGCCCTTTCTGCTGCTTTCTCCTGCCGCAGGCGTTTCCGTTCTTCCGGACTGGGGAGCATACTGCCACCTCCTTCTGTCAATTTTGTCATTAGTATACACCATTCCGGCAAATTTCACAAGACCTCAAATCAAAACCTTTACACCAAATGAATTATAGGGTAAAATAAACGGAAACAGGAGGTGCAAAAAATGTACCAAGATGCAAGAGAAGAACTGCAGCGCCTGCAAGAGGCGCTTTTGGAGGAAGAAGCCAAGTCGGGGGATACGGCCCCCTCCCAGTGGGATTTGGAGGAAGCGTTATCGGATATTCCGGATATCCCCAAGCCGCCCAAAAGACGGTCTGTCACCGGTCAGATGATCCTGATCCCGGCCATTACCGCAGTGCTGACGGCAGCGCTGGTGGTGGGGATCTTGTACGCTATGGGGTGGATCGGATGAGTCAGCCGGTAGGAAGATTTGCCCCCACCCCCTCCGGGCGGATGCATTTGGGCAATGTGTTTGCCGGAATGATCGCCTGGCTGTCAGTGAAATCCCGGGGCGGCAGTATGGTGCTGCGGATGGAGGATTTGGACACCCAGCGCACCAGCGCAGAATTCGCGGAAGTTCTCCGTAAGGATTTGCTGTGGCTGGGCCTTACCTGGGATTTGGAAACCCCGCCCCAGAGCCAGCGGAAACCGGTTTATGACCGGTATTTTGCCCAGCT
>JAZSRS010000039.1:0-13348 GCA_045538595.1 Faecousia sp. | reverse complement strand
TAGGAAGACAAATTGGCAACACAACTCCTTGGCACACAGAACGACATGGCTACGATCCGACTTAGCCCAAGCGGATCACCGGCACGCTGAAACTGGCGGTGGGTACGGCTATGACCATCATGCTGGTGGGTCTTACGGTTTTTCAAATCTTCCCGGAGCAACTTTTGGGGCTCTTTGAGCCGACGGACACCTTTATGACCTTAGGTCGCAGCGCCCTGCGGGTCATCAGCATCCACTTCCCCATCGCGGCGGTGGGTATCGCCTTAAGTTCCAGTTTCCAGGCCTTGGGCAACGGCATTTATTCCACCATCGTATCTCTGTTCCGGCAACTGATCGCCCTGCTGCCGGTGGCCTATCTTATGAGTCTGACCGGCGATGTTGCCGCTGTTTGGTGGGCTTTTCCCATTGCGGAGGTGGTCAGCGCAACTGTGTCCCTGATCCTCTACGCCCGGATCTATAAACGGAAGATCAAACCTCTGTTTGCTCCTGCGTAACAAAAATCAATCCCCTGTCCGCGGACAGGGGATTTTTGTTTGATTTACAGGTCAAAGTACCGGACTGCGTTGCGGTAACTGATGCCTTCAACGATCTTCTGCAGGGAGGATTCGCTGTTGGGGTATTCGCCGTTTTCCACCCACGTACCGATCAGGTTACACAGAATTCGGCGGAAATAATCGTGCCGGGCGTAACTGAGGAAGGAACGGGAGTCAGTCAGCATACCCACGAAATTGCCAAGCAGGCCAAGATTGCCCAGGGAGATCATCTGGTCGATCATACCGGTTTTGTTATCGTTAAACCACCAGGCAGAGCCGTGCTGGATCTTGCCGGGGATCTGGGAGGTCTGGAAGCAACCGATCAGAGAACCAATTTGAGCATTGTCCACAGGATTCAGGGAGTACAAAATGGTCTTGGGACACAGGTTTTCCATATCCAACGCAGACAGGAATTTTGCGATATTGCCGCCGCAGGTGTTTTGGGCGATGGCGTCAACGCCGGTGTCCGGGCCTTGGGCGCCGAAAATTCGCTGGTTATTGTTCCGCAGGCAGGAATAGTGGATCTGCATCACCACATTCCGCTTGGCATAGGCCTTACCCAAGTGCAGCAGCACGGCGGTTTGGAAGGCTTCTGCCTCTTCGGTGGAGACGGACTGGCTGTTCAGCGCCTTTTGGTAGATGGCGTTGATTCCTTCGCAGGTGTACTCCCGGAAGGGAACATAGTCCAAGCCGTGGTCGCTGATCTTGCAGCCCCGGGCGCAGAAGTAATCCAGCCGGTCAATCAAAGCAGCCAGCAGGTCTTCAAAGGTGGGCAGTTCTTTACCCACGACGGTGGAGAGTTTTTCCACATATTCCTTCCAACCGGCCTTGTGGATATTCACGGCTTTGTCAGGGCGGAAGGAGGGGGTAACCACCACGGAAATGGTGGGGTCGGCGGCGATCAGTTCGTGGTAGCGCAGATCGTCGATGGGATCGTCGGTTGTGCCGATAAACTCCACATTGGCCTTGCGGATCAGACCCCGGGCAGTCATTGCGGGGTCGTTGCGGAGTTTCTCGTTGCAAACTTCCCAGATGCGGGGGGCGCTTTCCGGGGTCAGGGGCTCATAGACGCCGAAGAACTGCTGCAGTTCCAAATGGCACCAGTGGTACATGGGGTTGCCCACTGCCATTTCCAAGGTCTCTGCCAATTTCAGGAAACGCTCATAGGGAGGCTTATTTCCGGTGATATAGGCTTCATCCACACCGTTGGAGCGCATCAGGCGCCACTTGTAATGGTCGCCGGCGAAGGTGCCGTCGGGATTTTCGCCACCCAGCCACACTTCCACCAGATTGTCAAACCGCCGGTCCTCATAAATTTCCCGGGGATTCAGGTGGCAATGGTAGTCTACCAGGGGCATTTTCTCCGCGTAGTCGTGGAACAGGTGTTTTGCAGTTTCGGTTTCCAACAGGAAGTCTTTGTCCATAAATGCTTTCATATTCATTCTCCTTTTATCGTAGCGGTGGGCGGATATACAGTTCGTGAGAGGTGGGGGCAGGTCGGGCGTACACGCCGGACACCAGCCCCAGCATTGCGTACAGAGAAACGACAGAAGTAGCGCCATAACTGATAAAGGGCAGGGTCAGGCCGATAACAGGACCCACGCCGGTACACATACCCACATTGATGATGGTCTGGAATGCCAACGCCGCAGCCGCGCCAAAACAGATCAGCCGGCGGGTATAATCCTGACTGCGGACGCCCACCCAAACACACCGGGCAATAATCAGTCCCAATAGGATCAGTACCGATATGCACCCCACATATCCCAATTCCTCCCCGATGGTGGAGAAGATAAAGTCGGTGTGCTGGCCGGTAAGCACGCCATTTTGGGTACGGTGTCCGTTAAATAAGCCCTGTCCGGTCATACCGCCGCCGGTGAGGGAGCGGAGACTCAAGGTCGCCTGCCACAGAGGGCCGGTACCGGTGGGGTCTAAAGATTTATCAAACAACACCATGATGCGCAGTTGCTGGTACTCGCCCAACAATGGCCACAGAACCGGGAAAAACACGATCAGACCCACGATACCGGCAATAAACCACAGGTAACTGACACCGCCGGTGTAAGCCATCACAATAAAGATAAACACGAAAATCAGGGAAACGCCCAAGTCTCGGGACAGCACCATATTCACGCCCACCAGCAACAGCAGATGGAACGCCATGGTGAACACAGATTTCACCGAAGAAATTCGCTCCTTATAGGCGGTCATAATGGACGCCATAATCAAAATGTAGGTGATCTTACAGACCTCTGCCACCTGAATGTTAAAAGGCAGGATCGGCAGGTTAACCCAACTGCGGTTACCGCCGATGGTCTCGCCAAAGGGGATCAGCAAGGCCAAAAACAGCATATTAAACAGCGCCAGCCACATACGCTGCTCCATAATGAATTCCACATTGATGGAAGACACCAGCGCGTATAGCAAAATGCCGATCACCGCGCCCACGATCTGCATGATGATGTAACGGAAGGAATCCAGGTAGGCGGTGGCGCTGGCAATGATCAAACAGCCGTATGCCGTTGTAATCATACAAAGCAGCAAAAGAATCCAGTCGCCCTTGCGAATCGCTTCTTTAATTTGCTGAAAATAGCGTTGCATCGCCTCACCTCCTTATCGGACAGATTATACCATTTTTTTAGGAGAATGTAAATAACCAAAGCAAATAGAAAATTCTTTCTAGGCTGAGAGGCTATTTCGGTTCGAGTTCTCTCAGCCTAAACACTTTCTGTTGTGGTTCGTTTCTCGTTTGACACAAGATACTGTAACATACCAAAATTTACACTTTATTTTCTATGAAATCTTTCTTTTCGAGCCGTTGTGCCAAAGAGAAACCTGTGATATAATGACTCCAATCGACCAAAAGACAAGGAGCGGCATATGAACGAACTGCAGATTCCCAAAAACCATATCGACAAACTGCTATACGCCAAGAACCCCGATGCCGCCCTTTTGTACCTGTACATCACTGCCGGCAACGATCCTGCCGGAGCAGAACAGGCGCTGCAATTTTCCCAAAGCCGGCTGGCCACCGCCTCTGCCCTGCTGCGGCAGTTAGGTCTGTGGGTGCAGGAGAAGAATGCCCCCGTATTCTCCGGGGAGCGACCCCAGTATTCTGAAAAAGATGTGCTTTCCGCCATGGAGGGTGACCGGAGTTTTCAGATGATCTACGGCGAAGTCCAGCGGGTGCTGGGCCGGAATCTCAACACTGAGGAACTGAAGATCCTGCTGGGATTTACCCGGTACTTAGGTCTTTCCGGGGAAGTCATCTCCGTGCTGGTGTGCTACTGCAAGGAGCGATCCCGGCAGAAAGGCCATCTTCGCAATCCCAGTCTCCGGGCCATTGAAAAGGAAGCCTACTATTGGGCGGAACAGGGCATCGACACCATGGAAGAAGCGGTGGCTTACATACAGAATCAGAATGTGCGCCGCAGTCAGTTGGGTCGGCTGATGGATCTGCTGCAGATCCGGGGCAGAAACCTGTCTCCCAGCGAGGAGAAGTATGCCGCCAAATGGCTGGAAATGGGTTTTGCCGACGATGTATTGGCTTTGGCCTACGACCGGACTTGTCTGAACACCGGTGGATTCAACTGGGCCTATATGAACAAAATTCTCACCCGCTGGCAGCAAGCCGGCCTGTATACTTTGGAACAGATCCAGTCCGGGGACAAAAAGCCTGTCCCCAAGGGGGCGTCCGGCCAGTTGGGACAAGCCGAACTGGATGCCATTGAGAAAATTTTGAAGGAGGGATAATATGGCATACAGCAGCGATGTGCTTCGCCGCGCGCGCAAGACTTTAGAGAGCCGGAAAACAGATTATGAATCCCTCCAGCAGGTCCGTCAGCAGGAAATTTACGCCAAACTGCCCCGGGTACGGGAAATTGACAAAAAACTGCAAAGTTCTATGGCCCAGGCGGCTATGGCGGTTTTCCTCCACGGGCAGGAAGGCGAAGACCGTTTGGCCCAGGCAAAGCAGGCCAATATAGCATTGCAAGCGGAGCGGAAGTCTTTGATCTTGTCTGCATTTCCTGCAGAATACCTGAGCGATGGCCCTATCTGCCCTAACTGCGGCGGCATGGGCTACATCGGCAGCGCTATGTGCCGGTGTTTGGAGGAACTGTGCCGGGAAGCCCAGAAAGAAGAAATTGCCCAACTTTCCTGTGGCGATCACTGTTTCGAGGATTTCCGTTTGGATTATTATCCCGATATGAAAGACCCTAAGTACAACGCCAGTCCCCGGGTCATTATGTCTTATACGCTGGACATCTGCCGCAAGTATGCGGAGAATTTCTTTGTTTCCGGCGGAAATCTTCTGTTCAACGGCGGCACAGGTTTGGGTAAGACCCTGCTGTCTGCCTGTATCGCCCGGGAGATTACGGAGCAAGGCGGCTCGGTGGCTTACGAAAGCGCCCCGTACCTCTTTGCCAAACTGGAAAAAGACCATTTCCGTCCCAACGAGACCAGCGGTCAGGCAGTGGCCAAGTTCTATGACTGCGACCTGCTGATCATCGACGACTTAGGCACGGAAATGGCCGGCAGTTTCGTTACCTCGGCGCTGTACACCTTGGTGAACACCCGGCTGATGGAGAAAAAGCCTATGATCATCTCCACCAACCTGAACATTAGCGAAATCCGCGAGCGGTACTCCCCCCAGATCGCCTCCCGGCTGCAAGGCGGTTTTCAGTTGCTGCCTTTTGTGGGCGAGGATATCCGCGTACTGAAAAACAAGTGAGGAACACCTGTGAAAACCGGAATTTTATTTGATTTGGACGGTACGCTGCTGAGCACCTTGGAGGACTTGGCAGACGCCGTGAACTATACCCTCCGTTACTTCGGCTGCCCGGAGCGTACTTTAGAGGAAGTGCGTACCTTCGTGGGCTACGGCGCAGAGAATCTCCTGCGTTCCGCCCTGCCGGGAAACGAAAACGACCCTGCCTTGGCAGAGGTAATGCCTGTGTATCAGGCTTACTATGCCACCCATTCTAAAATCAAGACCCGTCCTTACGACGGTATTTTAGAGGCGCTGGCCGAGATATACAAGGAATTTCCCATTGCGGTGGTGTCTAACAAGCCGGATATCGCCACCAAGCCTCTGTGCAAAGAGTATTTTGGGGAGGACATCTTCGCCTTGGGTGAAAAGAGCGACTGCCCCAGAAAACCCGCCCCCGATATGCTTTTGAAAGCAATGGAGGAAATTGGGGTGGAGCGATGCATCTATGTAGGCGACAGCGAGGTGGATGTGCAGACCGCCCGGAACGCCGGTGTGCCCTGCCTGAGTGTATTGTGGGGATTCCGGGATAAGGATTGTCTGCAAACGCACGGCGCTACCCATTTTTGCGAGAATCCCAAAGATTTGCCAGCCTGTTTGCGAGAAATGGCTTAAGATTCAACCATGCCCGGAGGTGGGGAGATCCCTACCTCCGGTTTTTTGTGGTGAAAATGTTGCGATTTACAAGATTTCCCTTGATTATTCTATATTTTCTGCTACAATTAGAATGAAATTTTATGTGCTTATGAGAGGTTATACCATGATTACTGTCAGCAATTTGGGTATGCAGTTTGGCGGCCAATGGCTGTTTCAACATGTAGACCTGCAATTTTTGCCCGGCAACTGCTACGGCATTATCGGCGCAAACGGCGCAGGCAAATCCACTTTCCTGCGAATCCTGTTCGGTGAACTGGATTCCACCACCGGCTCTGTTACCATTCCCGAAGACCTGCGGGTCTCCGTTCTGAAGCAGAATCAGAATGCCTATGACCAATATTCCATTCTGGATACCGTGATCATGGGCAACCAGCGTCTGTACGATGTGATGAAAGAAAAGGACGCCATTTACGAAAAGGAAGATTTCACCGACGAGGACGGTATGCGCGCTTCCGAACTGGAAACAGAATTTGCGGAGATGGGCGGTTGGGAAGCAGAAAGCGACGCCTCCCGTATGCTGCAGGGGCTGGGTATCCCCACCGATATGCACTACGACATTATGGGCGAGACTGACCCCAGACTAAAGGTGAAAGTTCTGCTGGCACAGGCATTGTTTGGCAACCCGGACATCGTTATGCTGGACGAGCCTACCAACAACCTAGACATTGAGTCCATCAACTGGCTGGAAGACTTCCTGCTGGACTTCCCCGGCATGGTGATCGCCGTGTCCCACGACCGGCATTTCCTGAACACCGTCTGCACCCACACCGTGGACATCGACTACGGCAAGATCAAAATGTATGTGGGTAACTACGATTTCTGGTATGAGTCTTCCCAGATGGTACAGGCTATGATCCGCAACAAGAACAAGAAGAATCAGGAGAAGATCGAGGAACTGCAACTGTTCATTCAGCGCTTCTCTGCCAACAAGAGTAAAGCCAAGCAGGCTACCGCCCGTCGGAAACTGCTGGACAAACTCACCGTAGAAGAAATGCCCTGCTCCACCCGCCGCTACCCCTTCGTGGGCTTTATGCCGGAGCGGGAACTGGGCAAAGATGTCCTCACTGTTAAAGATGTATCCGTTACGGTAGACGGCGTAAAACTGCTGGACAAGGTGTACTTCTCCGTAAACCGCACCGACAAGATCGCCTTTGTGGGCGAAAACGAACTGGCGCAAACCGCCCTGTTTAAGGTGCTGATGGGTGAATTAGAGCCGGACGAAGGCTCTGTCAAGTGGGGTGTCTCCACCTCCCGCAGTTACCTGCCCAAGGACAACACCGAATATTTCGAAGGCAACAAAATGGAACTGGTGGACTGGCTGCGGCAGTATTCCGCTAAGAAAGACGATGTATACCTCCGGGGTTTCCTGGGCCGTATGCTGTTCTCCGGTGAGGACGCATTTAAGAGCGTAGATGTGCTCTCCGGTGGCGAAAAAGTGCGGTGTATGCTATCGAAAATGATGCTTTCCGGCGCCAATGTAGTACTGCTGGACCAGCCTACCAACCACTTGGATATGGAATCCATTCAGGCTGTTAACAAGGGTCTGGAAGCCTTCACCGGCGTGGTGCTGCTGGCCTCCCACGACCACGAAATGCTGACCTCTACCTGTAACCGGGTCATCGCATTCCAGCCGGACGGCACGATTATTGACCGCTACGGCAACTACGACGATTATCTGGAATGGCTGGCAAAACAGAAGGAGAACTGATATGAAAAAAATCTTAGATATCATTACTGCCAAAATGGAAAAAGCCTTTGCCGATGCCGGCTATGACGCCTCCTTTGGCCGGGTAACCGTGTCCAACCGGCCTGACCTGTGCGAATACCAGTGCAACGGCGCGTTGGCTGCCGCCAAGCAGTATAAATGTGCTCCCATTGCCATCGCAAATGCGGTGGTTGAAAAACTGGACAAAAACGACTTTTCTATGTGCGACGCGGTGATGCCCGGTTTTATCAATCTGAAACTGTCCGACGCGTTCCTGCAAGGTTACTTGGAGCAAATGCGTACCGAAGCCGATTTCGGTATTGAAAAAATCGGCGAGGGCAAGACCATCGTGGTGGACTACGGCGGCGCCAATGTGGCAAAGCCCTTGCACATCGGCCATCTGCGGCCTGCCATCATCGGCGAGACCCTGAAACGGCTGTATAAATTCCTGGGCTACCACACCATCGGTGATATCCACCTGGGCGACTGGGGTCTGCAGATGGGTCTGATTATTGCAGAACTGCAGGAGCGGCAGCCGGAACTTCCCTATTTCGATGCGGATTTTGCAGGAGAATATCCTGCCGATGCTCCCTTTACTGTGGACCAGTTGGAGGAGATCTACCCCACCGCTTCTTTGAAGAAGTCCGACCCGGAATTCTCCCACAAAGCCCATCAGGCCACCTTGGAATTGCAGCAAGGCCGCCGGGGTTATCGGGCGCTGTGGCAGCACATTATGCATGTGTCTTTGGCTGATTTGCGGAAGAATTACGACAATCTGGGGGTATACTACGAAAAATGGCTGGGCGAAAGCGACGCCGACCCCTACATTCCCGCAATGGTCAAGGATATGCAAACCCGGGGCATTGCGGTGCAATCCGACGGCGCGTGGGTCATTCCCGTGGCCGAAGAAGGGGACAAGAACGAGATCCCGCCCTGCATTTTGGTGAAATCCGATGGCTCTTCCATTTACGCCACCACCGATCTGGCTACTATGGTGCAGCGTATGGAGGACTGGCAGCCCCACAAAATGCTCTATGTTACCGACAAGCGGCAGAATCTCCACTTTGAGCAGGTGTTCCGCTCCGCCCGGAAAGCCGGTATCGTAAAGCCGGAAACCGAACTGGAGCACGTTGGCTTCGGCACGATGAACGGCGCTGACGGCAAGCCTTTCAAGACCCGGGACGGCGGCGTACTGCGGCTGGAGCAACTGATCGCGGATATGACCGATTTCGTTCGCTCCAAGGTGATTGAAAACAAAATCGTGGACGATGCGGATGTGGAAGAAACCACCGCAAAAATCGCTATGGCCGCGCTGAAATACGGCGATCTCAGCAACCAGCCCACCAAGGACTACAACTTTGATATGGAGCGGTTTGCCGCATTTGAGGGCAACACCGGCCCGTATATTCTCTACACCATTGTCCGTGTCAAGTCCATTTTGGCAAAATACGGCCCATGGGAGCATCTGCCCATTGCCGTGCCTGCCAACATTTATGCTAAGGATTTGATGCTGGCCATCACCAAGGTTGGTCCGGCTTTGGAGAGCGCTTTGAAGACTTCCTGCCCCAACCTGATCTGCGCCTACATTTACGAATTGGCCGGCGCGGTGAATAAGTTCTACCACGAGACCCGTATCCTCTCCGAGGAGGATAAACAGTTGCAGGCAGGATACATCAGCCTGATCGGACTGGCCAAGAACATCTTGGAGACCTGTATCGACATCTTAGGCTTCTCTGCCCCGGAAAAAATGTAAAGAAGAACCGCTGAGCAAAAACTCAGCGGTTTTTCTTATTGAAACCGTCTTGCATAGCCGCAGCGGCGGCACAGTTCTTCTACCGGCTCTTTCCGGGAAAAACCGTGATAAATGGCCTTGGCCCGGGGGCTTTCCAGAATTTCTTCCATACTTTGGGCAAATAAGTTACCCAAGGCAACATCCCCCTCGTGGTCTAAGCAGCAAGGTACTACCGTGCCGTCCCACAAAACGCCTAACTGATCTCGCAGACCGTAACAGAAGACCGTTTCTTCCGTAGGCTCTGCATTTAAGTCCGGCCAGTCGAATTTTTCCCCGTATTCCAAGAACACCTTTTCGCCGATCTGTATTCCCTGCCGTTTTTCTATCCAAGGCTTGGGGAAATACTGCTCCATTGTGGGGAGAATTTCTTTGTTCCTGTCTTCCAATCCCCCTTGATTCCACAGCCGGTAAACCACCAGTTTTTTGCCTTCTACCGCCTGTCCGAACCGGAAACAATCGGCAAGGTAACTAGCAAACGGCACTTGCAGGTCGTTGGCCTCAAAGGCGTGGAGGGAGATGTTCACCTTGTGGAGATTGGGAGCAGACAGGAGCATTTCCTGCTGCCGGGCAAGGAGTGTGCCGTTGGTGGTGAGGATCACCTTGAAATCCTTGGTGATCTGCAAAAACGCCTCTAAGTCCGGGTGGCAAAGAGGCTCACCCATCAGGTGGAAGTACAAATACTCCGTATAGGGCCGCAGTTTGGGGATCAAATCCTCGAATTGCCGGGGCGTCATACGCCCGGGAGCGCGGCGTGTGCCGGGGCAAAAGGCGCAGTTTAGGTTGCACAGGTTGGATATTTCCACATAAATCTTTCGGAATCTCACAAAAGAGCCTCCCGTTTCTTCTTGCCGCGACGCCACAGAACACCGAACACCACTGCCAACACCGCGCTGGCAGCAAACACAGCCGCAAGCACCATTACAAGCCAAATTTCCGTGCTGTGAACAACGGTGTTCTCCCCGATGCCGTTCATAGCGGCGGAGTTTGCCAGCACGAACAGGTGATAGTGGCAGGCCTGCCGCATTGCGGAGACCACCACCGGGTCATTTTTGTAATTTGCCAGTTGATCTATATCCCCTTGCTCCAGCGTACCAAAACCGGTAATACCGGCCATCACGCCATCTGCATAGGACATTTGGGAAGCCAGTTCGCTGCCGCAAAGGGCGATGCCGGTATAGCCCCACTCTTCCCGCAGAATGTTTTGCATCAGTTCCGTAGCGCTGCCAAACCACTGGGCGCCCAGCCGGTGGCTGGATACTACCATACCCTTGGCATTCCCCTCCTGCAGGGCATACTGCCAAAAACGCAGGTACTGCTCCCGGGCGGTCTGTTCGTTCAGCCACAGGGCGATATTCTCAAGGTCTTTGCCTTCCACCAGCGCAATGACGCCCTTGCTCTGCACGCCCAGCACCTGACCAGCGCAGGTCTTACCGGCCAAAAATACGTCCTCTGCGCCGTCGCCGGAAATTTGCAGACCGGTTACCCCCTCTTGCAGGCAAAAGTTGCCCAAGAGCGTTCCCAGTTCGTACATCAGTTCCGTATTAAAAGTGGCCGCTAAAGAATCAACACTGCCGTATCCGTAACGGATACCGGGGGCTTGCACCGATTCTGCCGGGAGCAATACACGGTAGGCATCAGAAAGCATTTCCTGCATTTCATGGAAGGACAGTTGGTCCAGCAAGGTTTGCCACTGGGGATCATCAAAGGCAAGACCTACCATATCACAGAGTTTTCGTCCGTTCTGCGCCCCCATGGTGGGCATAGGCACGGAGGGGTAATCTCCGGGAGAATACTGGGTTTTTCCCATATCTTCCAGCAGTTGCTGGGTAAACTGAAACTGTTTTGTGGTATCGTTATCCGCAGACGACCAGTCTTTCCGGGAGAGCCATTTCACTTCCTCGGTGATGCCGGGGTACCCACTGGGGTCTGCGAAAGGCAGGCTGTTTTGCGACACTTTCGTCTCCGGCTGGAGTTGCTCCCACCGGTAGGTCAGGGTGGCATCACCGGCAGTGGTCATACGGTATTCTGTGGACTCCGGGGTGCATTCCTTGGCTGCCAAAATATTGTTGACCGCGGCGTGGGCATCCCGAGCCACAGTGAGATAGTAATTGCCTGCATCCAACCGGTAAGCGCCGGCAACACTGTCGTAGGAGAACATATCGGCCTTGTTCACAAGGACGGTAACTTTTTCGCTGTCTCCGGGGGCCAGCAGTTTAGTCTTTGCCATACCTACCAAAGAAACCGAGGACTTTTCAATGCCGTTGTCCCGGTCATACTCCGTGTAGGGGGTCTGGGCGTAGACCTGCACCGCTTCTTTCGCCGCCACTGTTCCGGTGTTGGTAACGGTGATGGTCAGTTCAAACTTGTCCGTCTGGGCGTGGTGGGCCACGGTCATATCCGAATAGGAGAAGATCGTGTAGGAAAGGCCGTAGCCAAAGGGGAATACCACAACGTCGGCATAGGCAAAGTTGCCTGCATTGCCATTACCCATCACATAATCTTCATACCGGGTCTCAAAATACTTGTAGCCGGTATAGATGCCCTCCCGGGCAACGGTATAAGACAGGGCATTTTCGGGTATATTCTCCCCCGGATTACCGCCGTAAACGCCGGAGAGGGTGGGGTTTGTTGCGGTGGTTTGGGTGTAAGGCAGTCTGCCGGAGGGAGATGTTTTCCCTGCCAACATCTCCGCTACGGCATTGGGTTCATACACATTTCCTAGTAACATCGCAGCATCCATACCGCAGGCATCTCCCGTGAGAAAATCCCCACGGGTGAGACGATCTGCGCAGAGCAAAACCACCAGTTTTTCTGAAGCGTCGGCAGCCGTTTGCAAAAGGGAAAGTGTCTCCCCCTCCGGTGCGCCGGAAAGGCAAACCAACGCCACATCCGCTTCTCCGTCACGGAGGGTAAAACCCACCTCTTTCAACGCGGTTTCCAGTTCCGCCCGGCGGGAATACAGGGGATTTCCCTCACTATCGAAGAAAAGGCTGACCTGACTGCCGCTTGGTAGGGGCAGGGCGTTTTGATCATTCATCAGCAGCACTGCGCTTTCACAGGTGGCCTGCTTGTAAATTTCTTTGGCGTGTTCTGCCAGATGTTCAGGCGTTTCAAAATCCGAAGCATAATAGACAGCGTTTTTATCCTCCTTTGACAGTCGCCAAAAATCACCGCCAAATCGGTCTGCCAACCGGTTATCATTCCGTTTTGCTATCACCGTCAGCGGGGCAGACACCACCGCCAGCACCAAGAAAAGGACGCACAAACCACGCCAATGAAAAATATACTTTCTCTTGGCTTTTTTGTAGGCCTTTCTGCGATTTTTCCATTCCTGTCTGCGCTGATCCATCGTACCGCTCCGTTTCCATTGTGATAGTAAAATCGTACCATACCCCCCTGCCGAAATCAAGGCTAATATCGATTTTACCGGGGGTTTTCAAAATTTTTCCGTAATTTTCCGTATATTTGAAAAAGTAGTTGCAAAAATAAAATTACCGTGTTATAATACCCCGTGTGTCCGACGCCGGACGACGTATATTGGGATGTCGCCAAGCGGTAAGGCACCAGACTTTGACTCTGGCATTCGTAGGTTCAAATCCTGCCATCCCAGCCATATGACCCGCTAGCTCAGTTGGCAGAGCAACTGCCTTTTAAGCAGTGGGTCCGGAGTTCGAATCTCCGGCGGGTCACCAAGGGACGCAAATACGAACCCTGCACATTGTGAGGAATACATTTGCGTTCGAAGTAACAATAACCCCTAAGGCTTAAGCCTTAGGGGTTATTACTTTGTTTGCCCATTTATTGAGCATTTCCATATACTTTGTGTTTTCACGCAGTTTTGCAAATTGAGGATGAGGTGAGTTCAAAAGTCTATTCAAAAACCAAGTTTGCAT
>JAZSRS010000083.1:0-16114 GCA_045538595.1 Faecousia sp. | reverse complement strand
TTACGAACCGCTTCTGCATCTCCGGCAGCGCAGCGGCTTGCCAGTTCCCGCTCCTCTTGAGGAGTCAGCCGGGGAATGGTGCGAATCTGCTGCAAATACTGCTGGGCTTCATCTTCTCCATGGCTGATAGGCAACTGCTGTTCCAGCAGAGTAGAACTCATAGTTTTGTTCCCTTGCTTTCTTTTAACTTATTTCGCAATGTCAAAAGGTCATCGTCAGACTGCACTTCCCGGCTCTGACTTTCAGATACAATGATCTTGACACAGTCTCGGAAAGCGGTCTCGTTCACAGGGCCATCTGCTTTACGGCATACGCCAGCCAGATGTCCGGTCTCCTCCGGGGACAAGTCTTCCAGTACGCCCAAAGAGATATTCAGTCCCTGACTGTGGCGTTTTTGCAGTTGGTCATACACCCGACCCCACAGGTTCACAGAGAACTGCTCCGGGGTAAGGCTGCGGCACAGATCCAGTAGCGCCGGTTCTCGCAACGCCTGAGCAATGACGCTTTCCTCCGCCAAGGCGGATTTTACATTGTCGTAACGAATGGCCCGGGTCTTGGGCTGCAACGCCTTCACCGGCTCTAAGTCAATCTTTTCCTGTTTCTTTTTCTCCCGGGCGATTCGCCGCTTGAAGGCTTTGTTAACCTCCAGTTTCATAGCATCCAAACTGATACCGGCGGCTTCCGCCACACGACCGCTATAGACTTCCCGTTTCACAGAACTGTCCAAGGTAGAGATCAGTTCCGCAGATTCCTGCACATAGCGGATCTTTTGGTCGTCTACCCCAAGGTCGTACTTTCTGCGGATCACATTCAGTTGGTACTCCACCCGATTGGCAGACTCGTCCAGCAGGAGGCGGAACTTGTCCGCTCCGAATTTTCGCAAGTATTCGTCCGGGTCTTTGGCGTCCCGCAGTTTCAGAACTTTTACCTGCAGGCCTGCCTTTTCCAAAATGGGTATGGCGCGCTGGGTGGCGTTTTGGCCTGCCTGATCACTGTCGTAGATTAGGACGATCTGCTCAGCATAGCGGGTCATCAGGGCTGCCTGGTCTTCCGTTAGGCTTGTACCCAAAGAGGCCACGGCGTTATCAAATCCGTACTGATGCAGGGCCACAACATCCACATTGCCCTCCACCAAGATCAGACTGTTTTCCTTGCTCTTTTTGGCTAGATTCAGGCCGAACAGGTTTTTCCGCTTATTAAAAATAAGGGTCTCCGGGGAGTTTAAGTACTTGGCCACATCCTTGTCGTTTTTCAGCGCACGGCCGCCAAAGGCGATCACATTGCCCCGCACATCAATGATGGGAAACATCAGTCTGTCCCGGAAGCGGTCGAAAACATTGTTATTCTTTTGGGATTTGGTTACCAAGCCGGAATCGATCAGTTCCTGCTCGGTATAGCCCTTGGCTTTCATAGCCTTCACGAGAGAGTCCCAAGTATCAGGGGCGTATCCTACGCCGAAGGTAGTGAGGATCCCTTTGGACAATCCTCTGCCCAGGGCGTACTGCAAGGCCTGCTGGCCTACGGGGGCGTATAACTGGCTATGGAAGAAACGGGCTGCTTCTTTGTGCAGCGCCCACAGCCGTTCCTGCGCCCGGTAGCGGCTTTGGTACTGCTCATCCTCCGGTACTTCCATGCCTGCCTGTTTGGCCAAAGCACGGACGGCATCCGGGTAACTGAGGCCCTCCACCTCCATCATAAAGTTGACTACGCTGCCGCCTTTATGGCAGCCAAAGCAGTAATAAATACCCTTATCGGGGGCTACGGAAAAGGAAGCGGTCTTCTCCCCGTGGAAGGGACACAGGCCAAACAGATTACCGCCGGACCGTTTCAGGCTCACATACCGGCCAACCACTTCTTCTATGGGATTACGGGCGATGAGTTCGTCCATAAATGCGGGAGGAAATGCCATATTTACCGCTCCTTTCTGAAATTTTTCTAATAATTATACCATATTATCCCCGGATATTCCAGCCGGTGGGGATAAAAAGTTCTGTGTATTTGTCTACGGCGTACTTGTCGGTCATACCGGCAATATAATCGCAAACCGTGCGCTCCATACCCTCCAAGGACAGTTGGGGCTGGAAGTCTGCCGGGATCGCCTCCGGGCGGGTATAGTAGTATTCATAGAGCCGTTTCAGCATACCCTGGGCCTTGGCTTCCTCGCCTTTGGCCACCGGATTGCGGTAGACCCGTTCAAACATAAACTCCCGCAGTTCCTGCAAAGCCTTTTCCACTTGGGGAGAAAGGGTGATCTTTTCCGCCTCACGGGAGGTATTGATCATATCACAGACCAATGTATTGATCCGGGCAGAGTGGGTCATACCCAGGGTTTTCAGCACAAATTTGGGGATATCATCCCGGCTCAGAATGCCGGCGCGGGTGGCATCGTCAATGTCGTGATTCACATAGGCCATACGGTCTGCCCAGCGGATGATCTGTCCCTCATAGGTTTCGGGGATAAACTTTCCTGTATGACCCAAGATACCCATACGCACCTCGTAAGTCAGGTTTAGACCCTCTCCCCCGTTTTCCAGTACATCCACCACTCGCAGACTCTGCTCGTTGTGGCGAAAGGGCTCGCCCATGGCTTCCGACAATGCAACCTCGCCGGCGTGGCCAAAGGGGGTGTGTCCTAGATCGTGACCCATGGCAATGGCTTCCGCCAAATCTTCATTCAGATCCAAGGCCTTTGCAATGGTCCTGCCGATTCTGGCAACTTCCAAAGTGTGGGTCATACGGGTACGGTAATGGTCACCCTCCGGACGGAGGAACACCTGGGTCTTATGCATCAGCCGACGAAAAGCCTTACTATGTACGATCTTATCCGTATCCCGCTGGTAGGCGGTACGCACATCCTCGGCTCTTGCTTCTTCCGGGTGCAGTCTGCCTTTGGTTTCGTCAGCAAAGGCTGCCCGACGGTCCAGATGAAGATGTTCCAAGGATTCCAGTTGTTCTCGAATGGTCATAAAATTCACTCCTCTATGGGAAATGCCCGGTATTCCTGACCGGTCTCCATTCCTTCCACGGTGCCGGCGGTCATATCCAGTATTTTATCCAAAAATTCCTGCGCCCGCTGACGGGCAACCAAGATTTCCAATTCCACCTCTGCGCCAAACTGGGTATCCCGGATGATGCCGCCAAAGGCTTCCGTTTCCAGTTTGATCCGCTCATAAAAGGTATAGGGGCAGGGTATGTACAGCACACTCCACACCCGTTTCATAGATTTACCCGCTGCGTCAATGGCGATCTTTGCGCCCTTGATATAGGCTCTCACCAAACCGCCTGCGCCCAAAAGCGTACCTCCAAAATACCGGGTAACCACGCAGCATACATTATACAGATTCTCTTTTTGGAGCACCTGCATCATCGGGTTACCCGCAGTGCCGCCCGGCTCACCGTCATCGGAAAAGCGCATTGCGCCGTCCCGAATCACATAGGCCCAGCAGTTATGGGTGGCATCGTAGTGCTGCCGCTTCATTTCCGCGATCCGGGCCAGAGCCTCTTCTTCGGTTTCCACAAGCCACACTCTACCGATAAATCTGGATTTTTTCTCTATAAATTCGTCCTCACCGAAACCGGTGGGAACCAGATATTCATCCAAGACTTAACACTCCTTTGTGATATAGTCTTTCAGCCGTCCGTAAAGGATGGGGTCTACAACGGTCTCTACCACGATTCCCTCTCCGGTGTAATCTACGCTCAGCACCTTGGCGTTACTGTGGAGTGTCTCCACCATACCACCCATAGAGTAGGGCAAGGTAATCACAATATGGTGGCGGCTATGGCCCAAGGCGTTTTCGATGCCTTGCAACAGGGCATCCATACCGTAGCCCTTTTTGGCGGAGATCTTCACAATATCCTGCCCGATGGGGATATCCTCCGCAGGGACAAGGTCTGCTTTATTATAACACTGCAGCACCTTAGTGCCGGGTTTTGCAAGTTTGGAGATCAGGCTGTCCACCACCGCGATATGCTCCTCTCGGTTGGGGTGGGATGCGTCAATTACATGCAGCAATAAGTCGGCGTATTCCAGTTCCTCCAGTGTTGCACGAAAGGCATCTACCAAGTGGTGAGGGAGTTTGGCAATAAAACCTACAGTATCCGACAGGATCACATCCAAGTTGTCAGACACAGTTAATTGCCGGGAGGTGGTATCCAAGGTATCAAACAGACGGTTATTGGCCGGAATGCCGGCATCGGTCAGATGATTCAAAAGTGTGGATTTACCGGCATTGGTATAGCCTACGATGGCCACTACAGGCACAGAATTCTTCTGCCGCCGCTCTCTTTGCACGCTGCGGACTTGCCGCACCTGCTCCAATTCCGACTGCAGACGGGCGATCCGTTCACGAATATGCCGTTTGTCCGATTCCAGTTTGGTTTCGCCGGGGCCTCGGGTGCCGATACCGCCACCCTGCCGGGATAAACTCTTGCCCATACCGGACAGACGGGGCAGCAAATACTTATACTGGGCCAGTTCCACCTGCAGGCGGCCCTCCTTGGTCTTGGCCCGCTGGGCAAAGATATCCAAAATCAAAGCGCTTCTGTCCAGAACGGTTACGCCCAATATCTCTTCTAACGCCCGAATATGGCCGGGGGACAGTTCGTTATCGAACACCACCATCGTAGATTCGGTGAACTCCACCAGCATTTTCACTTCCTGCGCCTTGCCCTCACCGATAAAACTGTGGGCATCGGGGGCGTGGCGGTTTTGGAGGATCTTACCGGTGCAGAATCCGCCGGCCGTTTCCAGAAGGGCTTCCAGTTCCTCCAAGGTTTCGTCCGTGGCGGTCTGCTGGGAGGTAAAACAATCTGCATTCAGGCCAACCAAAATGGCCCGTTCCTGCACTTTTTCTTCAAAAATCTGTTCCATTGGCTCTCCTCCCATATTCTTTACCTTATATTATAACACATTGTACGCCCTTCACACAACCTAATTCTTCCAAAAATGCAAAAGAAAAAGTCCGTACCACGATACGCAGTACGGACTTCATTCTTACTTCAAGCCGAATCTCTTGTTGAAACGATCAACACGTCCACCGGTGTCAACCAGCTTCTGCTTGCCGGTATAGAAAGGGTGGCACTTAGAGCAGATTTCAACCTTGATGTCCTTCTTGGTGGAGCCGGTCGTAAAGACGTTGCCACAAGCGCAACGGATCGTTGTCTGTTCGTAATTGGGATGGATACCTTCCTTCATGTTGTTCACCTCTTTCTGATAGGGTAAAGGGGCATAAAATCCCCAGAATTTCTTAATCGCCCGGATATCATACCACAGTCAAAAGCATAATGCAAGTGTTTTTTTGAATTTTTTTGGATTTTTTCCTCAAAACGCCCAGTTGCCGTTGCGGAAGATGGGTATGACCTTGTTATCCTGTGTGATTGCGTCAATATTCATGGTCTTGCAGCCGATCATAAAGTCTTCGTGGATCATAGAATCGTTGACACCCAGTTCCCTGCATTCTTCCAGAGTTTTATTATGGTGATCCCGAATCGTATCGGCATAACCCATACCCAGCGCCAAATGGCAGGCGGCATTTTCATCGAACAAGGTGTTATAGAACAGCAGGCCGCTCTCGGCAATCGGGCTCTTCTCTGGAACCAAAGCGCATTCGCCCAGGTAGGCAGCGCCTTCGTCCATAGAAATCATAGTCTTGAGCAAGTCTTCACCCACTTCTGCCTTGACTTCCACGACCTTGCCCTTTTCAAAACGGACAGAGAAATTGTCGATCAATTGACCCTGATAGGAAAGGGGCTTGGTGGAGTACACGATACCCTCTGCCTCTCCTCGCTTGGGAGTGATGAAGCACTCCTCAGAAGGAATGTTGGGGTTATAGCAAATACCCTGCTTATTAGACTCTTCACCGCCGCAGAACACGGCTTCCGGAATCATACCCACAGTCAAATCTGTGCCGTTGTCTGCAGTATAGTGGAGTTTGGCAATGCCCAGACTGTTTAGGTATGCGCAGCGGTCGTGGAGATTCTTATTGTGGATCTCCCACTCTTTGATGGGATCCTCTGTAACGCGGGAGGTATAAAGAATGGCTTCCCACAGTTTTTCTATTGCCACGCTGGTACGCATACCGGGGAATACCTTCTTTGCCCAGGCTGCGCCGGGTACGGCAGCGATACACCACTGATCGCGGCCCTCACGGGCGTCTCTATAGGGCTTCAGAATGGGGTAACTCATTTTTCTGGCCTTGGCTACTTTTTCCATATTCATACCCTTCAGGCCATCAGGATCTTCACTGATCAGGTGGATCCGGGCAGGCAGGGTGTCGCAGTAGTGCTGCTGGCGGGCTTTTTGGTATTCTGTAACAGTACCCAAAGTTTTCACAGACTGATACCGAACATGGATCTTGGACAGGGGCTGGTAGTCCCACTCCACGGTAACCTTCTTTGCCTTGGCTTTATAAGCCTCTTCCACCACCATTTTCACAAATTCCGGCTGGTCCAGATCTGCAAAAATCAAAACCTCCTGTCCTTTCTGCACATTCACACCGCAGCGGACAATCAGTTCTGCGTACTTTCTCAAAACGGTTTTTTTCATACCTACTTGCTCCTTTATTCAAAGTTTCTTTATTTTAACAGATTTCCCAATCTTCGTCAATCTATGTTGCATTCTTTTTGCCGAAGGGATATAATAGCAGCATAAGGAAGTGATCATATGCTATCGAAGGAGGAACTGTCTGTCCGGCTGGGGAAAACGGTGTTACTGGACGGCGCCACCGGTTCTAATTTACAGAAAATGGGCATGCCCCGGGGCTGCTGCACTGAGGAGTGGATCCTTGCCAATCCGGATAAGTTGATTTCTCTCCAAAGGGAATATGCCGCAGCAGGAAGCAACATTTTATACGCACCCACCTTTCAGGCGCAGCCCATAGCGCTGGATCGGGTAGGACTGGCCCGGCAGACAGAAGCGATCAACGCCCACTTGGTGGCGTTGACCAAATCGGTATCCGACGATGTGTTGGTAGCAGGAAACCTGACCACGCTGGCGGCCTACTGCGACAGTTTTGATCCGGTGAATTTTGATCTGTTGGTGGAAAACTACCGGGTGCAGATCGGCGGTCTGCTGGAAGGCGGCGCAGATCTTCTGGCAGCGGAAACGCTTATGTATCCTCAGGAAGCGGAGGCTATTTTCACCGCTGCGGAATTAGAGGGTGCAGGCAGCGTACTTTACACCTTCACCATGCAGCCAGACGGCAGTCTGTTTTCCGGCAGAGATTCTGCACCAATCCTTAAGGAACTGGAGGAAGCCGGTGCGTGGGCCGTGGGCTTTAACTGCGTTGCGGCAGACAATATGACCGCCGGACTGGTCAGCCGTCTGCGGCGGCAAATCAAAGGGCATTTGATATGCAAACCCAACGCGGGAACACCGGTCATCGGTATGGACAGCATTCCCGTTTATCCTATGGGTCCGGAAGAATTTGCGACAATCCTATCGGATTGCGTAGAAATGGGCGCTGACGTCTTAGGTGGCTGCTGCGGCACGACACCGGCCCATATTGCTGCTGTAAAAGCCAAGTTCCCCTTTTGAGGGGTATCTTGTTTTTTAATAATTACACTAAAAATGGAGGAATCCCTATGAGTTGGCAAACCTTTCTCAGCCTTTTAGTACAGTTCGCAACATCCTTTGGCATCAAATTACTGGGCGCAATCATACTCTTTGTTGTTGGTCTTAAAATGACTTCCTGGGTGGCGAAATCGATTCGCACCTCCCCCAAACTGGACAAACTGGATGTCAGTCTGCGTTCCTTCCTGACCAGTTTTATCAAGATTGCCCTGTACATTGTTTTGATTATCACCATTGCCATGATCCTGGGTGTGCCGGCAACCTCGTTTATTACCATTCTCGCCTCCTGCGGCGTGGCTGTGGGTCTGGCTTTACAGGGCTCTTTAAGTAACTTTGCCGGAGGCTTAATGATCCTCTTTTTTAAGCCTTTCAAGGTGGGCGATTTTATCGAGGCCCAGGGCGAATCCGGTACTGTGGTGGGAATCTCTGTTGTTTACACTGAACTGCTTACCCCGGACAACAAGCGCATCACCATACCCAACGGCTCTCTTACCAACTCCAGCATCAAGAACTATTCCACAGAATCCCTGCGCCGGGTAGACCTATCTTTTAGCGTTGCTTACGACAGCAACGACGAAAAAGTCAAGGATATTATCTGCTCCGCCATTACCGCCCATCCCAAGGCTCTTCAGGATCCTGCACCCTTTGTCCGTCTCTCCCAGCATGGCGACAGCGCTCTGATCTACACCGCCCGTATCTGGTGTGAAAACACTGACTACTGGACTGTTTATTTTGACATTTTGGAGAATGTGAAGACCGCCTTCGATGAGAACGGCATCTCTATTCCCTTTCCCCAAATGGATGTGCATATCAAAAATCAATAATTATACATCTTCCAAGGAGAATCGTTATGAGTGATACAACCGGATTTAATGAACTAATGCAAAAATATGTCAACACCGATTATGAAGTTCTCGTAGATTTGGCAAAGGAGGCCGTCAAACGGTTGATGCCCCCATGCCAACAGGTAGATCCCGATCACAACGGCAACTTTATGCTGGCATCCATCATCCTCTCAGCAGTCGGCGCGGACGGCGTTCTTTCTGCTTTAGAAAATAAAATGCTGAAAGATGTAATGAATATAAATGACGAAGAAGTTTCCAAACTGATTAAGATGTACGATAAACAAATGCCGGATCTTGTAGATCATTTTGCCGACAATATGGGTGAGGACATTAAGGCGGATACCATTATGCTGGTTACCACTCTTGCTGCGGTAGACGAGAAAATCGCCAAGGAAGAAACGGCGTTTATCCGAAAGTTATTTGATTAACAAAACCGTACATATATGAGTTTTACGGAAAGAGGGGCTTGGCTTGCACTCTAAAAAGTATTCCCTCACCGAGGGGTCAATTTGGAAATCTATGCTGCTTTTTGCTTTGCCGGTGTTTCTGGGCAACATATTTCAGCAGTTATACAACACCTTTGACGCCTGGTGTGTGGGCAATTACATAGGCGACGATGCCTTGGCGGCTGTCAGTTCCTCCGGCAGTCTGATCTTTATGATGGTCAGTTTCTTTAACGGCGTTGCCATGGGTGCCGGCGTGATCATCGCACGGGCCTTTGGAGCAAGGCAGTATGACGCCATGGGCAAGGACATTCACACCGCCATTGCGTTCGGTTTGGTCACCGGCGCGGTACTGACTGTCACCGGTGTTGCGCTGACACCCATCATCTTACGGTGGATGGGTACGCCCGACGAGGTTCTCCCCCAATCTATCGAGTATTTCCGCTACTATTTCTTTGGCGCTATCTTCACGGTAATGTACAACATTTTCGTGGGCATTCTCCACGCCGTGGGAGACAGCAAGCATCCTCTGTATTACCTGATCTTCTCTACATTTCTGAATATTGCTTTGGATATGTTGTTTGTGGCGATGCTGGGATTTGGCGTAGGCTCTGCCGCCATCGCCACCACTATCTCCCAAGGTTTCAGCGCGCTATTGTGCTTTTTACATCTACTCCGGGTGGATGCCCCCTATCGGATCTCTATACAGAAGATCCGTTTTCACAAGGACAGTCTCTTTGAGATCATTCGCTACGGTTTCCCCTCCGGTATTCAGAACAGTGTGATCTCTATCGCCAATGTGGTGGTACAGGCCAATATCAACAGTTTCGGCAAGGCGGCTATGGCCGGTTGCGGTTCTTACTCCAAGTTGGAGGGGTTTGCATTCCTGCCGGTTACCTGCTTTACCCAAGCCCTCTCCACCTTTGTGGGACAGAATTTAGGCGCAGGGCATCACGGCCGAGTGAAGAAAGGCGTTGCCTTTGGTGTGATCTGCAGTTGCATCACCGCGGAACTGATCGGCGGACTTTCCTATCTGTTTGCGCCGCAACTGATCGGCTTTTTCAGTGAAACGGCAGAGGCCATTGCTTTTGGTACGGCGCATATGCGGACCATTTGCCTGTTTTACTTCCTGCTGGCCTTTTCCCACTGCATCGCCGGTGTGATGCGGGGTGCCGGCAAGGCAACAGTGCCTATGTTTATCATGCTGGTCTGCTGGTGTGTGATTCGGGTATCCTACATTACTGTGGCAGTGAAAATCGTCAACGAACTCACCACCGTTTCCTGGGCATATCCTATCAGTTGGTCCCTTAGCAGCATTATCTTCCTGATCTATTTCCTGAAAGCCGACTGGATCCACAACTTCGACCGGAATCCAGCCAAGGCCTGACGGGATTCCATATTTAGGTACTTCAAAGCCTCCCGCCGGGAGGCTTTCTTATTATGTTGAAATGTGTCAAATTCTGCCTAAAAGACATAGGATAGCACACCGAGAATGCATTCTGGGAAATCAATCTTAGGAGTAATGTTATGGCTATTTTTTCCAATCAAGCAACCCTGACCTACAACGGAACTTCTACCAATTCCAATATCGCCTACGGCGAGATTCTGGATGTTCTGGAAACCACAAAAACCGCTGTTGAAGGCACTTACACGCCCGGAACGCTGGTAACCTATGTGGTTACTCTGCGGAACACCGGCAATGCCACATTAAACGATCTGACTGTAACCGATGATCTGGGCGGGTATGACTTTAATGGCGAGACTGTATATCCCCTGACCTACGAGGACGGTTCTGCCATTCTGTTTATAGACGGCGTTCCCCAGGCAACCCCTACTGTTACCGCAGGTCCTCCCTTGGTGATCAGCGGTATCAGCATCCCGGGAGACAGTGATGCCGTGCTGGTATACCAAGCCCGAGCCAATTCTTTTGCTGATCCCACCGCAGACGGCAGTATTGACAACACCGTTACTGTTACCGGCGACGGGCTCAACACCCCTGCCACCGCAACAGAAACTGTGGATGCCGCATCTGCACCGCTGCTGACCATTTCCAAGTCCATCACACCCGCACAGGTCGTGGACAACGACCGGGTAACCTACACCTTTGTGATTCAGAATTCCAGCAACGAGGCTGTGGTTGCCACAGACGATGCTACGATTACAGACCTCTTTGACCCGATCCTCACTTCCTTGGTGGTTACCTTTAACGGCGAGACCTGGACCCAAGGTGTTCAGTATAACTACAACGAAGCCACCGGACTGTTCACCACAGTTCCCGGACGAATTCTGGTTCCCGCCGCCACCTACACCCAAGATCCTGTTACCGGCGCTTATACGGTAACCCCCGGAATTGCCACCTTGGTGGTAACCGGCACCATCTAAAGAAGATCAAGGGGACTGCATTTGCAGTCCCCCACTTTCTGTGCGTCAAATGGATTCGTCAGTTTGGTCAGGTCTGTTTCTTTTCTGATTTGGTTTTTGAGATAACAACCGCCCTGCCATGCGGCAGGGCGATGATGATTATTATTCGTTTTCTTGTGCAAGGAACGCGGCTTTGCCTGTTTCGTACAGGTTATTGCCTTCGCTGTCGATAATGACGATCACGGGGAAGTCTTCCACTTCCAAACGGCGGATCGCCTCTGCGCCTAAGTCTTCATAAGCAACGATTTCTGCTTTCTTGATACATTTGCTCAAAAACGCACCGCAACCACCGATGGCGCCGAAGTAAACGGCGCCGTGCTCCTTCATTGCATCAATCACCTCAGGACCACGCTTGCCCTTTCCGATCATACCGGTCTGGCCTTGGGCGATCAGGGCGGGGCTGTAAGCATCCATACGGTAGGAAGTGGTGGGGCCGGCAGAGCCGATGGCCTGTCCCGGCTTTGCCGGAGTAGGGCCTACGAAGTAGATAATGCTATCAGCAATATCCATAGGCAGTTCTTTGCCTGCGGTAAGCAATTCGCACAAACGCTTATGGGCTGCATCACGGGCAGTATAAATCACGCCGGAGATCAGGCAACTATCCCCTGCCCGCAAAGTCTTTACCTTTTCTCTGGTCAGCGGGGTTTGAATTCTAATATCAGCCATATTACAGCACCTCCGTCTTATGTCTGGTTACGTGGCAGTTGATATTGACCGCCACAGGCAAACCGGCAATATGGGTAGGATAGGTTTCAATATTGACGGCCAGAGCAGTCGTCTTACCACCCAAACCCTGAGGACCAATGCCAAGTTTATTGATCTGATGCAGCAGTTCCTTTTCTAAGTCAGCATAGAAAGGATTTTCATTGGACTCGTCCACATTCCGTAGCAGCGCTTTCTTTGCCATATAGGCGGCCTTATCAAATGTACCGCCAATGCCCACGCCTACCACAATGGGCGGACAAGGGTTCGGGCCGGCTTCTTCCACGGCCTGCAGTACGAAGCGCTTGACGCCTTCCACGCCGTCAGAGGGACGAAGCATCTTGATCTGGCTCATATTTTCACTTCCGAAACCCTTGGGGGCAACCGTGATCTCGATATTTTCACCGGGTACCAGTTCGGTATAGAGCATTGCCGGTGTATTGTCACCGGTGTTGACACGGTCCAAAGGATCACGAACCACGCTCTTACGCAGGTAGCCCTGAGAATAACCCTGCCGGACGCCTTCGTTTACTGCTTCGGTCAGGTCTCCGTCAATATGTACATCCTGACCGATCTTCAGGAACACGCAGGCAGCGCCTGTATCCTGGCAGACTGGCACATTGGCCTCGTCAGCGATTTGATAGTTCTCAATAATACGAGCCAGAATTTCCTTGGCCTGAGGCCAAGTTTCCTGGTTGTACATTTCATCCAGGCGATCCTTAATATCCTTTCCAAGGTGGCAATTGGCCTCGATGCACAGTCTGCGCACAGCATCAGTAATACATTGTGCATTGATATTTCTCATACGTTTCCTCCTATCCGCATGCCGCATTTCCATCCTGTCCCGGTGCATTTTCATCTTGCCGGTAGAAACTAGTCGGTGGCTACGACATTCTATTCACATTGTATATCATAACGAAAAAGAATGCAATCTTTTTTGTTCCAATCAGCGTGGGTACATAGTTATAAAAACTACAGGCATCGGTTTAAAAACCGATGCCTGCTTTTCTGCTATTTTTCATTCGTTTTACCTTTCAGCAAAACCACTACAGTGGTTACCGCCACCACGAAATCCGACACAGCACCTACAATGTTGAAGATGGCAATGTTAAAGATCAAAAATGAAATACCGCTGATTAAAAACGACAACTTCAATACCCGTTCATTTTCCTGAAATCGGAAGATCGCGATGGTATACTGCAGATTTCCGATTACGGGAAGCAGTCCTATCAGACCACGGTTATTAAACAGAATACCTAGGACAACGCCTGCGACAGTCAATATCCATTCCAATGCCTTACTTTTGATATTTCGGATCGCCGTGAAGTTTCGAAGAATGCTCACCGCGTTTTGCACGGCTGCGCTATATCCTCTCAGCACAATCGCACTGGCAAAATAGATTGCCTGACCAAGATTCTGCAGAAGGAGCATTCCCCTTGCGGTTTTTCTGGTGGAACTGGCTGCATTGGCACCCATAGCCGCCAGTGTGCATACATTTCCAATGATGATATTGCTATCCATATATTACCGTCCCTTTATGCCCATTTCCTTGCATTATAGCACAGCATGTACACAAAGGCAAATCCTATACGGCATTTTCACAAGCAGATTGTAACACAACGGCGGCGGTGCCGAGGACAAACCCTTCTGCTTGTGTCAATATAGGACCCATATATTCGTATTCTATTAGGGCCCAAATATTGCATTTATACCCGAATTATTGTACCATTAGTATAGTAGAATAGTTTTGTAACAAAGGAGCAACTGTTTATGGTAAAGATTGAAGACATCACAACACACGGCAAAACAACACGCATTACAGAATATGATACCCTTACAGATATTATGGCAATTATCAATGCGAACGATCAATTTCATGACGGTTCGATCGAATATATTGAACATAACGCAGAATATACAACTGTAGGTTTTAAACATTATAACGACGGCGAACACAAAATACAAAGAATTGTTTTTACCGGAAATGTAGATCTTGTGTTGGATTTAGACCTTCTAGTTCGGTATATTCTTGAAATCAGGTTTGATATCAGTAACCAAACCGAAGTGATCTTTGACGGCACAGGTATCAATGTAAAAGCAGATGATATAAAACTAATAGTCCAGGAATTGATATAAGGAAAGGATGCGACTCCGGAATCCAGTACGAACAAGGAAAACACAAGCATCCCTAATGCAAATAGCAAGGGGCAGTTAATAACCGCCCCTAAAATAGTGTTGTTATCCAATAAATAATGCCAAAAACTACACTCGCAGATACTCCGTATACAATTACCGGTCCAGCAATCTGGAAAATTTTGGCACCTACCCCAAGTACGAATCCTTCTGCTTGTGTCAACTTAGGACCCATACATTCGTGTTCCATTAGCACCCAATTTCGAAAAATATTTACATTAATACAGCGGTGTGGTATAATGAAATAAAAGGCAGGTGTTAAGGATGTTTATGCTCTTTGCAAAGCATAAGAACACAACACATAAAAATCCCAAAGAATGTCTTGAAAACATCAAAAGAAAAATAGCCGAAAAAACCAAAATTTCAAATTTTATTGATTTGGGAGAAACAAGTGCCGCATTTTCCGGCACGGTTGATAACTATGATTTATATATCTCTTTAGATGTGATTAAAAAAAGAGGCAAGGACTATCTTTACGCTTATATGGAAGACCACTTTGAATGGTATGAGTGGGATTATGATTCCCAAAACGAGTTTGAAGATAAAATCGTTGAATATTTCTGCGAGTATATCAACCGTACCATCAAAACCATCACTGAAACAAAAAGGCACAAATATGTTAGGGTAACTGAGTATTATCTTGATAAAGAAACGAACGAATGGATTTTGATGTCAGATGATAAAGTATCGTGGTTGATTATGCGTCCATTTATAGAAGATGATGGCATTACGGAAGAAATCAAAGAATATCATTTGTAAAAAGGCTTGACCGATTTGGTCAAGCCTTTTTTTGCGGACGAGCAATGCTCGCCCCTACGGTAATGCACGATAGAATCTGTAGGGGCGGCCACTGGCCGTCCGTTAAAACAAGGTTGTTATCCAGTAAATCAAGCCATACACCACGCTTGCGCTCACGCCATACACGATGACAGGTCCTGCAATCGTAAACATTTTTGCACCAACTCCCAAAATAAAGCCCTCTACTTGTGTACAAGTAGGACCCATATATCCGTGTTCCATTAGGACTAAAACTTCAAAAATATTTACATCAAAATGACAGTGTGGTATAATAAGAAAAAAATACAAGAAAGGAGAAGTATATGAAATCCATTTTTACACAAACAGCAGAACATAGTATTGCGAGCACAACTTATCCTATCTGCCTAAACGACCTCCCCCAATTGATTCGTAAGCATACCGATTGGGACTACTCCTGTGCGCAAACAGATAGTGGGTACTTTTTGAAACCTACATTCCGCAATATGCCGTATCGAAATTCTTTTGTCCCAGAAATTGATATTATTATTTCCTGCAATAATACGCAGACCATTTTGTATATGAGCGGACAGCCGGTAAAGTTTGTTCGTGTATTTATGGCTATTTGGTTTGGTTTTGCGCTGATGATGGAAATATTTCTCCTTGCCCTAGCAATCACTTCTAATTTGGATAGCCTTTTCCCTATTTTTATTCCGATTATTATGTGTGTATTTGGTTATCTTCTTTGTAAGATAGCCACGAGAGCTACCTTTAAGTCCGTTATGAAGGTCATTCAAAAAGAACTAAAATAGTCTTTATCCTTGTACGATAAAAGGCTTGACCGATTTGGTCAAGCCTTTTCGTTCAGAATAATGTTGTTATCCAATAGATTAATCCATAAACCACGCTGGCGGATACGCCGTAGACGATCACAGGTCCTGCAATGGTGAACATCTTGGCGGCGGTGCCGAGGACAAGACCCTCGGTTTTGAATTCTACGGCTGGGGCGGCAATGGCATTGGCAAAGCCGGTGATGGGCACCAATGTGCCGGCGCCGGCGTGTTTGGCAATATCGTCGTACAAACTCAGTCCTGTGAGCAGAGCTGACAGGCTGATCAAAGTGATGCAGGTGGCGGTGGCGGTGGCCTTTTCGTCCAGTCCCAAAGCGGTATAGCCGTTCA
>JAZSRS010000162.1:0-11378 GCA_045538595.1 Faecousia sp. | reverse complement strand
AAAAAGGATGAACTGATCAACCTGACCTTCCCACAAGTGCTGGACCGGGTGGCGGAAGAGTTCCCGGATCAGTATTGTTTCAAGTACACCACCTTGGACTACACCCGTACTTACGCCCAGTTCCGGGAGGATGTGGACCGGTTTGCAAGAGCGCTGGTATCTATGGGCGTGAGAGCCGGCTCTAAGGTAGCCATTTGGGCCACCAATGTGCCTGCGTGGTACATCACATTCTGGGCCACCACCAAGATCGGCGCGGTGTTGGTCACGGTGAATACCGCCTATAAGATCCACGAAGCAGAGTATCTGCTCCGCCAGTCCGATACCCATACTTTGGTAATGATTGACTCCTGCTTGGACTCCAATTATGCCCAGATCATCAACGAACTTTGCCCGGAGATCGGAAAGACCAAGGCGGGTGAGCCGCTGCACTGCAAGCGGTTGCCGTTCTTGCGGAATGTGATCACTGTTGGTTTTAAGCAGCCCGGCTGCCTGACCTTTGACGAAGCAATGGCCAGATATGAACTGGTGAGCCGGGAGCAGGTAGCGCAGATGGCTGCTGCCGTTCGGCCTGACGATGTGTGCAATATGCAGTACACCTCCGGTACGACCGGATTCCCCAAGGGCGTGATGCTGACCCACTACAATGTGGTGAACAACGGCAAGTGCATCGGCGACCGCATGGGTCTGAGCACGGCAGACCGGATGATGATCCAAGTGCCTATGTTCCACTGCTTCGGCATGACCCTGTCTATGACTTCCTCTATGACCCACGGCGCGACCATGTGTCCTATGCCGTACTTCTCCGCAACCTCTTCTTTGGCTTGTATCAATCAGGAGAAGATCACCTGTTTCAATGGTGTTCCCACGATGTTTATCGCCATGTTCAATCACCCGGATTATCGGAAAACGGATTTCTCCCATATGCGTACCGGTATTATGGCCGGCGCAGGCTGTCCGCCGGAACTGATGCGTCGGGCCGCCCAGCCGGACGAGATGAATATGTACGGCATCGTCAGCGTCTACGGCCAAACAGAATGCGCCCCCGGTAACACTATGTCGGCGTGGACGGATTCTCTGGAAGTCCGTACCGATACGGTGGGTTACGCTTTCCCCCATGTCCAGTGCAAGATCGTAGACCCGGAGACTGGGGAGGAAGTAGGCCCCGGTGTCAACGGCGAATTCTGCGCCAAGGGTTACAACACCATGAAGGGTTACTACAAAATGCCTCAAGCCACCGCCGATACCATTGATCGGGACGGCTGGCTCCACTCCGGCGACCTGGCTTGTATGGATGAACAGGGCAATGTGCGGATCACCGGTCGGCTGAAGGATATGATCATCCGGGGCGGTGAGAATATCTATCCCAAGGAGATCGAGGAGTTTATCTACACCCATCCGGCGGTGAAGGATGTGCAGGTGATCGGCGTACCGGATAAAAAGTACGGTGAGGAGATCATGGCCTGCATCATTCTCAAAGAATCCGGCACGGTAACCGTGGAGGAAATGACCGCCTACATCAAAGCCAGTATGGCCCGGCATAAAGTGCCCAAGTACATTGAATTTGTGAACAGTTTCCCCATGAATGCGGCGGGTAAGATCCTGAAATACAAAATGCGTGAGGACGCAGCCGCCCGGCTGGGTCTGGTGGGTGACGGCAGTAACACTGCGGAAAACCCGGGTAAATAAAATAGAAGGGGTATGACCGATGGTCATACCCCTTGTTTATGTAAGAAAAGACCACCGGCGCAGCCGGTGGTCTTGATGGTTTTTATCTGCGGCGTTCGCCGTCTTTGTCAAAGTATTTGCCGCACAGAACCGCGATGGTGATCCGGGCGGCTAAAATAAACACTGCCTGAATCAAAAGGCAAATGATCACCGTACCGGCGACCCGGAACAGATCTTTGCCGATAAAGGTCAGCGCCACAATCGTCATTGCCAGCAGAAACACCGCTCCCAATCCGCCGAAGATCATTCCGGCGATCCGCTGGGAAAACTGCCACGCCTCGATGCTGCCCATACCGAAATAAGTTTTATAACCGTAGCGGTAATTGGCCTCCGGTGCCGGTTTGAACAGGTACAACGCGCCGAATCCTGTCAGCAGAATAGGCCCCAGCAGCAGGAGGATCACCAACAGCGCCCGGATACCTCCTAAAAATGCAGGCATTTCCGGCACAAAGGCAGACAGGTCCAAATCAAATAGTTTTGTAATAAAATCCATAGAAGATACTCCTTATTTCTCTTCCAGGAACATTTCGATCTCGTGGATAAAACTCCGCACGTCCTGGAAACGGCGGTAAACAGAGGCAAAACGAATGTAGGCTACCTCGTCCAAGGGCTTGATGCGCTCCATTACCATCTGACCGATGGCATCGGTGGAGACTTCCCGTTCCAGCGTATTCTGAATAGATTGCTCGATCTCCGTGGTGATCCGATCCAGATCAGCCACATCCACCTGCCGTTTATCAAAGGCGCGGACCATGGAATTGAGGATCTTGGCCCGGTCAAAGGTCTGGCGGGAGCCGTCCCGCTTCACAACGATGATGGGCAGGGTCTCCACAGTTTCATAGGTAGTGAACCGCCGCTGACAACCCAGACATTCTCTCCGTCTGCGGATGCTCATAGAGTCTTCGGAATGGCGGGAGTCTACGACCTTGCTTTCCTGGTCGCCACAAAACGGACATTTCATTTTAAATGCCTCACTTTCGCTTGATTTCCGGGTTGGTCTACATAACAACCTTGATATCATTATAACAACATATTTCGACTGTGTCCAGCATTTTTTCCAAAGAAAGATACGGGCGTGAAATCACGCCCGTATGATTTATTGCGCTGTTTTCTTTTCGCTGGCGGGTTTGTGACCGCGATGGCGGCGGTGAGAATGGTGCTGGGAGGGTTTCTTTGCGCCTTCCTTAGGTGCGGCAGGCTTGGGGGCAGCCGCTTTGGGGGTAGCAGGTTTGTTCTGTTGACCGTTGGGAGCGGGTTTTTTGTGCTTCCGGCGGCGGTTATTGTTGCTGCTACGGGAGGGAGCGTTGGGGGTCTCTTCGGCGGGAGTTTCCTGGGCAACCTCTTCTGCGATGGTCTCGTCGGAGTACCGCAGGCGGATAGATTCCAAAAATACCGGCGCAGAATCATCAGTATCTGCCGGTTTTTCTCGCTTCTTGCTGCCGGAAATCGGCGCCAAGTCCGCAGGAATGGGGGGATCGTTCTTTTTGGCCTTGCCGCTGCGCAAAATGGCAATGGCATCGTTGGCAAATGTATGGATCTCCTCAGGACGGTCTTCCATTTTGACCTTAACCCGTTGCCGCAGCAGGTCTACCTCAATGACTGTGCCTCTGCCCTCGGGGGTGTCCACGAAGGAATCCATCTTGGGGGCGGTACGCAACAGGTCTTCATAGGCGTCCTGCTCGTATTTCAGACAGCACATCAGTCTGCCGCAAGTGCCGGAGATCTTGGTGGGGTTCAGACTCAAGTTCTGAGATTTGGCCATTTTAATGGATACCGGCTGGAAATCGTCTAAGAAACTGGTGCAGCAGAAGGGTCTGCCGCAGATGCCCAGACCGCCAACCATTTTGGCTTTGTCCCGGACGCCGATCTGCCGCAGTTCGATGCGGGTGTGGAAAGAGGAAGCCAGATTCTTCACCAGATCCCGGAAATCCACCCGCTCATCGGCGGTGAAGAAGAACAGGATCCGGCTGCCGTCAAAGGCGTATTCCGCAGAGACAAGTTGCATATCCAACTGCAGTTCTGCGATCTTCTGCATACACACTTCGTATGCTTTCTTTTCTTTTTCTAAGTTCTCCGCGGCGGTCTTCTGATCCTGCTCGTTGGCGGGACGGATCACCGGCCGCAGGGGAAGCACGATGTCCTTCCGGGCTACGGTGTGATTACCCCCTACGCAGGTGCCAAATTCAGGGCCCCGGGCGGTGTCGATGATCACCTTGTCCCCATTTTGCAGGCGGAAACCCGCCGGGTCGAAGAAATACACTTTCTGCCCCGGGCGGAATTGAATGTCCACGACCTCAAATGCTTCCGGCACTTCAGGGGCGGTTATGTTTTGGTTTTCCATTTACTACTCCTTTGTCTATCGTAAGGCCCATTCCAAATGACCGCAAATGGCGGCCACAGAAACATTGCCCTGTGCGTATTCAATTGCTTGCTGCAATACACGGATGCTGTCCATCAGCGCCTGTGTGCTGCGGGAATGGCTCAGTTGCCGGGCTAGGGGGGAGGTGGCTTTTTGCCCTGCGTGGCAAGTAAGAGCGCTTTCCAAGATCTGCACCCAAGTTTGCCATTCGGCGATGGCCTGATCCCGTTTCCATTTTTCCATAGATACCAGCACTTGCAGTAGCCCCACCGGATCCCGGGCGTCATAACTGCGGATGAATGCCTCAGTCTGATGGGAGACAGCGCCGTCTTCCAGCAGTTGCTTTGCTTGCCCTAAATAGCCGCCGCTGCGACTGATGGCTGCGGAAATGCTTTCTCCGTCTGCATCGGGGAATTCCGTTGCCAAGGTTTGCTGCAGCAAATCTTCCGGCAGGGCGATGAGATTCAGTTCCGTGCAGCGGGAACGAACAGTGGGCAGCAGTTTTTCCGGGTTGTCGGAAAGAAGGATGAACACGCCGTACTCCGGCGGCTCTTCCAGTACTTTCAGCAGGGCATTTTGCCCTTCCACACCTAGTTCTTGGGGGAAAATATAAATTTTCCGGTGGCTTTCGTTGGGCATCACATACATATCGGCCCGTGCATCCCGGACGATCTTGACTGCCACATTTTTGTGATCCGGGTCTACTACGGTGATGCAGTCCGGGTGGGTGTCGGCCAGGATTTTCCGGCAGGCCGGGCAGGACAGACAGGGTTTGTCCTCTCCCTGACAGACAATGGCGGCAGATAAGAGCCGTGCCAAAGTGTGCTTGCCGGAACCGGCAGGACCGGAGATGAGATAAAAATGGGAAACACGGCCACGCCCGACGCTCAGGCGCAGATTCTCTTTCAGCCGTTCATTGCCCAACAGGCCGTCAAATCCCATAGTGTCCTCCCATCAAAAGATTTTCCAATAAAAAAGTATAACACAAAATCTTGCAATTTGCAACCGCAGATCAACCCCACAGCGCAGACAGCATGGGAATGACCTGCTTTTTCCGGCTCATGACACCGGGGAGGAACAGGGTATTATCTTTGGGCATCACACCAAATGCCTGATGGATCACATCGTCGTCGCCAACATAGATCAGTTGAGAGCCTTCTTTCAGCACATCGGTGAGCATCAAAATGGCCATAGAAAGATTGTTTTTCTTTACGGTCTGCCGCATAAGAGTCAAGAATTCCTCTTTCCGCTCTAGCATTTTGGGACTGTCTACGCAGGTAACCTGAGACACGGCCAGCATATAACCGGCAATGTGGAAATTCTTGTAGTCGGCGTAGAGCAGATCCTCCACGGTGCGGTTTTCCAAAGATGCGGAGAAGATCTCCCGACCCAGTTCGTCCAGAGACACATTGGCGATGCGGGCCATCCGTTCGGCGGCCCGAATGTCTTTCTCGGTGCAGGTGGGGGATTTGAACATAACGGTGTCGGAAATGATGGCGGCCGCCATCATACCTGCCATATTCTCTGAGGGCATCAGACCCTTATCCTGAAACATAGATGCGATGATGGTATTGGTAGAGCCTACCGGCTCGTTGCGCACATAAATGGGATTGGTGGTCTGAATGTCAGCCAGCCGGTGGTGGTCGATGATCTCCAGAATTTCTGCTTCTTCCAGTCCGGGGACAGATTGAGAGGCCTCGTTGTGGTCCACCAGCACCACCCGTTTTCTCCGGGGTCGCAGCAGGTGATACCGGGTCAGAACGCCTACCACTTTTTCTTCTTCGTCCAGAATAGGATAGCAGTGTTCCCGGAATTTCAGCACCTGTTCCTTTACTTCGTCCAGCCGGTCTTCTAAGTGGAAGCACACCAAACCTTCAGTGCGGCAGATCCTGCCGATGGGGGCGGCTTGGAAGATCAGCCGGGCGGCCCGGTAAGCATCATAAGGGGTGGCAATGATGCAGGTGGTGGTGGCTAGTTGCCGCAGTTCGTCGGAAAGTTCTGCCTGACACAGCACCAGGCAGTTCACATTCATTTCCAGCGCCCGGCGGATCATATCCGGCTGGTGGCCGCAGAGAACGATGGAATCCTTCCGATTAAACAGAAGATTCTCCCGCTCTTGGGGCATAGCGATGGACAGTTCACCGCCGATAGTGTCGGTGTTCTCGCCGGCGGCGTTCAGCACCCGACCTTCCAGAACGGAAAGCACATTGAACAGAGCCACCGGCTCCAATACGGCAGAGGAGATCCGCTCCATATTGTAACTTGCCACATTTTCCCGGGAGAGCATACCGAACAGTGTGCCGTCCTCGTTCACCACCGGCACGGCGGAGATGTTTTTCTGCTGCTGAATGATCTCCCACGCTCTGCCCACGGTGACAGCGGTGCTCAAAAAGGGCGGGGTATCAAAATCCAGGTCTTTCACCTGGGTGTGCATATCCCGGATGCGTTTGGGAGGCTGAAAGCCAAAACGCTTCAAAACGGTATTGGTCTCGTCAGATACATGGCCAAGGCAGGCCGCTTCATATTCCCGGTCGCCAATGGCGTTCCGCAGGGCGGCGTATGCCATAGCGGCCACGATGGAGTCGGTATCCGGATTGCGGTGTCCTGTTACATAAATGGGATCCATAGCAAGTCCTCCGTGGTGAAAATCGTGAAAAGTATACATATTTAATAATATTATAGTCATTCCCGAAAAAAATAGCAAGAAAAAATCCGCGAATACCACAGAGTAGGAAAGTGGGAAAATTTCCTGAAGAAAATATGGGAAAACTGCTTGCTATTTTGGGTCGTTTCTTATACAATAAGGGAAAGTTTGTTTTTTGAAAAGTGGAGAAAAGAGGCGTAGGTATTATGAATTTGGGTTACGATAACGATAAATATATTCGCACCCAGTCCGCTCACATCCGGGAGCGGATTGCCCAATTTGGCGGCAAGTTGTATCTGGAATTTGGCGGCAAACTCTATGACGATAACCATGCCTCCCGGGTACTGCCCGGATTCCAGCCGGACAGCAAACTGCGTATGCTGCTGGAACTGAAAGAGCAGGTAGAGGTGGTCATTGCCATCAACGCTGACGACATTGAGAAGAATAAGATCCGGGGCGACTTGGGCATTACCTATGACCGGGATGTGATCCGGCTGATCGACGTATTCCGGGGCTTTGGACTGTATGTGTCCAGCGTGGTGCTGACCCGGTTCTCCGGGCAGAGTATGGCAAAGGCGTTTTCCGACCGGTTGGAAGCGATGGACATTAAGGTCTATCACCATTACGATATTCCCGGCTATCCTGCCAATATCGCCCGCATTGTCAGCGATGAAGGCTACGGCAAGAACGATTTTATCCAGACCACCCGGGAATTGGTAGTGGTTACAGCGCCCGGTCCTGGCAGCGGCAAACTGGCTACCTGTATGAGTCAATTATATCACGAGCACAAAAGGGGCGTGCAGGCAGGGTATGCAAAATTTGAGACATTTCCGGTGTGGAATCTGCCCCTGAATCACCCGGTGAATCTGGCTTATGAAGCAGCCACCGCAGACCTCAGCGATGTGAATATGATCGACCCCTTCCATCTGGAAGCCTACGGAAAAACCACCACCAATTATAACCGGGATGTGGAAGCGTTTCCTGTGCTGCAAACCATGTTTGAGCGGATCTTGGGGGATTGCCCCTATAAGTCCCCTACGGATATGGGTGTGAATATGGTGGGCAACTGCATCGTGGACGACGAAGTGTGTCGGGAAGCCTCCCGGCAGGAGATCGTCCGCCGGTACTATGCCGCCCTGTGCGATCAGAAGCAGGGCAAGGCAGATCACAGTCAGATTTTGAAACTGGAACTGCTGATGAAGAAGGCCAATGTGACAGAGGACGCCCGACGGGTGGTCGCCCCTGCCCTGCAAAAGGCAGAGGAGACCGAGACCCCTGCGGCGGCTATGGAACTGCGGGACGGCAGGATCGTGACCGGCAAGACATCCAGTCTGCTGGGGGCATCGGCAGCGCTGCTGTTGAATGCGCTGAAAACCTTGGCGGGGATCGACGATGATCTCCACCTGATTGCGCCGGAGGTCATTGACCCTATTCAGCACCTGAAAGTAGGTCATTTCGGCAACCGGAATCCCCGGCTGCATACCGACGAAGTGCTGATCGCCCTGTCCATCTGTGCCACCACCGACCCCAGAGCGGAACTGGCTATGGAGCAGTTAGGCAAACTCCGGGGCTGCGAGGTACATTCCTCTGTGATCCTGTCTCCGGTAGACGAAAAAGTGTTTAAGCGGCTGGGTGTAAACCTCACCTGCCAGCCCAGATATAAAGGATAGAATAATAAAAAGGAGCGGCTATGCCGCTCCTTTTTCTGCAAATAAGGTATCAATGGAAGCGAAACGGTAGCCGTCTTTCTTCCACTGGGTCAGCAATTCGTCCAGGATCTCTGCGTTGGTGGTGGAGGTGGAGTGAAGCAGTACCACTGCGCCGTTATGGATTCTCGGCAGCAGTTTTTGGAAAGCCTCTTCCTTGGTGGGCTGGGCGTCGTTTTTCCAGTCCACATAGGCAAGACTCCAGAATACGGTCTTGTAACCCATATCCTTGGCCATCTGCAGATTTTCCTGACTGTAGATCCCCTGTGGCGGCCGGTAATATTTGGGCAGTTCTTTGCCGGTGGTCTCCCGGAATAGGGCTTCTAAGTCCTGCAATTCTTTGGCAAATGCGTCTTTGTCTGCAATGGCGCTCATATCCGGGTGGTGCATGGTGTGGTTGCCTACGATGTGACCTTCATCCACCATACGGCGCACCAAGTCGCCGTTTTTCGATATGTAGTTGCCCACCAGGAAAAAGGCGGCAGGAACTTCCTGCTTTTTCAGCACATCCAGAATTTTTGCGGTAGAGCCGTTTTCGTACCCGGCATCAAAGGTGAGGTAAATGACTTTTTCGTTTTGGTCGCCTAAGTAGGCTGCGTCGTACTGCTGCAGTTGCTTGACGCTGGCCGGGCCGCTGGGCGGTTTGCCCTCAGTCGAAAAGGACAGTCCCCAAGCACCGGTCTCCAGCGTCAACCCTGAAAATTGTGTGACCGAAAGTATCACTGCTGCAAAAACGGCGGTCAGCGCGATCCAAATATCTTTTTTCCCCATAGACTTTTCCCTCCTTGGGACAGTCTATGGGGAAATGGCTTTCAATATACGAACCGTTTCAGTTTTTTCTGCAACTGCCACGCCAGTAGCAATTTCGCGGCATCCGGCAGCAGGTAGGGGAGGACGCATTTGGCAAGGATCAACCCCAAGGTGGCGGCGCTGCCGGTTCCTATATACATTATATAATACCATGCGCTTCCAAAACCGTAGCACACCAAAAGGCTGACTGCCATAGCAGGCAGGGTATATTTTGGGAACAGGTGGGTCAGCAGCCAGTACACAAGGCCGCTAAACAAAAAACCGGTGAGATAACCGCCGGTAACGCCCGTTAACGCGCCGATCCCACCCCGAAACCCGGAGAATACCGGCAGACCCACAGCCCCCAGCAGCAGATACACGAAAATGGCGATGCTGCCCCGTTTACCGCCCAGCACCCCAAGGGTTAAAAACACAGCAAAAGTCTGCAGAGTGATGGCCACATCGCCCAAGGGGAAGGAAAGCCAGGCGCATACCGCTATCAAGGCGGCAAACATTCCGCAAAGGGCCATATTTTTGATTCGCAAGGTCGTCCCCTCCTTTTCTGTGGCCTAGCATACCAAACCCGGGGGAGAATGTCAAACTGTTTTCCTGTATTTACATCAGGGTGCAAAAGTGATACAATGGTGAAAATTTTATTTCGGGGAGAGAGAACTGTGGGAACACTGATTAATGCTGTGTTAATCGTTATCGGCGGCGTCATCGGCCTGCTGTGCAAGAAGGCAGTCAGCAAGGAGATGGAATACTCCATACATAAGGCAACCGGCATCGCCGTGCTGGTGATTGGCATTTGCGGCATTCTGTCGGCAATGCTGAAGATAAAACCTGACGGCGGCATTTCCAGTTCCGGGGAACTGGTGTTGGTGATCAGCCTTGCGCTGGGTACTTTTGTGGGTGAACTTCTGAAACTGGAGGACCGGCTGAACAGGGGTTGCAGGTGGATCGAAAGCAAACTGAAGATGTCCAATTTCTCTGCCGGGTTTATCACGGCGTCTATGATTTATTGCATTGGCGCTATGGCCATTGTGGGCGCTATCAACGACGGCCTGCTGGGGGATAGCAGCACTCTGATCACCAAGGGTATCATCGACGGCATTACCTCGGTGGTGCTGGCGGCGTCTTTGGGGTACGGCGTACTGTTCTCGGCGGTTCCCATTCTGGTCTATCAGGGCGGTTTGACCCTGCTGGCAGGATTGCTGGAAAATGTGCTGGTAGGGGAACTCCTGGGCAATATCTGTATGGTAGGGTATGCCCTGGTGATGTGCATCGGCATCAACTTCCTGTATAACGGAGAAAAGAAGATCAAAACCGTGAATATGCTGCCGTCTCTGCTGGTGCCGGTGGCCTACGAAATCCTCCAAAAGATTTTTGGATAAAACACCAAAAATATAGGAAAAAAATTTGCAAAAATTCCTAAAAAAGTTGTTGACAAGCAGCGGAAATAGTGGTATCATAATCGGGCACGCATAGGGGATACTATGCGCTTGCACTGCGATGATGCAGGAGATTGCGCCTAAAAAGCGGTAACTTCTGCGGAGTATGTCCGGTCATCGGGCGGCTGAACTGCTTCTGTTTACGCTTGCGTATATCGCTGCGGCAGAGGAAAGGTCGGCCTTGCGTCGGCCATTTTTCATGGCCCGGAATGATACGCACGGCGGCGTGAACAAACAGTTCACCGTACCCAGACACAACGAAAACTGAGTACGTTACATTCAAGGAGGAAAACCCAAATGGCAAACCAGGAAATGATCCGCATCCGGCTGAAGGCTTATGATCATCAGCTGATCGACTCCAGCGCGGCAAAAATCATAAAAACCGCAAAGCGCAACGGCGCCCAGGTTTCCGGCCCCATCCCTCTGCCCACCAAGAAGGAAGTTGTTACCATCCTTCGCGCTGTTCATAAGTATAAGCACAGCCGTGAGCAGTTCGAGCGCAGAACCCACAAGAGACTGATCGATATCCTCAACCCCAACCAGAAGACCGTCGAGGCCCTCATGAGCCTGGAGCTTCCCGCTGGCGTTGAGATTGAGATAAAGCTGTAATATACGTAACAACGCATTACAGCTGCCCGCACTGTCTGGCATCGGGCGGACGGGTCATGTTGGCAGGCTGACCCAATGCAGCCGTCAACCAATAA
>JAZSRS010000164.1:0-19443 GCA_045538595.1 Faecousia sp. | reverse complement strand
ATGGGTTCGAATCTCACCATCCCCACGCAAAAAGAAAAAGCACACCAAACGGTGTGCTTTTCTTTTTGGTGGGGGATGGTGGATTCGAACCACCGAAGGCATAGCCAGCAGATTTACAGTCTGTCCCCTTTGGCCACTCGGGAAATCCCCCATATTCACTTCCGTTCGTTGGAGCCGGTAGACGGACTCGAACCCCCGACCTGCTGATTACAAATCAGCTGCTCTACCAACTGAGCTATACCGGCGGCTCAAACAGAACATGCTTATTATAGCCATGCCGCCTTCTTTTGTCAAGCACTTTTTTGCCGAATCTCAAAACAAATTGGCTCTTCCATAAATCATATTGCGCTTCCCCAAAAAGAGTGCTATAATACAGACGAGGTGAGTGATTATGGCAATTACCAATTATGCCCACAGAGGCGCCAGCGAATACGCTCCCGAAAACACCCTGTCTTCCTTTTATTTGGGACTTTTGCAGGGTGCCAACGGCATTGAAACAGATGTGCAGAAAACCAAGGACGGCGTTCTGGTCCTGTTCCACGACGATACCGTGGACAGAGTTTCCGACGGTCACGGAAAATTGTGCGATTTTACCTTAGCCGAACTAAAGGAACTGAAGATCTACGGCAATAACACCTGCGGTTTTTACGACCGAATCCTCACATTGGAGGAATTTCTGGAGAAATTCGCCTTTTACGATCTGACCTTTGCCATAGAGCTGAAAGGTCCGGGCGTGGAAGCGGATACCTTGGCTATGATCAAACGATTCGGTATAGAACATAAAACTACATACACCAGTTTTCAGTTTGATTACATCAAAAAGATCAAGGAACTGGACAGCACTGCCAAGGTGGGTTACCTGACATTCCATGGTGATGAAGCGGAAACAGAGCAACTGCTCAGCATAGGCGGAGAACAGATGGCACCAAAGGCAGATGCCATCACCCCGGAGACGATGGCCTATTGGAGAAGCAAGGGCTTAGGTGTCCGTGCCTGGGGCGTAACCGGTGTTGCCATTATGAAGGAGATGTGCCGGTTGGGCGTAGATGGTATGACTGTCAACTTCCCCGACAGACTGTTCCAGCATTTGCATTCGTTGATGTAATTTCTGTGTTGTTTGTGTGAAAGCAGGAGAGCGACAAAATGTATAAGAGAGTTTTGTTTGCGTTGGACCTGGAAGGTGTCAATTATGTAGTGGGCGTGCCTTATTCCGGTTTATCCAGAGATAGTGAGCAGTGGCATATCGCAAGAAATCAGGCTGTTTTGGAAATCAATGCTGCAGCGGAGGCGCTATTTGATGCCGGTGTAGAGAAGGTTGCCTTGTGGGACAATCACGCAGGCGAAAAGAATGTGGATCCTGACGCCTTGGATCAGCGGATCGACCTGCTGGATGTGGATCCGGAAAAACCCCGGATGGAATTTGCGGGAAATGATTATGACTGCATTTGCTTCTTTGGCTACCACGCAATGGAAGGCACATTGGGTGGCGTGCTGGCACATACTATGAGCAGTGTGTCCATACAGTATTATAAACTGAACAGCAAGCATATCGGCGAAGTGGATATAGATGCATATGTTGCTGCAGAACATGGTATGCCTTCCCGTTTTTTTGCAGGAGGCGATATTGCCTGCAGACAGGCAAAACGCGCCGTCAACAACATTGTAACAGTAGAGACCAAGAAAGAAATCTCCCGTAATGAAGCCATTCCCCGGGACAACGAGGAACTGCTGCAGGAGATCAAGACCCAGATCGTGAAGGCAATTCAGACGGAGGATACGCCCTGTAAACTGAAATTCCCGGTCGTTATGGAAAAATCCTATAAGCGTATTGAGTCCGCGGCAAAATACCTGGAGTACATGCGTTCCTGTGGCATTGAAGCGGATTATCCTGACGATGAGGTTTTGGGCAAAGATGCCCACACGGTAGTATCGACGCTGCGTTCAATGGACGATTTTTTGAAGAGCATATAAGAAAATCGGCGTGTGCCAAAAGGCACACCCCGATTTTGTTATGTTTTTTAGTTAAAGGCAACCCATCAGATTCCGATAGACCGCATCTGCGATCTGCATATAGCCGTCCATAGTGGGGTGATGGCCGTTGGTGCCTACGATCTCTGTGGTCTTGCTTCTTGTGTTCACAGGTTTGGGGCTGGCGGGCATATTGTACTCGCAGTCAAACTGTCCGGACAGGTTGATAAACTCCATATAGTCCTTCCAGCCATCTTCCAAACACCAGGCCTGATATGCCAGATCCAATTCCTTGTTGTAGTGCAGGATCTCATAACTGTCAGTGAAGGGGAGTTCTGCACCGTAATTTGCGCCCATACCGCCGTTCATAGAGTGACCGGGCTGCCCCAAGATCTTTACTTGCACATGGGGGAACGCCTCCCGAATTTTTGCCACCAATTGCTTGCCGGTGTTAACCACGATCTTACAGTATTCCGACCGGGAGAGGGTCATTGCCTCCCGGGACATCAGGCCGTTGCAACCCAGCAGGATATACACCACATCAATGGTATCAATGTTGTTCCGTTTGGCATAGGTGGACAGGTCGATATCCTTCTTTTCCTCGTCATAGAAAGGAGATGCGCCGGCCAAAGAGGCGCTCTTGAAATAAATAGGATCGGTGTTCACGGCGTTCTTCTCATGGACTAGCGGGCCGCAGGCCGGAACGGGGGAATCGTGGTCCAAGTACCGATTGAATTTCAGATAGTCGATCTGCAGGGTCTCCAACTGCCACAGAGCGCCGTTGACATCCTTCCAAATGGAATGCTGGTTGTCAGCAGAGAGATCATTGGGATATTCCACCCACATAGCGCCGGGCCGGTTGGTCAGGAAGGAATTCCACTGCCAGCCGCCATATGCTTCGTTGGCTACATCGCCGGTCTTGTGGCTACCCACAAAACGCACTGCATTCTGGAAGCCGTGACCGCAGGGAGCGCCACCTTCGGCGGTGATGCGGCGGTTGACTTCGTTGATCCAGTAACCGGCTTGGGTCAGGGAGTCACCGATGCACAAAACATTTACAGTCTTTTCCGGTGCTTTTGCTGCTACTACCTGCAGAGTGGTCTCGCCGCAGCCAACCAGATTCAATGCTGCATCATAAACATTCAGCAACAGTTTGTGAGTACCCGGCTCTTCCGGGGTGAATTCAAAATACCGAGGGAAGTTCTTGCCTTTTTCGCAGATGGTGACGATGGAATACACATAGGGATTGGGTGCTTCAATGACACCCCGATAAAACAACTGAAATGTATCGCCAACCACCAGATCGTATTTTTTCGGTAAAACAACACGGATATTTTCTGCCATAGTTCTGTCCTCCGGCTTGATGATCGTCAGGCGTAGAAAAACACCTGCGTATGCCCACAATTTACCATATTGTACCCGGTAATGCAACAGGCATATTCTACAAAAACCGCCCGCTGCTATTGGGTAAAATGCCCATTAGAGGCGTAAAAAGTTTTTTGCTTCCTCCTAACCGGGAAATTATAATAAATTTTGCTTGCATTTTTTTCGTTGTATGCTATAATTGGCATTAATCATTCTGAAAGGAGTACTCTAGATAATTATGGACGACGGCGACAGTAATCCCGACAATCCTCCCTTATATCATAGAGTTGTACAGGCGAAGCGTGGTCCTCATCTGCGGATGTAGGATATAGGCTTTGCCTTTTTGCGCATTTTTTAGAAGATTCTTGATATAGAAGGTGGAGGAACCGAGAAATATGGAAAATTCTCTCATTTTAACTTTGGGATTGCAAATAGCGCTAATTGCGCTGAATGCAGTGTTTGCGTGTGCGGAAATCGCAGTGATTTCCATGAATGATAATAAATTGGCAAAAATGGCATCGGAGGGGGATAAGCGGGCCGTTCGGCTGGCTCGGTTGACCAATCAGCCTGCCCGTTTCTTGGCAACTATTCAGGTGGCCATCACTTTGTCCGGTTTTTTGGGCTCTGCGTTTGCTGCGGAGAACTTCTCCGGCGTATTGACGGATTGGCTGCTGGGATTGGGCGTACCTATGTCCCGGGAGGTATTGGATTCCATCGCGGTGATCTTTATTACCATCGTACTGTCTTACTTCACTTTGGTCTTTGGGGAACTGGTACCCAAGCAGGTGGCAATGCGGAATGCCGAGAAACTGGCCTTGGGTATGTCCGGGCTGATCAGTTTCATTTCCAAACTGTTTGCCCCGCTGGTTTGGCTGCTGACTGCTTCCACCAACGGTGTGCTGCGGCTGATGCGGATCGACCCCAACGCCCAAGAAGAAGAGGTCAGCGAAGAAGAGATCCGTATGATGGTGGATGTGGGTAACGAAAAGGGTACCATCGACAACGAGGAGCGGGAATTTATACAGAATGTGTTTGAGTTTGATAACCTACCCGTTGATGAGATTATTACCCACAGAACGGAAGTCACCTTCCTCTATATGGAAGACAGTTTGGATGCTTGGGACGAGACCATTGGCGAGACCCGGTATACATACTACCCGGTATGTGGCGATACCCCTGACCAGATCGTTGGCGTGCTGAACACCAAGATCTACTTGCGTATGAAGGATAAGACCAAGGAAGCAGTTTTGGAGCAAGCCGTCACCGAGGCCTATGTGGTACCGGAATCCCTGAAGGCAGACGTGCTGTTTAGGAATATGAAGAAGGAACACCAGCAGTTTGCAGTGGTGCTGGATGAGTACGGTGGAATGAGCGGCGTGATCACCATCAAGGATCTGATCGAAGAATTGGTGGGCGATCTGGAGGACGACGATCCCCAGGAAGAGATCAACGAACCCATTCAGCAGTTGGGAGAAGATCTGTGGCAGGCGGAAGGTGCTGTGCTGCTGGAAGAACTTTCTGAAGTGCTGGGTATCTCCCTGGAATCCGAGGAGTACGATACCCTGAACGGTTTGATATTCCACTACCTGGAAACCTCTCCGGAAGTGGATTCTGTGGTGGATCTGGAGAATTTGACCATCTCCGTGACCAAGATCCACAATTATCAGGTGGAGACCGCTCTGATCCGGAAGAAACCCATGCCGGAAACAGAAGAACAATAAGGCGAAAAACCGGGTGAAAGCACCCGGTTTTTTATTTTGCAAAATTCTCTATGCACAGAAGGACTTTTTGTGCTATAATTTCAATATTATTTATGAAAGAATGGTGAGAGTATGCAATATCGCAAGGACAAATACGGAAATGACATTTCTGCATTGGGATTTGGATGTATGCGTTTTCAGCGTAGCGGCGGTAGTATCAATATGGCCGAGGCGGAGCGGGAACTGCTGGCGGCCATCGACGCCGGTGTGAACTATTTCGATACCGCCTACATATACCCCGGTAGCGAGGCAGCCATCGGCGAGATCTTCGCAAAACACAACCTCCGGGAGAGAGTCTATATCGCCACCAAACTGCCCCACTACCTGATCAAATCCCGGGAGGGAATGGAACGGCTCTTTGCCGAGCACCTGAAACGGCTGAAAACCGATTATATCGACTACTACCTGATGCATATGCTCACCGATGTGCAGACTTGGGAGAAACTGAAAAAAATGGGCATCCTGGAGTTTTTGGAGGAGAAAAAGAAATCCGGCGCCATCCGTCAGATCGGCTTTTCCTACCATGGCAATTCCGATATGTTCTGCAAACTGGTGGACGCCTATGATTGGGATTTCTGCCAGATCCAGTATAACTATATGGATGAACACTCTCAGGCCGGCCGCAAGGGATTGCAATACGCCCACAGTAAGGGAATGCCTGTGATCATTATGGAGCCGTTGCGAGGCGGAAAACTGGTGAACCGCCTACCCCAAAAGGCGCTGGATATTTTTGAAAAATATCCCACGCAAAGAACACCGGCCCAGTGGGCATTCCGTTGGCTTTGGAATCAGAAGGAAGTTACCTGCGTACTGTCGGGCATGAATTCTATGGAAATGCTTGCCGACAATGTGGCCACCGCCTCCGATGCCAAGGTGGGAGAATTGGGAGCAGGGGAGGAGCAGATGCTTGCCCAGGTGGTGGCGGCCATCAATGCCAATATGAAAGTTGGCTGCACCGGCTGCGGATACTGTATGCCCTGCCCCAAGGGCGTGGATATTCCCGGCGCGTTTGCTGCCTATAACAGATTGGCGTCCGAAGGAAAAATTGCCGGTATCAAGGAACACTTTATGTGTACCGCGGCCCGGCAGGACTCCACAGCCGTGTCTAACTGTATCGGCTGCGGTAAATGCGAAAGCCATTGCCCTCAGGGAATTCCTATTCGGCAGGAACTGAAAAACGCGGGCAAGGCCTTGGAAGGCCCGGTTTATAAGATCGCCCGCAAAGCGGTGGAGATCTTCAAACTGTACTAAAATAAAAAGGACGCAACCGCGTCCTTTTTATTTTATCCCCTTGCGGTACTGACTGGGGCTGACCCCCTGAAACCGCAGAAATTGCTTGGCAAAATAACTGGTGTTGTTGTACCCTACAGTGGAGGCGATTTGCTGAATTTGCAAATTGGTGTGTTTCAGCAACGCCGCCGCCTGCCGGGTACGTTCCATATTCACAAAATCAATAAAAGTCATACCCATTTCCTGATGAAACAGACCGGACAGATAATTGGCATTCACCGTTAGCGCTTTCGCCGTTTCTTTTACAGTCAAATTATCGGCCAAGTGTTCCTTAATATAGGTCACTGCCAGATTGGTCAGCGGCTTCAGGTTAGGATAAGTGTGCTCCTGTACCAAGCGGCAATACCGACGAATGATCTGATAGAAAAAGGGACGGAGTTGGGAGGTGGTCTTCAGTTGCTCGATTTCCAGACCGATCTCGTTGGACAGTTTGTCCACCCGATAGGGATGAATACCGGTCTCCTCCAGGGCGTGGCGCAGTTGGGTGTTCAGTACAATGCAGTAGTTTTGGGCGTTCCGCAAGGGGTTGCTGTTGCGGACAGGAGTTTGCCGATCAGGGGAGTACTGACCGATCATATGCAGCGCCAAAGATAAATTACCCTGCTTGATGGCGTCAGTCAGCGCGGCGCTGGATTCATAGCGCATTTCCACCTGTCGCATATGCACGATCTCCTCGCCGATGGATAACCCTTCGTTTAGTATATACTTGTTTGCGGGGAGTTGCAGATCTGCAGGGGCAATCTGTAGCGGCGTTTTTCTGCCGGTCAGATGCCGGATCACCAGATCTCCCGTCCGGTAGAGAATATGGCTGGCAACCACAGGCAGACTACCGCAAAACCGTGCCATATGGGGAATGAGTTGTTGGGGAATGCGCCGCTGCTCCATATTCCGGAGAAAATTTTCCTGAGAGAACGGCTGAGTCAGAACAGGACCGAAAAAATATACCGTATTTGCTTGCTTGTCGGTAAAGGTCAGGAAGATCGCCCCACCAGCCACGGAATGTTCGTAAATGGTGTCCTCCCGGTCGGGAGACAGCAGAAGTTTTTGCCAGTGAGATAGATTTTGTTCAAAAAATAGGTCAAACAAATGCCCGGTGCGGCTTTGCAAAAATTCCAGCAGACTGCGGTTGGAGCAGGGAACACAGGTAAGAGAAATGCCTGTGGTGCTTTCCAGCAATTCCTGCAGGAAAATAAAGGTAGAGTCCATAAATACACCTCTCACCATATATGAGATATGTTATATAATATCAGAGATCTGTTGTTTTCGCAAGAGGGTTTGTATGGTAAAATGTATAAAAGGAAACTGACAATATGGGTTTCTTTGGTAAAAATGTTGAGGAGGTATTTCCTGTGAAAACAAATAAACGGACGCGGCCTTTTGGTATGCGCGATAAAATTGCATATGCCGCCGGCGACCTTGGCTGCAACATGAGTTTTGCCCTGAAGGGCACTGTGCAGACCTTCTGGCTGGTGTATATGATGATGGAGACCGGTCTGCTGTCTCTGCTGCTGCTCCTTGTGCAGATCTGGGATGCTGTGAATGATCCTTTGATCGGCACGATGATCGACAGAGATAAGAGAAATTATAAGAGAGGTAAGTTTAAGACTTACATACTCATTGGTGCTTGCGGCCTGCTGGTAGGCGGCGCTGCGGTATTCCTGCCGTTCCCCAATGCAGAAGTTTGGCTCAAGGCCGTTCTGTTTATTGTGGGCTATGTGATTTGGGATGCTTTCTACACTGTGGCCAATGTTCCCTACGGTTCTATGTTGTCTTTGGTTACTGAGGACAATGCTGAGCGTGCGCAACTTTCCACTTGGCGTTCCATCGGCTCTATGATCGGCAATATTCTGCCTATGACCATTCTGCCTATGCTGATTTGGCAAAAGGTTACCTATGACGGAACCACATCCTTCTTGGATAAGATCTACATTCCCGAGGGCTTCACCAAGGAGCAGTTCCTGATAAACCCTGAGACCAAGTTGCCTTACCAGATTGGCGATAAGATCCTCAGTCCTGAGACCGGCAAGCAGGTAGAAATCCTGTTGGGCGACCGGGTGTTCTGGGCAGCCCTGATTATGGGTGTGATCGGTTTCCTGTGTTTCATCTTTATGATCAAGAATATTACTGTTCGTGTAGATGAAAATACAGTCAAAACCAACGAGGGTGGCCAACAGTCCAATATCTTCAGTGCCTTTGGCAAGTTTATGAAGAACCGTCCCGCTGTTGGTTGCACACTGGCCGCCATGGGTATGTTCTTGGGTATGAATGCGGCTTCCACCGCTAATACCATTATGTTTGCTACCTATTTTAATATGGCCTCTCTTTCCGGTGTGGTGCAGATGATCGGTTTCTTGCCCATGTTCCTGTTTATGCCCTTTATCAAGAAGATTGTTGTCCGTTTTGGCAAAAAAGAAGCCTCTGTATTTGGTACAATCGTCTCTTTGGTGGGCGGCGTGTTTATGCTGATCTTCCCCATGGTGAGCAATGTAAATCTCTCCCTGATCCTGTTCCTGCTGGGTCTGGTGATCTACGGCGTGGGTATGGGCGTGTATACCTGTGTATCCTGGGCTATGATGGGTGATGCTATCGACTATAACGAGTGGAAGTACGGCACCCGTGAGGAAGGTACTGTTTACGCACTGCACTCTTTCTTCCGTAAGTTGGCGCAGGGTATCGGACCCTCTGCCGTGCTGCTGATTATGGGTTTGCTTGGTTATCAGGCTAACCTGGGTACCATCGGCCAGAGTCTGCAGACTTCTCACAATATGTGCTGGCTGGTTGCAGGTCTGTACTTGTTCAGCGCCGTAATGCAGTTCATTGGTTTGGCTGTGATCTATAATCTGGATAAGAAGACAGTGGAACAAATGAATAGCGAACTGGCAGAGCGCCACGCTACAAACTAATTCAATGACTGCCGCATCTGCTTCGGCAGATGCGGCAGTTCTACGGAACATACAATACATTTGGAGGTAAAATAATTTGAGAAACATTATCAGCCTGAACCCCCAATGGGCTTTTTCTAAGACAGCCGCTGGGATTCCTACCGAGATTGATAGCCAATGGGAAACTGTCGACCTGCCCCATTCCTGGAATGCTGTTGACGGCCAAGACGGCGGCAATGACTATTTCCGAGGTACGGCTTATTATGCAAAGGAGATCAGCAAAGCCGACCTGCCCGAAGGCCAGCAGTATTATCTGGAACTGCGGGGTGCAAACTCCTCTGCAGATGTCTATGTAAACGGCAAGCATCTTGCCCACCACGACGGTGGCTACTCCACCTGGCGGGTAAACATTACCGAAGAACTGACTGAAAAGACTCTGCTGGTTGTGGCGGTGGACAATGCCCCTAATGACCGGGTATACCCCCAAATGGCAGACTTCACCTTCTACGGCGGTCTGTACCGGAATGTGAACCTGATCGTCGTGCCGGCATCTCACTTTGATCTGGACTATTACGGCACCCCCGGTATCAAGGTAACCCCCGTTATCAGCGGCAGCGACGCAGATGTAGAGGTAGAGGTGTTCCTGACCAATGCCAAGGAAGGCCAGACCGTCCGCTATACCCTCACCGATCAGGAAGGCAATGTGGTTGCTGAAACCACTACCGCTGACACCAAGGTGAACTTCACCTTAGAGAATGTCCATAAGTGGCACGGCCGCAAAGATCCCTATCTGTATACCGCCAAGGCAGAACTGGTAGAAGGGGAGCAGATGCTGGATACCGTCTCCACTCGTTTCGGTTGCCGCAGTTTTGTGATCGATCCGGAAAACGGCTTTATCCTCAACGGTGAAGAATACCCTCTGCGGGGTGTTTCCCGCCATCAGGACCGCTGGGGCAAAGGCAACGCTCTGAGTCCCGAGGATCACGAAGAAGATGTGAAACTGATCTGCGAGGTAGGTGCAACCACCATTCGACTGGCCCACTATCAGCACGATCAGTATTTCTACGACCTGTGTGATGAAGCAGGTCTGGTGATCTGGGCGGAAATTCCCTACATTTCCAAGCACATGCCCAATGGCCGTGAGAACACCATCAGCCAGATGAAAGAACTGATCACCCAGAACTACAACCATCCCTGTATTGTGGTTTGGGGTCTATCCAATGAGATATCCATCGGCGGTAGCGACCAGGATTTGCTGGATAACCACCGTGTTCTGAACGATCTTGTCCACGAAATGGATAAGACCAGACTCACTACCATCGCAGCGGTCTCTATGTGCAAGATGGATGATCCCTATCTGCAGATCCCTGATGTGGTCTCCTACAATCACTATTTCGGCTGGTACGGCGGCGAGACAAGCATGAACGGTCCTTGGTTTGATAAGTTCCACGCTACCCATCCCAACATCCCCATCGGCTGCTCCGAGTACGGTTGTGAGGCATTGAACTGGCACAATCCCGATCCCCGTCAGGGCGACTATACCGAAGAATATCAGGCATACTACCACGAAGAACTGATCAAGCAGTTTTTCACCCGTAAGTATATGTGGGCGACTCATGTGTGGAATATGTTTGACTTTGGCGCCGATGCCCGTTCTGAGGGCGGTGAAAACGGCCAGAACCACAAGGGCCTGATCACCTCCGACCGCAAGTACAAGAAGGATGCCTTCTATGCTTACAAGGCATGGCTCAGCGACGAGCCCTTCGTCCATCTGTGCGGTAAGCGGTATGTGGACCGGGTAGAGGATGTAACCAAGGTTACCGCGTACTCCAACCAGCCCAAGGTGGAACTGTTTGCCAACGGTGAGAGCCTGGGCGTAAAGGAAGCGCCCGACCACTTCTTCTACTTTGAAGTCCCCAACGTGGGCGAGACCAAGTTGGAAGCCGTTGCCGGCGATTGCCGTGATGAGAGCATCATCCGCAAGGTAGATACCTTCAATGAGGACTACCGTCTTGTGGAGGTTGGCGCGATCCTGAACTGGTTTGATATCGAAGAGAAGCCCGGCCGCTTGTCTCTGAACTCCAAGATGAGTGATGTGATTTCTACCCTCCGTGGCAAACTTCTGTTTGTCAAACTGATGGGTAAGATGCTGGGTGGCGGCAAGAAGGGCGAAAAGGCAAAGCCCATGGGCTTTGAAATGACCCCGGAACTGATGAGTATGATGGGCGGTTTCACCGTGCTGCGTCTGCTGACTATGGCAGGCGGTATGATGGACGCCAAGTTCACCAAGGAAGATCTGCTGAAACTGAACAAAAAACTTAACAGAATTAAAGCACCGAAATAACAAACAACAGGGGTGCGTCCTTTCCCGGACGCATCCCTGTTGTGTAATTTTATTACAGGTAAGTTTACCGGCACAGATGACACCGATTCCTCCGATGGCAAGACCGATCCGGCTTTGCAAGAAAATCCAATGCCCGGTCGTAAGATTGGCGATGACCTTATGTAAATAATGCCAAACAGGCGCACCTCTGGGTACGCCTGTTTTTTGCAGGTTACACAGAATTTTGTTGACTTGAATTCCAACCTATGATATAAAACAAATGAGCATTGCTTGCTATTTTACAAAAAAGGAGAAAAGGGAAATGAAAAAGATCGTGGCTGTTTTTTTGGCATTGGCCTGTATTGCGGTTTTGCTTCCTGCAGGTAGTTTAGTAAATGCTGCAGCGGTTACAAAGAAACCGTTCTATATGCTAAATTGGGAGCCGGTGTTGTGGCTTGATGGGGACTATGTCCTGGATGCGCCATACTTTTCGGCCAGTTACAGTACAGGGTCATCTTCGCCAAGGATTTCTTGGAACAATGTTACTGACATTAAACAGTTAGCCGCCAACCTGAAATATGATTTTGAAGACCGGCCCGAGGGTACTCGGCATATCTATCTGGATCAGCCTTTCAGAGCCATCACCAAGTTGACTGAGGACTATGTTTATTTCTATAAGGCAACTGCTTCTGTCAAGGCTTGGGTAGAAGAATTCTTGGCAGAGTACAAGCGCATTGGCGGTGAATTGGATGGTATTTTTGTGGATGTAGAGTACATCAAAGGTTCTGAATGGTATCTTTACATTGATGAGTATTATGCCGGCAATAGAGATGTTTATTGGGAAATCGTAAACAATCCTCGGTACCAGACGCTTGTGCGTCCCAAACTGGAAAAATGGGGTTTCAACTTCTGGCCTGAAAGCAAGCAGACAAATGAAAGATCTGAAATTTGGCCTGTTTACAATGAATCCGGTTCTCAGTATGCCCAGGACAGAGTAATTTGGGATCTGGTTGTAGAAGAACTTCTGGCGGACAGCCTTAATGAATCCGTGTATGAGCCGCTGCTGAAGTACTATCCTGATGCCCTGTTTTGTGATTACGGCAGATACGATAGCCTTGGTTGGATGAAGACCCACGGCGGTACAATGAATCATTCTACCGGCAACGGTAGTAAGGTGGGCAATGTTTCTAACCGGCAATGCTACCCCTATGAGCCTTGGGAAAACTGGATCGGCCAGTATAATACCCCTGTTGCATTCAACGATGTAAAATATACCGCAACACCTTATAATGTGGCTATGTGGGGCGTAACGCAGACCAAGAATATGTACGAGGCTGACTCCAACCATCGGATCAGTTCCTGGATGACCTTCTTCAATTTCCAGCCGAATCATCCCGGCAGTTCGTCCAATACACCTTACTATTCTGAAACGATTTTCCATATTGGTCTGCTGGATCCTCAGCCTTTCTACGGATATATTATGAAAAGTGAAGTGGAGTATTATGGACAGAATAATCCCGATCCCAATGTGAGCGACTATGACTATGCCCTTGAGATCGTGCGGGAACTGATGGCAGAACTGACCCGTGTGGCAGGTTATTCTGACCGGAAGCCCATCTATATCCCTGCCAACTGGAACTCCAACTTTATGCTCTCCGGTATGTATGCAAACGGCCGGAACATTTGGCGTATCACTCCCGATATCTACACCGGCATATCTGTGGAGGCCTTTAAGGTAAAGGACAACGATCCCACATTCCAGATTGCAGGTCAGACTGTTACTTTCCCCCAGGGCAAGATCATTGCTGACAGCAAGATTTCTCAGGTGGGTACATGCGGTTATTGGGTGGAGACCCCAGCGAATGTAACACCCATTATTACAGGCGGCGCAGACCGTTACGAGAAGGACCCCTCCTTTGGAGAGAACTTTGAGAGTTACGCAAGCGGGAATACATTCAGCGGTTCCATGTCTGATGCGTGGGAAACCGCCGGTTCTGCAATGAAGATTCAGAATCATAACGGCAGCAAGGCATTGACAATGACCGGTAATGGCACACTGAGAAATGTAAAGGCAGCGAAGAATATCACTGCAGGCGACAGTTATGCCCAGCAGCAGGTCTGGCAGGTAACGGTTACCGCGCCTACCGGCGGTGAACTGGCACTGCTGCGCTGTTCCAACAAAGATATGGGTATCAAGATCTCCAATGGTAAAGTATACTACGACGAAGACGGCGCCTATAAGGAAATGTCCGGTGTCAATATATCTGCCGGAAGTACATACATCTTCAAGCGGGAAGTTGATTTCCGGGAGGCAGGATTGTTTACCTGTACTTACACAGTTTGTGATGCTTCCGGCAAGGTCCTGGGCAATGTAAGAGATGTAGATATGGTCAATGTCTCTCTGCCTGTCTCCGACATATTTATAAAAGCCCAAAATGTAACCGGTACAGCCTATATTGACAACTATAAACTGTATCCCACCGGTCTTACCACCGATTTTGAAGTGTACGATGCTACCACCGGTTTCCAGGTAGATACCAACAAGACTAGAAATGCAGATACTGCCTACCGTGTATCTTGGTTGAACGGTACCGACAAGGATCTGATGGCAAAGGTATATAATGGCAGCACGCTGGTAGGGGAGTTTAGAATGGGCGCCGGTCAGGACGGTCAGAATACCGGTGTTGTGAAAGCAAACGGCAAGTCCGTTCTACTGACAATTAAGACCGAGGACGCACCGCCTTTGGTAATTCCCCCTTCCGGTAACGGTGGCGGTAATAATGGTGGCGGTAGCAATGATGGCAGTAATAACGACGGCGGTAATAACAACGGTGGTCAGACTACCGATCCTACCAACCCTGTGGAAGACACCAACCCCACCGCCCCCTCCACACCTGTGGATGCCACAGATCCCACCAAGCCTGCAGACAAACCCGACAGCACTGACCCTACCAAGCCTTCTGATGATATTGATCCTGTAGATGAGGATGGCGGTCTGACCGGTGGTGCGATCGCACTGATTGCGATTGCATCTGCGCTGGTGGCAGGTGGCGCAGTGGCTATTGTTTGGTTTGTGATCAAACCCAAGTGGCTGACAGGACTTTTTGCGAAAAAAACGGAAACCCAATCGGAAGACACAAATGACTCTATGTAAATAGTACCAAACAAGCACGCCTTTTGGCGTGCTTGTTTTTGCGGATTTTATAATTTTTTATTGACTAAAATTCTATGCTATGATATAAGAAAGGTGAGTGTATACTCAAAGTTTTGCAAAAAGGAGAAATAGGAAAATGAAAAGAGTAATAGCCATTCTTTTGGCGCTTACCTGTATTGCGGTTTTGCTGCCGGCAGGCGTGCAAGTAAATGCTGAAACAGTTGATCAGAAACCTTTTTATCTGTTGAACTGGATGCCTGTGTCTGAAGATGTAAGCGACTATGTCCTGGAGTGTGCCTACTTCTCAGGATATTATCCAGACGGTTCGGATGAACCAGTCATCAGTTTTGAGGATTTCACCAAGATTGAGGATCAGGCTGCAGCGTTGAAAGAAATGTTCGATGCCCGTCCTGAGGGTACCCGACACGTCTATTTGAATCATCCTTTTAAGGCCATTTATGAATTGGTGGAAGACTATATTTACTTCAACAAGGCAACTGCTGAAATAAAGGAATGGGTAGAGGCATTTTTTGCAGAGTACAGCCGTATTGGCGGTAAACTGGATGGCATTTATGTGGATGTGGAGTATGTCTACGGTAACGCCTATTACATTCACACAGAGCAGTTTGAAAAGGGCAATATGGAATGCTATTGGGAAATCGTCAACAATCCTCTCTATAAAACAACTGTGCGTCCCAAACTGGAAAAATGGGGCTTTACTTTCTGGGGTGAGGCGATGCAGGACGATATCAGATCCGAGATATGGACTATGTCTGGATCACAGGGTATGGAGAAAGAGCAGTCCATTTGGGACCATGTGGTAGAGGAACTGATGGCGGATTGCCTCAATGAATCCATCTTTGAGCCTATGCTAAAGTACTATCCCGATGCCCTGTTCTGCGATTATGGCCGACTGGATTCTACTGGTTGGCAGAAGACCCACGGCGGCACAATGGTGCATTCTACAGGTAACGGCAGTAAGGTGGGTAATGTTTCCAACCGGCAATGCTACCCCTATGAGCCTTGGGAAAACTGGATCGGTCAGTACAATACCCCCGAGGGATTCAACCATGTAAAATATGACGCAACCCCCTATAATGTTGCCCTGTGGGGCGTGATGCAGACCAATAAAATGTACGAGGCAGATTCTAATCACCGGATCAGTTCCTGGATGACATTCTTTAACTTCCAGCCCGAGCATCCCGGAAGCGCATCCAATACGCCCTACTATTCTGAGACCATCTACCATATTGGCTTGCTGGATCCTCAACCTTTCTACGGTTACATTCTGGAAGACGAGGTTTGGGAATATGGCATAGAAGATCCGGATCCCATGGTCAGCGATTATGACTATGCGATCCAGATAGCCGGTGAACTGATGGCGGAACTGACCCGTGTGGCAGGTTTCGCTGACCGGAAACCCATCTATGTTCCCACTAGTTGGAACAGTCACTTTATGCTCTCCGGTATGTATGCAAACGGCCGGAACATCTGGCGTATTACTCCCGATGTCTACACCGGCACCTCTGTGGAGAATTTCAAGGTAAAGGACAACGACCCCACCTTCTATATTGCCGGTCAGACCATTACCTTCCCCCAAGGTAAGATCATTGCCGACAGCAAGATTTCTCAGGTTGGCAGTTGCGGTTACTGGGTGGAGACCCCGGCAGATGTTACCCCTGTTATCACCGGCGACGCCGACCGTTACGAAAAAGATCCCTCCTTTATGGAGAATTTTGAAAAGTTTAAAGACGGCAGTGTGTTCAACGAGACTGTAGCAGACGCATGGAAGACCAGCGGCGATACCGCCATTGAGTCCCATAATGGCAGTATGGCTCTAGCCCTGACCGGCAATGCCCAAATCATCAATGTCAAAGCCCCGGCTAACATCACCGCAGGTGATAAATATGCCCAGCAACAGGCTTGGCAGATGCAGGTTACTGTGCCTGACGGTGGCGAACTGATCCTGCTGCGGTGCTCCCATAATGATCTTGGTGTGAAGATTGCCGACGGTAAGGTCTACTACGGCAATAACAAAACTTACGAAGAATTGCCTGGCGTCAGCGTATCTGCCGGCAGCACATACATAATCAAGCGGGAAGTAGATTTTCGCGTCAGTAAAAATTGCATCAGCACATACACAGTTTATGATGCTTCCGGTAATGAGTTGGGCAAAAAATCTGCTCCTATAGCAAGTGTTAGTTTGCCTGTATCTGAAATCGCCTGCGATGCAATCGGTGTCACCGGTACAGCCTATATTGACAACTACAAACTCTATCCCACCGGAGTTACTACCGATTTTATGGTATACGATGCCGCTACTGGCTATGAACTGAAGGATGCTGATGAAGCCAGAAACGAGGATAGCGCATACCGTCTCTCCTGGCTGAACGGTACCGGCAAAGATGTGGTTGCCAAGGTGTACAATAGCGGCGCACTGGTAGGCGAGTTCACATTGGGCGCCGGTCAGGACGGCGTCATCACCGGCATTGTGAAATCTGAGGGTAAGCCTGTCCTGCTGACTGTGGAAACAGAAGGTGAACCCAACGGGGATAACGGTGGCGACCAGACTCCTGACAGCACCAATCCTCCTATCCAGACTCCCGATGATCCCGATACCAAAAAGGACGGCTTGTCCGCTGGTATGATCGCTTTGATCATAGGCGTCACTGCGGTGTTGGCTTGCGGTATTGTAGCGGTTCTGGTGCTTGTGGTTTTGAAGCCCAAGAAGAAAGAATCCGTTGCAGAAACACAAGAAACCAAAACCGATGATCCTGCTGACTCTGAGTAAATAATGCAAAACAGACGCATCTTCTGATGCGTCTGTTTTTTGCGTTTTTTCGCCACAATCTGTTGGCGCGAGGACCACGGGGTGTGATATATGGCAAATAAGTTTTCTGCATTTTTCTGAAAAATAAACTGATTAAAATTAGCCCTCTGTTCCGCTGGATTTCGCGCCGGAGCAGAGGGCATTTTACCCAAAAAAACCTTGACATTGTTGTGCTTTTATAGTATACATAACAGTAGACAGAAAATGATTGGGAGGTTATTTATGAAAAAAGTATTTATTATTCTATTGGCGCTGGCCATGGTGCTACCTATGGCCCTCGTGGGCTCTGTCGGCGCTGCAAATGTGGCTGAAAAGCCGTTTTATTTGCTGAACTGGGAAGATGATGTTGTGGACTATGAAAACGTCTATGGTATGCCGCACTGCTTCTCTGGAACAAGCGAGGATATGACCTATTTGAATGCTGGATTTCGTGATTGTTATTCCAGAGATATTTCCGACATGGCTGAATGGCTGAAGGAGGATTTCAATTCCCGTCCCGACGGTACCCGTTACATCAACTTCCTGGCGCCCGAAGGTGCAGTATACTCTCTGGTAGATGAAGTCATCTATATGGAGGATGCCGTTGAGGTAATCAAGGAATGGACGGACGAATTTCTGAAGGAGTATAAACGTATTGGCGGTAAACTGGACGGTCTCATTCTGGACCTGGAGTATATCGATGCCAATTCCTACTACCTGTCCCAAAAGATCTCTACAGACCTTCTTCTGCTTAACAGAATCGTTAATCATCCTATGTATGAGGTAAATGTACGGCCCTTGTTGGAGGAACGTGGTTTCCAGTTCTTCCCGGATCCTACTCCGGAGGCCCCGGAAATTTTTAGCATTTACACCAACTCCGGTGTCCAGTATGCCCAATCCCGGGCGATTTGGGATACTGTTATGCGTAACCGCTTTGCTATGTATATGAATGAGGCAGTCTATGAGCCTCTGATGAAGTATTATCCTGATGCGGTTATGAGTGACTATCAGACCAAGGACACCTACGCCTGGCTGAAGGGTATGGATAACAACGGTAATGTCCGTGAGGGTGGTAACTATATCACCATCGGTAACGCCGTTAACGACAATACATATGCCTATGTTCCCAGCACAAACTTCTATATAGATCCTGACACGCAGGAGCCCATCTATAAGAATCCTGTGGGCTTTAATGATACTGTATTTGAAGACGATCCCTTCAAGATGATCCTGTGGGATGCTGTTCGGTTTAAGGATATGGCCCGTGCATCCAAGACCGGTATTATGAATGCATGGATCACTTTCTACGATTACAGCAGTAATCCCAACTCCTATAGCCGTACTCCCTACTATTCTGAAATAATGTATCACATTGGCCTGCTGAATCCTGAGCCTTTCCTAGGATACATTATTACTGATGAAGTAGATGCTAAGGGCGATGATTACGATTATGTGCTACAGGTGTTCTCCGAAATCTTGGACGAACTGACCCGTGTGGCCGGTTATGCTGACCGGAAACCCATCATTATCCCCACCAACTGGAATGACGATTTTATCCTTTCCGGTATGTACGCCAATGGCCGGAACATCTGGCGTATCACGCCCGATACCACCGACGGTATGACGCTGGATAACTTCAAGGTAGAGGGTACTGACCCCACCTTCTCCATCAACGGCCAGACCGTCACTTTCCCCGGTGGTAAGATTCTGGAAGATGCTAAAATTAGTGAGGTAGGCACTTGCGGTTTCTGGATCGAGACCGATGCCAATACTATGCCTTTGGTGAGTTACAGCGCTACCCGTTATGTGGATTACCCCTCCTTCCAGGAGAACTTTGAAGGCTATAAGGACGGCGAGGAATTTGCTCTGTCCATGATAAAGCCTGTGGCTGC
>JAZSRS010000094.1:0-1545 GCA_045538595.1 Faecousia sp. | reverse complement strand
AGAACGGACAAAGTTTTTCGATACACTGATTGTTCTGGCGGCTTCGTGAGCATACGGGCATTGCCTTTTCCATATGGACATCCAAATGCTCTGCAACAAAATCAATTGCGGCAAGAATGGACAAATAGGAATCTCGCTTGCAGCACCGGGGACCACCGTTTTTGCCGATGCTATCCAGTGCTTTTGCGGTCATCTGATTGCTTAGTCCCCAAGGCTTTGCCGCCAGGGGGGTGGAATCCGTCGCGATTGCCACAAACTGTCCTGCACTGACACCGGCACCACAAGCACCCCAGAATCCGCAGGCACCGCCGGGAACTGCTTTGCCACGACGGTACATTTCGTGCAGTGCTTTGGGAAGATCAACATTTCCACCGGCATTTTTATATGCCGTCAGCAGTGCCGCTCCTACCATCACATGATGCTCCGGGCCGTGCATATGGCAAAAAGACATGGCCATCATCTTTTCCAGAATCGCCATCGGGTCACGGGAGGTTTCTGAAAGACACAGACCAAAGATGCTGTCCATTCCCTGTGTATGACATTCACTGCATATGTAATGACCAGCCACACAGCGCGTCTTACTCAGTTCCTTTTTGTGGCAGATAGCACACTCCATCAGTTCGTCTTCTGACAAATATTCAAGTTTTGCTTTGCAGATCAAACATTCTTCGTGCATACACACCACCTCGCTTTTATTCATTATACCACACTTCTTTTTTGATGTAAATATTTTAGAAACTTATGGGTCCTAAGTTGACACAAGCAGAGGGCTTCATTCTGGGCGTCGGTGCGAAGATGTTCACGAGTGCAGGACCGGTGATCGTTTACGGTGTCTCTGCCAGCGTGGATTATGGCTTAATCTATTGGATTACAACTCTATTTTAACAGCAAAAAGGCTTGCCGTTTGGCAAGCCTTTTTGATTAATGACATCGTTTGCACGGCGTAAAGCCCAGATCTTCCGCTTCAGACTGCGTAACCTGTTCCGGGTTTTTCATATTACTGCAGCCGGCATAGGTGTGATATTTTTTGCCGCCGTTGGTGGGGATCCATACCATAGTCTCACTGTGTGCGTGGGACTGCTCGGTGGTGGCGGCTGTTGTGGGCTCGGCAGTGGGTTCGGTAGTAGGTGCTGTAGTGGGCTCGGCAGTGGGTTCGGTAGTAGGTTCAGTAGTTGGTGCTGCTGTGGCTTCGGTAGTAGGCGCGGTGGTAAATTCAGAGGTTGGTGCGGTAGTGGCTTGGTATGTGGGCGCAGTTGGCGCTGGGGGGTTATCACCGGAACAACCGGCAACGCACAAGGATAGCAGCAGGACAACGGCTATGACAGATAATACTTTTCTCATGTGTTCAACCCCTTATTAGAATCGGTTAAGGCTTTTTGGGGAACTCCAGATTCGGCAATTCCTTGAAATCGTAAATATAGTAATCGGTGGCGGCTTTCATCTGCGCCACATAATCCTTGGAGGAATCGTCATATACGCCGCAGACCTGCATGCCGGCGGCTTTTGCGGTCATGTCTGCGTTGAGATTGTCGTCCAAAAACAGAA
>JAZSRS010000100.1:0-4113 GCA_045538595.1 Faecousia sp. | reverse complement strand
GCAGGAAACACGTCCCTCCCGCCAAGAACATGGTGCTGTGACTTCTCCCCCGCCACAAAAGCTCCAGCGCCACATAACTGCCCCCACCGGCAGTGAATAATACCGTTTTTTTCCAAAAAGCCAAACCCGCTCCCTCCTTCTATTTCAGTTTCCCAAAAATTAACGGAAAAATGCAAACATTTCTCTTGACAAACCGGGGTCACTTGGATATAATAACAAAGCTTATTCGGCAAGTACTGAATATGGCGGCGTAACTCAGCTGGTAGAGTACCCGGTTCATACCCGGTATGTCACCTGTTCGAATCAGGTCGCCGCTACCAGGCCCGTTGGTCAAGCGGTTAAGACACCGCCCTTTCACGGCGGTAACATGGGTTCGATTCCCGTACGGGTCACCAAAAAGAAAAACCACTCCTTTCGGAGTGGTTTTTCTTTTTGCCGTATGGGAATCGAACAATTAAATGCGGCGCGGATGAGCGCCGCTCGCAACGGTGGTGCTCCGCGCAGCGAATCTATAATCACTATGATTGCCTGTGGCAATCATACCGCAATTAATTAGACGGAGCGACACCTTGATTGAACGATTCCCTACGGGGCATCTACCCGCGGAAATCGAAAGGCTGTTAAGAAAACATGCCGGTGGACACTTTGTTAGGCCGTGGGAGATTCCCTTGGTCGGCGACGGCAGCCGGTGTGGCTGTTGGCGCCGACCAAGCATTGCAATGCGAAAATGCAAACGATTCCCGTTCGGGTCATTCTCTTGAAAAGAACGCAGTTGTGCCGATTAAAAATCCTTAATGGCTCGGCGGTTTGTGATTATTCCGAAAAAAGCAGTTCCCTAAAACGCTCACCGGAAAGTTCTTTTTCCTCCAACAGAATTTGCGCTATCCCCTCCAGTTTATCCCTTCTTTCGCGAATGAGTGTACAGGACATTTCTTCTCCTGTGCGCAAAATTTCACCCGGAGTAGTTCCGTGGGTAACCATAGCAAATTTTTCAATCATATCCGATGCCAACTGCTTTGCGCGAGCGTAATCGTCAGCGCAGCCGGTGGCATGATTTCCAAGAAGTTCTTTTTCTGCATTTTTACCGCTAAGTAAAACAGCAAGATGTAGCAGTAGATTTTCTTCAGTCTGCTCAATTATGCCACGGGGCAAGGTTACTCTGCCATAAGAACCTGCCTGATTGCGGATACTGATGCGTTCGGGTATCTGTCCGGAATTCAGCACCATGATCGCAGCCCCGTGTCCCACCTCATGGATGGCAGTTCGGCGCTGCTGATCCGGCGTGATTTCTGCCGGATCGTACAACTGCATGCTATTGGGCGCAGTTTCGATGAGGGTCTTGATGGTGGGAATATCCTTCTGCGTGATGCTGCGGTAATTCTTTTTGAAATCACGGCTGGCCCGCTGGCTGATTGTCTGATGGATCACATGGTTGACAAACCGGCCATTGCCGAAATTTTTCACATCTTGAAAATACGCCATGATTTCCTGCACACGCTGCAAAGCATTTTCAGAAACAATAAAGCCGGTTTTTTTCATCTTATCGGCATACATCACTGTCAGTTCTTCCGGCGAGTAGTTTTCAAAATGGAACGTGTAACCAATCCGGGACTGTATACCGGGGTTGGTAGCCAGGAACATCTGCATCTCATCCACATAACCGCCGAAAATAAAAACGGTGTCAGATTTATGCTCTTCCATGGCTGTAAGAAGAACTTCGATGCACTCATGATTGCCGTACCGGTCTCCCGCTAAAGCGTAGGCCTCGTCAATAAACAGAACACCGCCCACCGCTTTGCGAATGATGTCAGCAGTTTTCTTTCCGGTGTCGCCATGGATTCCTATCAGGTCCTTCCGTTCTGCAACCACCAGTCGGTTCGTCTTCAGCATATCGATGGAGTATAGATCATCTGCGATCAGTTTTGCAACAGTGGTCTTGCCTGTGCCGGGATTTCCTGTGAAGATCATATGCATAGAGAAATCCGAAAGATTGGCAAAGCCCTTTTCACGCAAATGTTTTTGGTACATCGCCTGCCGCTTGAACACTTCCAGTTTGTTCTTCAAAACCTCCAAGCCGATCAAATCGTGAATGCTAACCTCCTTTTTCGGGGGCATGATCTTCTCAAAGTGATGGGGCAGGAACACCTTTTGTACATCTGCTGCATCCATCCCGTTTTGGGTAATGGCCGTATAGAAATCATCAGACCATACTTCCTTCAGATCTTGAAGCATATTTTGGATATCCCGGGCGTTACCAAAGAATTCCCTGGTCATCAGCGCGCCGATACAGTCATCTAATTCGTCCCGGGCAGAAGGATCCAGGGAGAATCCGCTTTTTTTACACATCTGCAGGAATATCTGCGCCAGTTCCTCCTGGGTATAATCGGCAAAGTGGATCTCTTGGCCGATGCGACTGCCAAGACCCGGATTGGCTTTCAGAAGTTCCCGCATTTCATCTGTATAACCGGCAAAAATGACAATCAGTTTATTTGCATGGTTTTCCATTTCCTGCAGCAGCACATTCAGCAGTTCTTCACCCCGGTCCATATTGGCGATTCCGTATGCCTCGTCAATAAACAACACACCGTTATAGGCGCGGCGGATCATCTCCATGGCCTTATTACCGGTGCCGCCGATCCATTCCGACACCAAATCACTGGGTTTGACAGATACCAGTTTGTTGGTTTTCAGAATGCCCATGCGGTGAAACAGGTCTGCCGCCATCCGCGCCACAGTCGTTTTGCCTGTTCCGGGATTGCCGGTGAAAATCATGTGGTAACGTGTATTTTCCGGATCTGTCAGTCCGGCAACCTGCATTTTGAAAATGTTGCGAAACTCTGTCTTGACGGTTTCCAGTCCTATTAACTGTTCAAGTTGGTCCAAAATACTTTCCGCAGACTGGGTCAAATAATCAAATGTAGGAACACAGTCCGCAGTTAATATAAGACTGTCCTGCTGGCGGCTGTAATACCGGGAGTATATCTGATCCAGCAGATCCGTTACAAATGCTTGACTCCGCAATTCCGAAGTGCGGTAAGCGTTATGGAAATAGGTTGTCAATGCCGGCTGGAAATCATCGCTCAGTGTGAAGGAGGATTTTTGCAATTCCGCTATGCAGTCTGCCAACAAATCGTCTTCACTTTGGGGTATCAACTGGATATGGTGGCTGCAAATGCGCTGGGAAAGCGCCGCAAAGGGTCGCATAGTGCTGCGGTATACATCCTCGTTGCAACCAACCAGTAGAATAATCGCCGGATGTAGCCGGATATGAGACAAGACTGCGTGCCACATAGCGCGATAATTGTCGATGGCCTTCTTGCTGGCATCTCGTATGGCACTGCCGCTATCCAGATTTAACTGAGGGGCATCCTGGCAATCATTGATCAAGATAAATTGTGTGCCGTGAGGGATTAGGGGCTGATTGCTGCGCCGATTATTTCTGCTTACAAATTCCTGTTGCTGAAGCAGTTCAAATTCTGTACAGATAAACATATGCTCTGGGCGAATATTTAACGCTGTGCGTAAAACATCTGCGACATGGTGGATGTTTTCTTTTTCGTCGCCGTGGATCAGCAAGTTGTAGTAGGCGCGGCGGGCTTCCGATTGCTCCGCGGGCGCCCGTCCGGTTTGAATTCGGAAGGTGAGAAATTCCTGTATTGTGTTCTGCCCTTCTGTGGACAGTCGATAGGGTTTCAGATTGGACAGCGTATCGCGAATGCAGGCATCCAGATTGATTGACCGGAGATTTTCTGCGGTGTCAGCATCGTTATCCAAAATATCCTCATCAAATACAGGAAATTCTGTAGCAGATGATTGCTGTTTCCCTCGAAATTCGGCCATTATTTCATCCAAGGTCTTGTGTTCGTATGCCATAGGACAATTCTCCTTTATCAATTAGTAGTAAAGGGGGTGCATACCCTGCGGAAGATTAGATAAAGTTGCCAACGCATAGGTTGTTTCCTGATTCGCTTCTGTAGGTTCGTAATGCAATATTATTATACATCGTTAAAACATTAATTTCAATATTATCTCATGTACAGCGCGGAAAGTGGGTTTGAGCCCGCCCGTACTGCATATACAAAAATGCTCCGGATTAGGGCGGTGCGCCCTAAT
>JAZSRS010000043.1:0-20169 GCA_045538595.1 Faecousia sp. | reverse complement strand
GCTCAAATGTGGGTGTGCGATCTTGTTATGAGCCGGTTTTGGAGGTTTTTATGTATCAGGCGCTATATCGAAAATACAGACCGCAGACATTTGATGATGTGGTAGGGCAGATGGCGGTTACCCAGACCCTGAAGACTCAGTTGCAGGGCGGTCGTCTCAGCCACGCATACCTGTTCACCGGCTCTCGGGGAACAGGTAAGACCAGTAGCGCCAAAATTCTCGCCAAAGCAGTCAACTGTGAGAATTTGCAGGACGGCAACCCTTGTAATTGTTGTAAATCCTGCTTGGCCATCGACGCAGGCTCTTGCTTGGATGTGTTGGAAATCGATGCCGCATCCAATAACGGCGTAGATAATGTCCGCGACCTGCGGGACGACGCCATTTATACTCCCTCTCAAGTGAAAATGCGGGTCTACATCATCGACGAAGTGCATATGCTCTCTATTTCCGCTTTCAATGCGCTGCTGAAGATCATTGAAGAACCTCCTGAGCATTTGCTTTTTATTCTGGCGACCACGGAATTGCGCAAAGTTCCCGCAACTATTCTCTCCCGTTGCCAGCGGTTTTCTTTCCGTCGCATCAGTCAGGAGGATATTGCGGCCAGACTGCAATATGTAGCCTATCAGGAGAATATCGAACTGGATGCCTCTGCGGCAAATGTGCTGGCCAGACTTGCTGATGGCGGTATGCGTGACGGCTTGAGCCTTTTGGATCAGTGCGCATCTGCCACCACCGGCGAACTGACGGCTGAGAGAGTGTATACTTGTTTAGGCATTGCAGGCATTCAGGAGTGTGGTAAACTGATGTCTTGTATTGCGGTCCACGATACTGCCGGCGCTTTGGAACTGCTGAATCGGTTCTACGCAGAGGGCAAGGATATGGGCGCATTGCTGGACGAACTGGCCTGCCTGACCCGGGATCTTATGGTGATACAATCTGCACCGAAAGAAGCCATCAGTATGCTCTCTGGGGTTGCGACAGATCAGGAAGTGAAAAAACTTTCCGTGGCATTTACCTCTGCAGAACTGGTGAGAATCCTGGAGACCATTCAAAAAACAGTTTCCGGCTTTGTCCGCAGTTCGGGCAGGCGTATGGACGCAGAACTGTGTATCGTGAATCTCTGTCAGCCGGAGTTGCAACTCGATGCCAGCAGCCTGAATGTGCGGCTGACACGGCTGGAAGACGTTATCAATAGTGGAAGTATTTCTGTGGCAAAAAAGCCTGCAGAACCTGCTCTGAAGCCAGAAAATAAAGTAACCCCGCCTGCTGCGCCGAAACCCTCTCAGAAAAATCAGCCGGCAGAGCCGGAAAAGGAAATGACCGGCGCATTTTGGTCGGAGATCTGTGAACAGGTGCGTAAAGAACTGAAACCTCCCGTATCTGGATTCTTTGCCCCCAATGGACCGGTGCAGGGCAGATTGCAGGAGGATATGCTTGTACTCCGTTGTGTAAACGATTTTGCGAAATCCGTGATAGACAAGCCTGAGGTGCTGGAGATCGTTTCCAAGAAGGTTTCCGCAAAACTTGGCCGCCCTGTGACCGCTACAGTATCGGATCAATCCAAACCCAATACCGGCCGGATGGAGCAACTTCTGCAGTTTGGCAGAGACCATTCCGATGTGATCAATATTAAAAATGATTAAGGAGTTTCAATATGGCAAAAGGTGGATTCCGGGGTATGCCCGGTGGAATGAATCAGGCCGCGATGATGAAGCAGGCCCAGAAAATGCAGCAGGATCTTATTCGTATGCAGGAGGAGATGGAAAATAAGACATACTCCGCTGCAGCCGGTGGCGGTATGGTAAAAGCCACCGTAAACGGAAAGCATGAACTGGTCGCTATGGACATCAATCCCGAAGCAGTAGATCCCGATGATGTGGAAATGCTGCAGGATATGGTTATTGCCGCTGTGAACGAGGCAATGCGTGCAGCAGATGTTGATTCTGCCAACAACATGTCCAGACTGACCGGCGGATTGAATCTGGGCGGACTGTTTTAAGGAGGCACTATGCAGTATTTTCCTGCGGCGCTGCAAGACCTGGCGGATCAGTTTGCAAAACTACCCGGCATTGGTGGAAAAACGGCGCAGCGCCTTGCTTTCTATGTCTTGGAACTGCCGGACGATGAAGCCCAGTTCTTTGCAGATGCTATTGTAAATGCCAAGCGAACAGTCCATACCTGCCCTGTCTGTCAAAATCTGACGGACCGGGAGATCTGTCCTGTTTGCAGTGATCAATCCCGCAACCAATCGTTGATCTGTGTGGTTGCGGAACCGAGAGACCTGATCGCAATGGAACGCAGCCGGGAGTTTAACGGCGTGTACCATGTGCTCCACGGTGTCATTTCACCGCTGAATCATGTGACCCAAGATGATATTCGTATCAAGGAACTGCTTCAGCGGGTGGCAAAAGGCGATGTACAGGAAGTGATCATGGCCACCAATCCGGACACGGAAGGGGAAGCCACCGCTATGTATATTTCCCGCTTGCTGCGACCGATGGAAGTGAAGGTTACCCGCCTTGCTTATGGTGTGCCTGTGGGCAGCCAGTTAGAGTATGCGGATGAAGTAACCCTTTCCCGCGCCTTGGAAGGCAGACAAGAAATTTAAAAAATAAAGCCGTACGGAAATTTCCGTACGGCTTATTTATTACAGATTCAGGCACAGATCGCCTTCTTTGATCCAACCCCATTTGCGGAGTACCTGGCAGAATACCCAACTGAGTATGGCAGGCAGAACGAAGCAGATCAGCACCATTCCAACCCAGTCAAAGGGGGTGATGGCTGCTTTGACGCCGCTGGCAACATCGTTGACCCAGCCGGTGTATACACCGATCTGTCCAACCAGACCACAGGTGCCCATACCGGAGGATACCGGTGCACCGTTCATTTCCATCTTAAATAGGCATGTTGCCAGAGGGCCTGTGATAGCAGAGGCCAAAACAGGGGGGATCCAGCAGCGGGGGTTCTTTACCAAATTGGGCATTTGCAGCATACTGGTGCCGATACCTTGGGCAACCAATCCGCCCCAACGGTTTTCCTTGAAACTCATAACGGCAAATCCTACCATATGGGCGCAGCAACCGGCAACAGCGGCACCACCGGCAAGACCGGTCAGACCCAATGCAGCACAGATAGCCGCGGAACTGATAGGTAGCGTCAGCGCAATGCCGATGATCACAGAGACAAGAATGCCCATCAACAAGGGCTGCTGCTCGGTTGCCCAGTTTACGGCAGTTCCCACAGCGGATGCTGCCTTGCCGATAGGTGCAGCGATCAGAGATGCTACCAGAATACCCACCAAAATAGAAACGACAGGGGTCACCAAAATATCAATTTTGGTTTCCTTAGAAACCAACTTGCCGCACTCTGAGGCAACAATGGCTACGAAATAGACTGCAAGCGGACCGCCGGCGCCACCCATTGCATTGGCGGCAAAGCCCACAGGAATCAGAGAGAACAGGACCAGAGGGGGACACTTCAGCGCAAATCCAATGGCCACCGCGATGCCGGGGCCAACCATAGCAGATGCCAAGCCACCTACGGTGTATGTAATGGAACTGTCTCCACTCTTTAGTGTAACGATAACCTTATTTAGAAAATCAATTCCAAATTGCTGACCGATGGTGTTGAGAATCGTACCAACCAACAGGGTGCAGAACAGACCCTGCGCCATAGCGCCAAGGGCGTCAATGCCGTAGCGCTTGCCGGAAAAAATAATATCTTTCCGTTGCAAAAAAGCCTTCAATTTACCCATTTTCAATTCCTCTTTTCTGTTTTGCTGTTTATAGTTTGGAATATGTTTTATCTAAAAAACGCTGGGCGGTAACCACAAAGCGTTTGTGTGTACCTTCACCGATCTTGCCTGTTTCATCGTAGGCGGTCACTTTGAAAGTGATAGCGTTTCCCTCTACCTCAGTGACCTCTGCTTCAGCCCGAACTTCCAGCCCTACCGGCGTTGCGGCCAGATGAGAAATGTTCAGTTCTGTACCTACGGAGGTCTTGTCCTCCGGTAATGCAGAAGCAATGGCCTCACAGGCAGCGCCCTCCATCAGAGCAACCATACAGGGAGTAGCATATACCAGCAGAGAGCCGGAGCCGACTTCGTATGCGGTATCTTCACGCTCCACCAGGGTAGACACACTACCGGTCATTCCAACTGTAATTTCCATAGAAATCATCTCCTGTCTTTTTTCCATAATATAGTTCAAAAACCAAGTGATGTCAATAAAGGGATTGCATTTTTGTGATAACTAAACTATAATAAAACCACAAATAAATTGCGAGGTGTGTAATATGCTGGCACAAGATAAATTGAATTTAACAATGCTGTGCGATTTCTACGAATTGACCATGGGCAACGGCTATTTTGAACACGGCTATAAGGACAGAATCTGCTATTTTGATGTGTTCTTCCGGCAGTGCCCTGATAATGGCGGTTTTGCAATTGCTGCCGGTTTGGAGCAGATCGTTGATTACATTCAAAATCTGCATTTTTCCGCTGAGGATATTGAATACCTCCGGGGCAGAAAACTTTTCAGCGAGGATTTCTTGGAATACCTGAAGGACTTCCGTTTCACTGGAGATATCTGGGCTGTGCCGGAGGGAACACCCATCTTTCCCAAAGAACCCATTATGACCATCAGAGCCCCCGCCATTGAGGCGCAACTGATGGAAACGTTCATTTTGCTCTCTATCAACCACCAGAGTTTGATTGCTACCAAAGCCAACCGTGTTGTCCGGGCAGCCAAGGGTCGCACCGTATTGGAATTCGGCTCTCGCCGTGCACAGGGTGCAGACGCCGCCATTTTGGGCGCAAGAGCGGCATATATCGGTGGCTGTAACGGCACAGCCTGTACCATTGCAGACCAACTGTACGGTGTCTATGCCGGCGGTACAATGGCACACGCCTGGGTGCAGATGTTTGATACGGAGTACGAAGCCTTTAAGACCTACTGTCAGATGTATCCCAACAACGCAACCTTGTTGGTAGATACCTATAATACCCTGAAATCCGGTGTTCCCAACGCCATCAAGGCCTTTAACGAGGTGCTGAAGCCCATGGGCATTACCAAGTGCGGCATCCGTTTGGATTCCGGCGATATGGCATATTTAAGCCGTTCTGCCAGAAAAATGCTGGACGAGGCCGGCTGGACAGACTGTAAGATTTCTGTTTCCAATTCCCTGGACGAATATATTATCGAAGACCTGCTGCATCAAGGCGCCCAAATTGATATGTTTGGCGTGGGTGAGCGGCTGATCACGGCAAAATCCGAACCCGTTTTCGGCGGCGTGTACAAACTGACTGCCGTTGAAGATGAGAACGGCAATGTTCTGCCTAAGATCAAGATCTCCGAAAATACCGGCAAGATCACCAATCCTCACTATAAGAAACTGTACCGTTTCTTCGGTAATGATACCGGCAAGGCGATTGCAGACTATCTTTGCGTCTACGACGAGACTGTAGATGACAGCCACGATATGGAGATATTTGATCCGGATGCAACTTGGAAGACCAAGACGGTCTATGATTTCACTGCTAAGGAACTGCAAGTACCTATCTTTAAAAACGGAGAATTGGTCTACCAATGTCCTGACATTGACGAGGTTCGGCGGTACTGCATGGAGCAGGTGGATACCCTGTGGGACGAAGTCAAACGGTTCGATAACCCCCATAATTACTATGTGGACCTGTCTCAGAAACTGTGGGATATCAAATTTGATTTGCTTAAAAAGCAAGGTGGAAAATAAAACCTGTTTTTGCAAACGGGAGAGAGATAGATGCAATACTTTTTTGAAACTGTAGATACCATTGCCGACGGATTGGGTTTCTCTGTTTTTGGCGGATTACACCTTGCATGGCTGATTGCAGCGGTAGCGATCGTTACTTTAAACGCGTTTTTCTACCGCAAATTGGGTAAAACAGGCAGAAATAGGTGGGGAAAAACGGTTGCGTGGCTGCTGATCGCAGACGAACTGTTCAAGATGGCAATTCTGATTTATGCCGGAAACTACGGCGTAGGTTACCTTCCATTCCACCTGTGCAGCATCAACATTTTCCTCATTGTGTTGCACGCTTATAAATCTTTTCCGGTGTTGGGTAATTTTCTGTATACGGTGTGTATTCCCGGAGCGCTGGCAGCACTGCTGTTCCCCACATGGACAGAACTGCCGATCTCTAACGGAATGCATCTGCATAGTTTCACCGTTCATATCCTGCTTGCGATGTATCCCGCAGTGTTGGTGATCAACGGCAGTATTAAGCCGGACATCAAAATCCTGCCTAAATCCTTGGGTTTGCTTCTGTTAATGGCGATTCCTATTTTCGGTCTCAATCTGCTGCTGGATACCAATTTTATGTTCCTGATGTCGGCTGACCCCGGCAATCCTCTGTATTTCTTTGAAACCCTTTGGGGATCTCATTTGCTGGGATTTCCGGTGATTATAGCCGGGGTGCTGCTGGTAATGTACGGTCCGCTGCTGATCATTCAAAAACTACATAAAAAGGTGCTTTGAGAAAACCTCAAAGCACTTTTTCTTTTACATATCAAAGACACCCATAATAATGATGCCCAGAATTGTAGTACCTACAGCGATGTAATGCTTCCAACTGAGTTTTTCTTTCAGGAACAAACGACTCCACAAAACAGAAGCCACACAGTAGGAAGAAATGATGGGTGCAGACATTGCCACGTGTTCCGAATCAGACAGGGCATATATGTAGGCAAACTGACCTGCTGTTTCAAAGATTGCGCCAATATATTTGGGCCGTTCTACTTTGGCAACCAGCGGCTGACCTTTAATGAGAACCGTGTAAATGAAGCAAATAGCGCCGGCGGCAAAGAAAGTCAGTTCATATGCCACATTGGCGGAGTCTTCGTTCAGGTTTTCCAATACCAATGCATCTGCAAATGTGCCGGCTGCATCCAGCAGGCAGTAAGCGATGGGTAGAGCCAATGCCAGCCAACTCTTTGCGTACTTGTAATTGGATGCCTTTTGCCGCTCTTCGCGAAGAGCAGTATCTTCTCTTGCTTCTACAATGCCCAGCGCGATCACACCTGCGCAGGCAAGGCCAACAGCCACATACTGCATAGCGTGATCCATTTCGGCAGAGCCGATGATCAGGCTCATAATGGCTACCAGTGCGCCGGAGGCGTTACAAATAGGGGAGGAGATAGACAGTTCAATGTACCGTAGACCAACATAACCCAGCGCCATAGAGCCGATGTAGAGCAGGGAAACCGGCAGGTAGGTGAGGATAACATTCCAACTGATTTCCACACCGCCGATGATCTCCACCAATGCGTGAATACCCATAACAAGACCCACTGCCATAACCATCTTGAACTGTGAGTATTTGTCCCGGTTATCCCGGCAGCCGATCTTTGAGAAGAAATCCGATCCGGACCAACACAGAAGCGCTATAATTGCAAACCAAAACCAATTCATTTTTTATTTCTCTCCTTCTTTTATAATTTCACAAGCCCTGCATCGACCATTTTTTGCAGGCTCATTAAAATACCCAGTTTGGCGTGATACCAAGTCAGACCGCCTTGGAAGTATACCGCATAGGGCGGACGGATCGGGCCGTCAGCAGACAATTCAATGGAAGAACCTTGTACGAATGCACCGGCTGCCATAATGACCTTTTCCTTGTAGCCGGGCATATCCCAAGGCAGAGGTGTTACGAAGGAATCCACCGGCGCAGCAGCCTGAATACCTCTACAAAACGCGATCATACCTTCCTCACTGCCTAACTCCACCGCCTGAATAATGTCATGGCGGCTCTCTGTGGCGTTGGGGACGCACTTAAATCCCAAAGGCTCATAGAGATTGGCTGCAAAAACTGCGCCCTTTTCAGCACCGGCAACCACCGTGGGTGCAAGGAAGAATCCTTGATACAGAGCCGGCATCAGGCCCAGGTTTGCACCAACTTCCTGACCCAGACCGGGAGCAGAAAGTCGATAGGCGCACCGCTGTACACAGTCCTCTGTGCCGCAGATGTAACCACCAATGGGGGCGAGACCACCGCCGGGATTTTTGATTAGACTGCCCACTACCATATCAGCGCCCACATCAGAGGGCTCAATGGTTTCCACAAATTCACCGTAGCAGTTATCCACCATACAGATCAGATCCGGCTTGATAGACTTGACAAAAGCAATCAGTTCGCCGATCTGTTTGACGGAAAAACTAGGCCGCGTGGCGTAACCCTTGGAGCGCTGAATGGATACCAGTTTTGTTTTCTCGGAAATGGCTTTACGAATATTGTCATAATCAAAAGTGCCGTCAGGCAGTAAGTCCACCTGCTTGTAGGATACGCCGTATTCTTTCAGCGAGCAGGGACTTTCTCGGATGCCGATGACTTCCTGCAGTGTGTCATAGGGGAGACCAACAGGGGAGAGCAGTTCATCTCCTGGGAGAAGGTTAGCAGATAATGCCACGGTTAAGGCATGTGTTCCACAGGTAATCTGGGGTCGTACCAAGGCGGCTTCCGTATGGAAAACATCTGCATATACCTTTTCTAGATTGTCCCGTCCCACATCGTCGTAGCCGTAACCGGTGGTGGCGGCAAAATACGCTGCAGAAACACGGTTTTTCTGCATAGCGGCAATGACCTTGGATTGATTGTATTCGGCGACCTTATCGATCTGTGCAAATCGCTCCTGCAGTGCTTCCAGCGCTTTTTCGCCGTATTCATAGACGGCAGGACTGATGCCCATAGATTCGTATAAATTTAGTACTTCATTCATTGTTCTTACCTCTGTTATTGCTTTCGAAAATTTCATCTGCTAAATCACGGAGTAGTTCCGGACGGGATATGATCAGGCCCTTGTCTTCTTCGCCCATAATCAGCAGGGTGTCGCCCGGCTGAATTTGGAACAGTTCCCGCGCTTCCTTAGGAATTACGATCTGACCTCGGTCGCCCACTTTTGCCGTACCAAATACCCTGCGGGAATTGCTTTTTCCCAGAATATGTTTGCCTCCGGCCATGGAAATTCTCCTTTCCTACTTTTCATACTTTTCACACAAGAAAGTATAATAAAATCCGCCTTGAATGTCAAGTCCAAGGCGGATGGATTTAGTCGTTTCTTCTGCGACCGCCAAAGAGAATAATGAGTCGCAGCAATTGCGCAGCCGCAACAGCAACGGCGGCCACATAGGTCATAGCCGCAGCGGTGAGGGTTTTCCTAGCGCCCCGCTGCTCTTCTTCGGTAAGGATCTGTGCATCCTCAATGGCGCGCAGCGCCCTGCGGCTTGCATTGAATTCAACAGGCAGTGTTACCAGTTGGAATACCAGACTCAGCGCAAAACAGGCAATGCCGATTTCAACCAGCATATAACCAAAAGTGTTTTCAAGACTGCCGAATGCACCTAAAAGGATACCTAGCAAGATCAAAGGCATCGCCAGCCGGGAACCGATGTTGGTTACAGGAATGATAGCCGAACGGACCTTAATAGGAAAGTAATCTCGGGCATACTGTACTGCGTGGCCAGCCTCATGGCAGGCAACGCCGATGGCGGCGGTAGAGGTACTGTCATATACACTGTCCGATAGGCGGATCACATTGGTTTTCGGGTCATAGTGGTCTGTCAGATTGCCGGATACCCGTTCAATCCGTACATTGCTAACACCGTTGGCTCGCAAAACACGCTCTGCGGCATCTCTGCCCGTAATGTGTCTGACAGAAATCTGCTTGGAGTACCGTTGGAAGGTGCGATTTACACCGGCACTTGCCAGCAAAGCCAGCAGAAAACAGGGCAGAACAATGTAAATATAAGTCCAGTCAAATCCATAGAAATAAGGCATAAGCAACCTCCTGTTGTTCGTATGATTCTAGTATACCCCTTTTTTGAAAAAAAGCAAGGGATAACAAAAGGTCGGCTTTACATTTCGATGCCGTCTGTGTATAATATTTTCATACCATCCTCCGGAGGTCATCTATGAATTTTTTGTATTTATTGGAAAAGATCCGTGTTCCGGTCATAAATGAATTTATGCTGATGATTACCAAGTTTGGCGAAGAAACGGCTTTTCTGGTAATCGCGATGATCCTGTTTTGGTGCGTGGATAAATATATTGGATATTATACGCTCTCTGTGGGTTTTATCGGAACGCTTACAAACCAGTTTCTGAAACTTTGGTTCCGGATTCCCCGGCCCTGGGTCTTAGATCCGAATTTTACTATTTTGGAGCAAGCCAGAGAGGCTGCTTCGGGATACAGTTTCCCCAGCGGACATACCCAAAGTGCTGTTGGCACGTTTGGTAGTATTGCCTACACAGTTCATAATAAAAAAATACGGATAACAGCCATTGTGATTGCTGCGCTGGTGTCCTTTTCAAGAATGTATATCGGTGTCCATACCCCGTTGGATGTAGGTGTATCTGTTGGTGTTGCGGTGCTGTTGATCGTTGCCCTGCATCCGGTTGTGTTTGATAATAATAGAAAATATATGCCTGTTTTACTGTTCGGTATGCTATTGTTGGCAGTTGGGTTTGTGTGCTTTGTAGAGTTTTATTCCTTTCCGGCAGATATTGACCTGCATAATTATCAGTCTGGTGTTGAAAATGCATATACTTTGCTTGGTGCACTGCTAGGTATGATTATTGTGTATATTGCAGACGAAAAGTGGATAAAGTTTTCTACAAAGGCAGTCTGGTGGGCGCAGATTCTGAAGGTCATTCTTGGGCTTGTTCTTGTGTTGCTGGTGAAAAACGGCACCAAAGGACTGCTGAATATGCTGTTTGGAGAATTCATTGGTCGGAGTGTGCGGTATTTCCTTGTTGTAGTGATGGCAGGCGTTGTATGGCCGCTATCTTTCCGGTGGTTCTCACGATTGGGTCGTAAGGAGTCGAAGTAAATGCTTGTTGCAGCGTATATTCTCGCGGCAGTTCTGCTGCTAGTCTTGTTTAGCGGCTGGTTCACCTTTTATATTGCCTGTGTTCGCAGAAAAGAATTCGATTGGCTGAATCAAATAGAAATAGAAGCCACGCCTTACAAAAAGTATTATGACATTATTTTTTCGGCTGACCGTTTTCTGCAGGAACATAATGCCCAGGAAATCCAAATAAAGAGTCATGACGGCCTGGACTTGCGTGCCCAGTGGGTACCGGCAGAAAATCCGAAAGGAACAATTATTCTCGCCCACGGCTACCGTAGCACAAAACTTGTAGATTTTAGTATGGCTTTGGAATTCTACCACAATCAGGGTATGAATTTGCTCTTGCCGGATCAGCGCTCCCACGGAAAAAGTGAAGGTAAATACATTACCTTTGGCGTAAAAGAAAGCCGGGATATGGAGGGTTGGATCGCCTTCCACAATCAAAATTTCGGCAATTATCCCATCATCTTGAGCGGACTTTCTATGGGTGCTTCTACAATGCTGTATTTGGCTGACCGAGACCTGCCGGATAATGTTAAAGGAATCATCGCAGACTGCGGCTTTACCTCTCCGTATGCAATTATCTCCGAGGTTTTTCGCAGAGTTGTGCATTTGCCGCCTGCACCCAGTATGTGGGCAACCAATTTGTTTACAAGAGTGTTTGCAGGATTTGGACTTCAGGAAAAGGATACCAGAAAGATCTTGCCCAACAGTAAAGTGCCGGTTTTGATGGTGCACGGCGTGGATGACAGATTTGTACCTTGTGAGATGACCCGGCAGGGGTATGCCGTATGCGCAGAACCGAAGGAATTGTTTTTGGTGGAAGGCGCTGACCACGGATTGAGTTTCCTGGTGGACGGACCTCGCTATACCCAGATCGTTACGGCATTTCTAGAGAAATATCTGGAGGAAATCCAATGAATTACGCAACCATCAAAAACTGCGATATCGCCAATGGACCGGGTGTGCGGGTCAGCCTGTTTGTATCCGGCTGTACCCACCGGTGCAAAGGCTGTTTTAATGAAGTTGCTTGGGATTTTCAGTATGGAGAGCCCTTTACCCAGCAGACCATTGATTCTATTTTGCAAATGCTTTCCCCGGATTATGTACAGGGCATCACTCTGCTGGGAGGAGAGCCCTTTGAACCGCAGAACCAGCCGGCAATACTGGATCTGCTCCGTCAAATCAAAGAAAAGTATCCCCGGAAGAATGTGTGGGCATTTTCTGGTTTTCTGTTTGACAGAGAGATATTATCCCGAAAACTGGGCCCTTGGGAGATCACCGAGGAAGTCCTCAGTTATGTAGATGTGCTGGTTGACGGAAGATTTGTATTGGAAAAGAAGGATCTGAGCCTGCGTTTCCGCGGCTCAACGAATCAGAGAATCATTGATGTACCGAACTCCTTGGAAAAAGGAGAGGTGGTCCTTTGGGAGGACTGGCAGGGACACGGAAAGGGAATGAAATAATGGATGCTATTCGAGTGAAAAAATTAAAAGACAACGCCATACTGCCTACATACGGCTCTTCCGAGGCGGCAGGCGCAGATCTGTATGCCTGCTTGGAAGAGACGATCACCATTCAGCCCGGCAAATCAGTTTTCGTGCCTACGGGTCTGTCTATGGAGATTCCCAAGGGATACGCAGGTCTGATCTATGCTCGCAGCGGACTTGCCTGCAAACGGGGCTTAGCCCCCGCCAACAAGGTGGGCGTGATCGACTCCGACTATCGGGGTGAGTTCATTGTGGTGCTTTACAACCACGGTGATATGCCGCAGGAGATCGCCCACGGAGAGCGGATCGCCCAACTGGTGATCACACCGGTGTATACACCGGGTTTTACAGAAGCGCAGGAACTGACCGACACAGTTCGATCTACCGGCGGTTTTGGCTCAACAGGAAAATAAAAAATACCGGGTGTAACTAACTAAGTTACACCCGGTATTTGATTTTTAATAGAACAGCAGATCGGAATAGGTGGGGTAGGGCCAGTAACTCTTGTCTGTCAGGCTTTCTAAAATGTCACCTTGGGTACGGAGTAATTCCATGTCCGTAATAATGACCTCTTGGTAATAGGTGACAAGGGCTTCTTTTTCCTCGGGAATATGTACCAAATCCCGCTGCAGTCTCTCGCAGCACTGATACATCAGATCGGTTGCCCGCGTAAGTTGTTGAGCGATCTGCATTTCTGCATCGTAAGAAAGACCCAGTTCCTTTTTGGCCTGAATGCCGCTACACAGATCTCTGCAATAATGCATTGCAGCAGGCAGAATCTGATGCAGGGTCATATCTACGCAAGTTTTTGCCTCAATGTTCACCATTTTGCGGTAGGCATCCAAATGAATTTCATATCTTGCCCGGAATTCATCTTCCTTGTAAATGCCGTGCTTGGTAACCAAGTCAATGTTCTTTTGCTGGACGTAAGTGGGCAAGCATTTTGCGGTGGTGGCGTAATTACTCAATCCACGCCGGGCGGCTTCCTCCGTCCACTTTACGGAATAGCCGTTGCCGTTGAAAATGATCCGCTGATGCTCCGTAAAGGTTCTGCATACCAATTTTTGCAGGGCGCTATCGAAATCCTCTGCCTGCTCCAGTTCATCGGCAAACTTACCCAACTCTTCCGCCATAATGGTGTTCAGAGCGATGTTAGGGCCGGCGATGGACTGGGAAGAACCCAACATACGGAATTCAAACTTGTTACCGGTAAAGGCTAGGGGAGAGGTGCGGTTGCGGTCGGTAGTGTCCTTGGGAATGGCGGGCAGTACATCCACGCCGATCCGCATAACGCTTTTCTCGGGATCTGTGTAGTTGGTGCCGTTGATAATGGAATTTACCACGGCATTCAGTTCGTCTCCTAGGAAGATGGAAATAATAGCGGGAGGCGCTTCGTGGGAACCCAGACGGTGGTCATTACCGGCAGATGCTACGGTGCAGCGGAGAAAATCCTGATACTCGTCAACACCCTTGATAAATGCGGCCAGGAATACCAAAAACCGGGCGTTTTGCCGGGGTGTTTTGCCGGGACTGAAGAGATTGCTGCCGGTATCGGTGGCCAAAGACCAGTTGTTGTGCTTACCGGAGCCATTTACGCCTGCAAAAGGCTTTTCGTGCAGCAGACATACCAAGTTGTGCTTGGCAGCGCATTTTTTCATCACCATCATAATGATCTGGTTGGCATCACAGGCGCTGTTAGCATCGGTGTAGATAGGGGCAATTTCATGCTGGCAGGGAGCGGTTTCGTTGTGCTTGGTTTTGGACAGAATTCCCAGCCGCCAAAGTTGCTCATCCAAATCCTGCATAAATTTGGAAACACGGGTACGAATCGTACCGAAGTAGTGATCTTCTAACTCCTGACCCTTGGGGGGCAGCGCACCGAAAAGGGTACGGCCGGTCAGGCGAAGATCTTCCCGCTTGGCATACATATCCTTGGGCAGGAGAAAATACTCCTGTTCTGCGCCAACGCAGGTTTTGACCCGCTTAGTTTCGCTGTCTCCGAAAAGCCGCAGAATTCTTAGCGCCTCCCGGGATACTTCGTCAATAGAGCGTAGCAAAGGCGTCTTCTTATCCAGCGCAGCGCCGGTGAAGGAGAAGAAGCAGGTGGGAATGTACAGACTGCCATCTTTCACAAAAGCAAACGCAGTGGGATCCCAGGCAGTGTAGCCGCGGGCCTCAAAAGTGGCGCGTAAACCGCCGGAGGGGAAAGAGGAAGCGTCGGGTTCTCCCCGTACCAAAGCCTTGCCGGAGAATTCCATAATGACTCTGCCGTCGTTGGTAGGCTCTATAAAAGAATCATGCTTTTCCGCAGTGATGCCGGTCATAGGCTGGAACCAATGGGTGTAGTGGGTCGCGCCTTTTTCAATGGCCCAATCCTTCATAGCAACCGCGATCTCATTGGCAACGTTTAATTCCAGAGGTGTGCTGTCCTCAATGCACTGTTTCCAAGCGTTGAAGATCTCAGCGCTGAGCCTTTGCTTCATAACGGCTTCGTTGAAGACATCGCTGCCAAAAATTTCCGGAACGTGAATGTTATGACTCATTTTGATTCATCCTTTCAAAATGAAATAATATATTATAAAAAATACATCTGCTTACTAGATTTTATTCTATCAAAGAGAAAAAAGCAAGATATATCTTGCGTTTTTTATGAAAAGGGTGTATAGTAACCACAGTTGATTTAGATTATGAAATGAGGGCTTAATATGACTTATCTTCAAATGTCCAAAGAGGAATTGCAAAAGGAATATGAGGTTCAGTTAAACCACTTTGCAGATTGCAAAGCGCAGAACCTGAAATTGAATATGGCCCGAGGTAAGCCCGGTGCAGCGCAATTGGATATTGTCAGCGATATTTTGGGTTGCCTTGTAGATCCCGGTGAGTGTTTTACAGACGGTATCGATGCAAGAAACTACGGTGAATTAGCAGGTTTGCCTGCTGCAAAAGTCTATTGGGCAGATGTGCTGGGTTGTAAGCCGGAACAGACCTTTATCGGCGGATCGTCCAGTCTAAACCTGATGTTTGATATTATCTCCCGCGCTTTCTCTCACGGCCTGCTCCATAGCCCCCGCCCCTGGGGCAAGGAAGAGGTTGTGAAGTTCCTGTGCCCCAGTCCCGGATATGACCGGCACTTCAAGGTTACGGAATTCTTTGGCGCCCAGTTGATCACTGTACCTATGACTGCCACCGGCCCGGATATGGATGTGGTGGAAGATCTGGTGAAAGATCCTCAGGTCAAGGGTATCTGGTGTGTTCCCAAGTACTCCAATCCTGACGGCATTATCTACTCTGAGGAAACCGTTAACCGCTTTGCCAATCTGAAACCTGCAGCGCCGGACTTTACCATTATGTGGGATAACGCCTACTGTGTCCACGAGTTTGAGGGCGAGTATGTTCCTTTTCCGGATATTATTTCCCTTTGCGAGAAGGCCGGTAACCCGGATATGGTGTATGAATTTGCTTCTACTTCCAAAATTACATTCCCCGGCGCCGGATTCTCCGTGATCGCATCTTCCGAGGCCAATATTCAGTATATTTCTGACCTGTTCAGCATCCAAACTATTTCCTATGACAAGATCAATCAACTGCGTCATGTGAAATACCTGAAAGATAAGGCCCATACTTTGGAGACTATGAAGAAGCACGCAACTGTTCTTGGACCCAAGTTCCGTGTTGTTGCCGATATGCTGGATAATGAAATCGCTCCCTGTGGCTTTGCTCAGTGGAACCGTCCCTTGGGTGGCTATTTTGTCAGCCTGAACACTATGCACGGCACCGCCAAGCGTGCGCTGAGCCTGTGCAAGGAAGCCGGTGTTGTGATGACCCCTGCCGGTGCCACATTCCCCTACGGAAGAGATCCCCAGGACAGCAACATCCGCATTGCTCCCAGCCTGCCTCCTGTTGCGGAACTGGAAAAGGCAATGGATGTGTTCTGTACCTGCCTGAAATTGGCTGCATTGGAGAAACTGTTAGAGAATAATTGACAGGAAACAGTTCGCAGCACATATACTATGTAGCCACGGAGGAACCACTATGATTACGCCCAACGGTTTATTTGCTGATATTCCTGCCCAGCAGTGGAATGACTGGACATGGCAGGCGAAAAACCGCATTACCACACTGGAGGAATTGAAGAAGTACATTGTGCTTACCCCCGAAGAGGAGCAGGGGGTGAAGAAATGCCTTTCTACCTTCCGTATGGCGATTACGCCTTATTATATGTCCCTGATGGACTTGAATGACCCGCAAGATCCCATCCGTAAGCAGGCAATTCCTTCTGCTGAAGAACTGTACTTCGCACCGGAGGAATCTGCAGATTCTCTTCATGAAGATACGGATTCTCCCGTAAAGGGTCTGACACACCGTTATCCCGACAGAGTTCTGTTTCTGATCACAGACCGGTGCGCAACCTACTGCCGCCACTGTACCCGCCGCCGTTTTGTTGGTCAGACCGACAATGCGATGCCCAGAGAACAGATCGATGCATGTATTGCCTATATTCGCGACCACGCAGAGGTGCGGGATGTGCTGGTTTCCGGCGGCGATGTGTTTATGCAGAGCGACGAGACGCTGGAATATGTGATTTCTCAACTGCGTACTATCGACCATGTGGAGATTATACGATTGGGCACCCGTGCCCCTGTGGTAATGCCTCAGCGGATCACACAGGAACTTTGCGATATGCTGAAAAAATACCACCCCATTTGGGTGAACGTGCATTTTAACCATCCCAATGAAATTACACCGGAATCCGCTGCCGCCTGCGCAAGATTGGCAGATGCAGGCATTCCTTTGGGCAACCAAAGCGTTCTGCTTGCTGGTGTCAACGATTGCGTGCACATTATGCGGAAACTGGTGAACGATCTAGTAAAGATCCGTGTACGTCCCTATTATATCTATGCTTGCGACCTGAGCCTGGGACTTTCCCATTTTCGTACCCCTGTCAGCAAGGGTATCGAAATTATCGAAGGGCTGCGAGGACATACCAGCGGTTTCTGCGTACCCACCTTCGTGGTAGACGCGCCCGGCGGTGGCGGTAAGATTCCGGTGATGCCCAATTATGTTCTTAGCCAGTCTCCCGGTAAGGTAGTCCTTCGTAATTTTGAAGGCGTGATCACCACCTATACTGAGCCAGAGAACTATCACACGCGGTGTAATTGTCCTGTATGCCGTGGTAAAAGAGAAAATGTGCTTAACGGTATTGCAGGACTGGAGCAGGGGATGGCGGTCAGTTTTGAACCCACCGATCTGCCCAGAAAGAACCGTTTGCACGGTAATTAAATGCAAAAAAGAGTTGCCAAAAGGCAACTCTTTTTTATTTAGTAGGTTTATTTTTTATGAATTGCAGGGTAGAAGCAAAGGCGTTTCTGGCGATGGGGTATTCACCCGACTTAGAAAATGTAATACCTTTCTGCTCTAGAATGCCCTTAATGATTTCTTCTGCAAACCAAGGATTCTTTACAAACAACGGGCCAAGGCAGTTGGTGTAGATCAGGTTGTTCCAGCGAGCGCCTTCTGCGCCGGTGTTATTGTTGCCCATACCGTAAAGGGCAGAACACAGGGGCTTTTTGGCATCTACATCTGCCATCTGAATCTGTGAACCGATCAACTCTGTTCCAGTTTCGTTCACCTTGCAGTGCAGATCATCACCCCAAACATATTTCCGCTCCTTTGCGGTCATATCCAAGTATCCCAGACCGGTCAGTTTGCTACCGTCCTCGCGAATAATAGACTTGCCGAACATCAGTCCGGAAGTTCCAATGGCCAGTAGATAACCACCCTGTTCTAAATAGTTCCGCAACTTGTTTGTTTGCAGCGCGGGAATTAGATGATAGAATGTTGCGATCTCGCCGGGTAGGAACATCAGCAAATCCAATTTCTCAAAGGGAATGGGGTCATCAAAATCTTCAATGCGAATAATTTCAATATCTACATCTAACTGTGTTCCGATTGCTGCCAATGCTTGTATACTGCCTCGTTCTCCGTGAAGATTCAGCAGATTGGGATACATCCAGCCCACAGTGATCTTATCCATTAGCAGTACCTCCTTGCGCAAAGTATTTTTTGATTTCCGGTGCGTGAACGGTATTTGTTAGAATATAGACCACATCTACAGGCATCCCATTCAGGGAACGAAAGATCTCAGAAGTGTCGTTGCTATCCACCACAGTAACCCGATCTGCCGGTGCACCGGCAAGGATCATACGGCTGGCAATATCGTTGGCAACAGTAGAGGAGAATGCAACATAGTATTCTGCATTGCTGTTGACGACCGGTGTAAAATCGCAGTCAAAGAAGTAGAAACTACCGCCGTAGTGGGGATAAAAGTCAGACACCTCATACATACCGACAAATACGGCTTTTTTGCGATTGTCAGATGCAATAATATCCAGTTGAGATTGTAATGCCTCGGGGTTTTCCTGCTTGCCTCGCAAATAGTGGATTTCTTTTCCTTTGTGCTGCATCACAGTTGCGTGGGAGGCGGGATTGGTAAAAGATTGAAAGCCGTTTTGAATTTCCCTGTCGGCCAAACCGATTTTTCGGCAAATGGCAATACATACCGCAAAATTGTAAATATAGAAAGGCCTGCAGTAGGGGACAGTCCAACGAGTCTCACCGCACATAAAAGTTTTTCGCTCAAAATTCACTTCCGAGATAGTGACATCGGCATTTTCCTTGGAACCGTAGTCACATCTTGTGCAATGGAAGTGACCGATGCTGGCAAGATTGTAGTAATTATAAGCAATCGGATGGAAACATTTGGGGCAGGGAAGTGTTACATTGTAGAAGTCATCCCGCACATAACTCTCGCTGTTTTTCTCCACCGAGAAATATACAGTGCTACCGGCAAAATCTTCCAAAGAATGGCTACGGGGTTCTTCGTTGTTAAGAAACAGGGTCATATCCGTGTCGATCGCACCCCGAATCTTGCGGAGGATAAAATCCGGGTCTCCGTTGCGCTGCACTTGATCTTTTTGTAGGTTGGTCAAGGCAAGATTCCGTCCGGGCAGTACCTTCCGAATACCGGGGAAACTCCGTTCGTCAATTTCCAGCACAAGATATTCCTTGTATAATGCGCCTGCTAGGGTGGAGTTCTTAATCAGCGTAGTGGCCACACCACCCATCATATTGGCGCCTTCTGTGTTGCAGGCCACAGTCTTGCCTGCAGACACAAGCGTATGATACAGCAAATTAGTGGTGGTAGACTTGCCGTTTGTACCGGAAATAAAAAACACCTTGCTGTAATCTATTTTCTTGAAATGGGCAACGAAATCCGGCATCAATTTTATAGCGATTTTTCCAGAATAATTGCTGCCCCGTTTTTTGTCGATGATATTGACTGCAAAGGATATAAACTTGCAGATCCAAAGAGTGAACAAGAATCGCATCTATCTGTCTTCCTCCGTTTTTTTCTTAGTATAACACAAAGTTTGGTTTATGACAATATATGTTCAAGCCGTAAAGAGCATAGGTCAATGGCTATCCCACTGAGAATATTGAACTGAGCGAGGTGATAATCTGAATCATGTCTGCTTTGTAACAGACGATCTGGATTATTATCGGGATGATTTTAAGAAAATGGGTGCGCCGATTTTGTTCGAGGTCGAGGTGGGCGATCCTGTGAGAGGTCAGCACCATTCTTGACTTAAATGGCGGCGAATTTATGCGCTAAAACTACATAGTAAATCCCGAAATGCATTGCATTCCGGGATTTTTTGTATTGGTTGACCAAAGTTAACCCCCGGTTTTACCGGGGGCAAAAAATAGCTTCCAGCGAGGAGTGAAGTAGACAAGAAAA
>JAZSRS010000183.1:0-1817 GCA_045538595.1 Faecousia sp. | reverse complement strand
GCGCTCCCAACTGCGCTACGAGCCCGGGTATCAGCAATGGGGCAGGGAATACCCCATTGCGTTTGTTTATTGATTCAGCAGCAATCCCAAAAGATTCAGGTCGGTCAGAACAGTCGCGGTGTAAGCGCCGTCCAAAATGGCCTCCACATTCTCCGGATTGTTTTCAATTTCTTTGGAAAACAGTTGGGCGGTTTCCAGTAAGTCTCCGCCAAGATGTCCAATGAGAATACAGGCGGAAATTATGAATTTCATTCTGCACAGCAGGTCGAAATCCGAAACTGCCTGCAGCCAGTAACGGCCAATAAAATACCGCAGCAGTAATTTGTACTGTTCGCTCCATTCCGGTGTTGCCGAAGGCGAATGGAGCCGCTGCTTCCACCGGGGCGTTAGGATTTCCAGCCCCAAGAAGAATTCCTGCAATGGGGAAACTGTGCTGTGTTTAGCAAATTGCATGGCGTCGGCAAGGTTTTCCGTGGGATTTAAGGTGGCAACTTCACCGTCGTCCAGTTCCTCCTGCACATCGTGGGCGTATAGCAAAAGGACTGCCAAAATCTCTGGTACAGACAGGGAAGTGCTATCCAAGAAATCTGTAAATTCCCTGCGGGTACGCTGCAGAGTGGCCATCGTATCCTCGTCGTAATCCGGTTGAGTATCTTCCGAAACGGTTTCGTTGACCCACTGGCCGTCTTCTCCGGAAAGAATCAGCCGCGCTGCCTCCGGACAGGAAAGTTCCAGTCCCAATTCCACAAAAGCGCCGTAATCGTGCCGCAGCCGGGGGAAATCCCGACACACCTGACACAGAGCCGCGTGCCCCAGTTCTGCCTGTATTCTACACAGACCGTCCTGACGCCACATAGGGCAGCGGCGGTCTTCAATGACCATTACCGTGCCGTCCTCGGTGTCCTGCAAAACCTGCCGCAGCCGGTCGCCCAAAGGGCCTTGCAGGCTGCGGTAGTACATGGCAGATTCCGGATCTACATCCACATTCCACTCCTGACAGCAACTGTCGGGACAGGCAGATGCAATGCAGGAAAATTTTTTGTAATACCTTGGGTAATGTATGTCCATAAAAGGTTATTCCGGCCGGATGGCGTACAGACCGTCCACGGCTTCTTGGAATAACGCCTGTGTGCCGGCGATGGCATCCTGATAAGCCTGCAACTGAGCGTTTGCCTGTTCTGCTAACTTGGCGATCTGGGCGGTAGCGGCTTCCGCCTTTGCGGTGGTATCTGCCAAAATGGCGTTGGCCTGGGTGCAGACCTGCTGCGCTCGCTCCTGTGCTACCCGCTCTGCCCGTTCGGCCCGGCGGTAGGCTTCCAGTTCCTGCTCGGTGCTGCCGATGGGAGAGCCAGCCAGTTGGGCTTCCAACTTAGCGCATTTCTCCAGAGCAGCGTCCAATTTAGCCTGCAATTCGGTATTGGCAGGAAAACTTGCCTTTTGCAACTGATTGTTCAGTTGTTCAATTTGGGCGGTGTAGTGATTGTTCAGATATTCAATGTAACGGACCACATCCTGACGGTTAAATCCGTTGAAAGCGGAACGAAAATTCTGTGCAGCCATAAAAAACCTCCCTAAAAGGATACTTTAATGGGAGTATAGCACAGATTCCCGGGAAAAACAACTGTTTTTGAAAAGAAAAGGGGAAACCAGGCGGGGAAAATTCGCAAACACCCCTTTACAAACAGGAAAAAGATTGCTATAATAACTTGGCTTTTAGATGCGCCGGTGGCTCAATGGATAGAGCATCGGATTCCGGTTCCGAGGGTTGGGGGTTCGAGTCCCTTCCGGCGTACCAATAAAAGACGGAGTGAATGATA
>JAZSRS010000123.1:0-16392 GCA_045538595.1 Faecousia sp. | reverse complement strand
CACAGATATCGGCGCCAAGATCCCCCACGGCATTTTGCTCTCCGGTGCTCCCGGTACCGGCAAGACATTGCTGGCCCGTGCGGAAGTCGGATCGTAGCCATGTCGTTCTGTGAGCCAAGGAGTTGAGTTGCCAATTTGTCTTCCTAAGACCGCTTGGCCTCCGACTTCACAGATATCGGCGCCAAGATCCCCCACGGCATTTTGCTCTCCGGTGCTCCCGGTACCGGCAAGACATTGCTGGCCCGTGCGGTGGCAGGGGAAGCAGATGTGCAGTTTTTGTCCATCTCCGGCTCTGATTTTATGGAGATGTATGTAGGCGTGGGTGCCAGCCGTGTGAGAGACCTGTTCGATCAGGCGAAGAAGATCGCTCCCGCCATTATCTTTATCGACGAAATTGATGCAGTGGGCCGTAAGCGTGGCTCCGGTTTGGGCGGCGGCCACGACGAGCGTGAGCAGACCCTGAACCAACTGCTGGTGGAAATGGACGGTTTCAGCAAAACCGAGGGCGTCATCGTATTGGCGGCAACCAACCGCCCGGATATCCTGGACCCTGCGCTGCTGCGTCCCGGCCGGTTTGTCCGGCAGGTCTATGTCAGTTTGCCTGATGCCAAGGGCAGAGAGGAGATCCTGAAAGTCCACGCCAAGGATAAGCGGCTGGATGCATCTGTTTCCCTGAAGACCGTTGCTTTGGCCTGTTCTGGATTTACCGGCGCAGACTTAAGTAACCTTTTGAATGAAGCAGCCATTTTGGCGGCCCGGGATAACCGTCCGGCGCTGAATATGCAGGATCTGAACGAGGCAATGATGAAGATCCTGGCTGGACCTGAAAAGAAGAGCCGCGTCCAACTGCAGAAGGACCTGAAGATCACCGCAGTCCACGAAGCGGGCCACGCCGTGGCTATGCACAGCCTGCCCACCCACGACCCGGTGCATCAGATTTCCATTGTTCCCAGAGGCAACGCCCTGGGTCTGACCTGGACAACGCCCAAGGAAGATGCTGACCACCTGACCCGCAACGAAATGTACGAGCGGATCGTGGGTCTGTTGGGCGGCCGTGTAGCAGAAGCCCTGTTCTTGAAGGATATCTCCACCGGCGCATCCAACGATATCGACCGGGCGTCCAAACTGGCCCGGGATATGGTGGCTCGCTACGGTATGTGTGAGCGTTTGGGTACGGTATCCTACACCGGCGGTGACGAACTGTTCATTGGCAGGGATTACGAAAAGGTAAAAGGTTACTCCGAAAAAGTTGCCGGCACCATCGATGACGAGGTGAAGGCCATTATGGATAAGGCGTACGACCACTGCGCCCAGATCCTGACCCGGGATGCAGATAAAATGAAGCAGGTGGTGGAATTCCTGCTGGAACACGAGACTATGACAGGTACCCAGTTTGCTGACTGTATGGCAGGCAACGCCATCAGCGATGCTACAGAAACCACCTTGTTTGATTCTTTTGAATAATGAAAAGCGCCTGTTGGTATACAACAGGCGCTCTTTTATATGACATACAAAATAATAGACAGAAACTGAAGCAAACTGCCCAGTACCACAAAGATATGAAATACCGAGTGAAACCAGCGCTGTTTTGAGCCGATTCCGTAAAGAATAGCACCGATGGTATAGGCGATTCCTCCGCCCAACAGCCAAAGAAATCCCGGACGGGTCAGCACGGTGATCGCCTGAGGAAGAAAAAAGATAATACCCCAGCCCATCACAATATAACAGATCATAGAGAAGATGTTGTATTTTTTAAGGTCAATGGCGGTGAGGGTTGCAGCCAGAATCGCCAGCCCCCATTCCAATACTAAAATACCCCAACCTGCAACCGGATAGATCGGTATAAATGCCAATAGCATAATGGGCGTGTAAGTGCCGCAAATAAGAAAATAAATAGTGCAGTGATCTACGATCTGCATCACCTTTTTTCCTGTACCGAAACGCAGACCGTGATAAACGCTGGAAATGGTATACAGTGTCACCATTGTGCCGCCATAGATGGCAGAGGCTACGATACCTAATGTGTTTCTTGCCAACGCAGCCTTTATCACACACAGCACCAGCACAAGGATGCCCAGTCCGCCGCCTACGATGTGGGTAACCATATTCATAATTTCTTCTCCCTGGGTGTAATCGGGAAGAAGCCGGTTGCAGAGTTTGATGCGTTTTGCCATAGCAAGCCCCCTTTTTTGAGTTTGGTATTACTATAGCATATAAGGTGTATTATGCACCCTACAGCAGAAGTTTTCTGTTCCCGTTGTAGGAGAAATGTGGATTCTACCCTTGGTAGAGTTGTTGTAGAAATGGAGAATTCTTTGCATGCATGTGCAAATTGCACAAAAATAGAACGGGTTTTTCTGCGCCTTTACAGTAAGTTTACAAAGAATTTATATGCTTATTTCGAAAATCTATGCTATAATATTAGTGGTGGCGGAAAGCCACCGAACCACTGCTATAAAGGAGCAACCATGAATAATATCCTGTTTTTCTTAACTCCGAAGGCTATGTGCGCCTTCTTATATGATGATTACACCGTTCGTCAGGCATTGGAGAAGATGGAGACCTCCGGATACGCCACATTGCCCATCTTAAATAAGCGGGGAGAGTACCGAGGCACACTGACCGAGGGCGACCTGCTCTGGGCACTGAAGAATATGTGCTATATGGATATGCGGCAGGCAGAAGCCAGACGGATCATGGAAATTACCCGCCGGAAAGACAATGTCCCCGTCCGGGTCACCACCAATATGCACGATCTGATCCGTCGGGCCAGCGGCCAAAATTTTGTCCCCGTGGTAGACGATAAAGATACTTTTATCGGCATCGTTACCAGAAGCGCGATTATTAAATACTGCTGTGAACAATTATTCCCGGAAGACTGATACATATTCGCCACCTCTTTACAAGAGGTGGCATTTTTCTGTAGTTGAAAAACTTTCCTTTTTCTGTTAAAATAGAAGAAACTATGTCCCGGAGGAAAACCATGAACGATGAGCAACTGAAAACTATGCTGGGTGCCAATATCGCGTCTTACCGAAAGCAGCAGCGCCTCACCCAGGCACGGTTAGCAGAAAAACTGAATTATTCCGATAAAGCCGTATCTAAATGGGAACGGGGAGAGTCTATGCCTGACGTGCTGACACTGGTGCAGTTGTCTGAACTGTTTGGTGTCACGGTCAATGATTTGCTGGCTGACCCCAACTGCCTACCAGAGGAGCGGGGTGCAGTGGTTAGCAGAATGGAAAAGGCTGTGGAAAAGACCTTGAAACGGAAAGCCAACAAAACCAGTATTTTGGGACTCAGTTCTTTAATTGTCTGGTTTGTGGCGATTTTGTTGTTTGTGATCCTGTCCTCCGTAGGTTTGGAGAAAAGTTGGATGGCGTTTGTGTATGCCATTCCCGCCGATGCGATCGTAATGCTGAGTCTCCGCTCTGCCTGGCGTGATTTCCGGTGGAATCAGACACTGGTGTCCATCATTGTGTGGGGCGGCCTTTTGAGCCTGTATTTGTCCCTTTTGGTGTTTGGGGGACTCAACATCTGGAAACTGTTCCTGTTGGGCATCCCCGGGCAGTTGGCAGTGTTTTTCTGGTTTCGGCTTTTCTGGAAACAACCCAAGGAGGCGTAAAATGGATAAAAAAGCCTTACGCCGGGAAATTCGGGAGAAAAAACAGGCCATGACTCAGGAGGATATTATCAGCCGCAGCCAGGACCTGATGGAGCAGTTTGTCAATACCGCGGTTTACCGCAATGCCAAGACCGTATACGGCTACCTGCCCTATAATCAGGAGGTACGCACCGTACCGATGCTGGAGCAGGCCATTCGGGACGGCAAGAAAGTGGCAGTTCCCAAAATCTATGGGGACGCTATGCGCTTTATATACTTAGACGACCTGTCCCAGGTGGAGAAAAATGCCATGGGCATTCCCGAACCGGTGGCAGACGGGCCTGTGGCGGATGATCAGACCGCCTTGGTGCTGATGCCGGGATTGGCGTTCACCAAACAGGGAGACCGCATGGGATACGGCGGCGGTTTTTATGACCGTTTTCTGGCAGAAGAGCCGAACCACTATACCTTGGCCCTGTGCTATGATTTTCAAATGTTAGAATCGCTGCCTACAGAAGAATATGACATTCCTGTGGATGCAGTTCTGTGGGCATAGGAGGCCCTTTGTATGCATATACCCTCTGCACCGACCGACCAACTGACATTGATAACCTTCCGGGAGGCATTGGAAAAAGCCGATCTTCCCAATGACCGTTACGATGTGAACAAGTGGCTTTACGCTCCCAATTTCTATGCCGACTACCGGTACATATTGGGCACCCGTGGCGTCAATCCGCTGATCTGTATCGGTATCAACCCCTCTACCGCTCAGCCAGGAGATTTGGACAATACCTTGAAATCCGTGGAGCGGATCGCCCTTGGAAACGGATTCGACAGTTTCATTATGTTTAATGTATACGCCCAGCGTGCTACCGATCCCAATGCTATGGAGCGGTCCTGTAATTTGATGCTCCATCGGGAGAATATGGAGGCATTCCGCTATGTGCTTTCCATTTCGGAAAAACCTGCCGTATGGGCGGCCTGGGGTACGATCATTGAAAAGCGAGATTACCTTCCCCAGTGCCTTGCGGATATGCTGGCAATCGGGCAGGCCTACGGCGCTAACTGGTATTGTGCCGGGGCTACCTCTAAAAAAGGCCACCCCCACCATCCGCTGTACCTGCGGAAAGACGAACAGATCCGCCCCTTTGATGTAGAGGCTTATTTGAGGAGTTTTGGCTATGGAAAATGAATGCGAAACCTGTTGGTATTACGGTTATGACGAAGAGTATGACGAATACTACTGCAAGATGGACTTGGATGAAGATGAAGTCTACCGGCTTTATACCAATCCAAAACCCCACTGCCCTTACTACCGGCAGGGGGATGATTACACGCTGGCAAGGAGACAGTAAATGAAACGGTTATGGCTGATTTTGCCGGCAGCGATCCTGCTGACGGCGATCCTGCTGACAGGCTGCAGAAGAGAGCAGCCGCAGGTACCTACAGAACCTTCCGCTCCGGTGGAAGAATCCAAAGGTCTGATTGTGAAAGACAGCGCGGTAGAGCAGCAGACCGGCGGCGCAGTGTCGGTGTACACGTTGCCCAAGGATACATATTTTGATTTAGCCGGTATGGGCAACCATCTGCTGACCTTGGGTCGGAACGGACTGACCTTGTTGACCGGTGAAAAGGGAGAAGTGCTGGCTTCTCTGTCCACCACGGAAATTACCCCGCTGACGGTGATGGATACCGCGGTCACCGGTCTTGCCTACTATCTGCCCGGCGTGCGGCAGGTGGTGGTGCTGAATCCCCAACTGCAAATGGTGACCCAGGTGGAAATGCCGGAGAATATTGTTGGCAATCCTGTGATCAGCCTGGTCCGAAATGAGGTATTTTATTCCGCAGGCAATGAACTGCGGGGATTGAATCTGAATACGGGTATTTCCCGCCTGATCCGCCAACAAACCGCCGGTACGCAGACCTTACTGGGCGTATATTTCAATGGTACTGTTCTGCTGTGCCAGATGACCAACGGAACAGAAACCGTGATGACCTATATTTCTTCGGAGACCGGTCAGACTTTAGGCAATGCGCAGAAAGTTTCCAACCTGCAGACATACGGAGAAAACTTCTATGCCAACTGGCTGGATGGTACTGTGCGGCAATCCGTCTTCGGAACAAGACAGGATACATACAACTGCTTCCTGGCGCCTCGTCCCGGTGAGGACACAGCCGGCGGCCGGCAGTCCATGCTGGAGATGAACGGCATTGTAGACTATGTAAAAACTGCCGGCGGCATAGAATTCTCTTTCTATGATCTGGATACAGGCAGATGCACATCCCGGGTAATGGTACCCAATATGATGATGCCGACCCAACTGTGCTGTGATGGCAGCCGGATCTGGATCTTGACTGCAGACGAACAGAATTCCCTGTACAGTTGGGATATTACCAAATCTCCTGTGGAGGGCGGGGAAGACTATACCGGCCCGCTTTATACCTTGGATAATCCGGACACGGAGGGCCTTGCCCAGTGCCGGGATCTGGCAGACGACTATGAAGTCAAATACGGCGTCAAGATCCTCCTGTGGCGAGACGCAGTGAAATACAGCGAAGGACATACTTTAGAAATAGAGCATAATCCGCAGGTGATCGACGGTATGTTGGAACAGATGGTATCTGTTCTGGAGAAATTCCCGGAGAAATTCCTGTTAAAGACCGTGGAAGCCGGCTGGATCCGGATCGCCTTAGTGCAAAGCATTGATGGCGGACAGGATTGGGTGCAATTCTGGAAAGAGGGAGACTGCTATGTTGTGATCTCCAGCCATGGAGATGTGGTCCAATCTCTGATCCGAGGCATTTCTTACGGCATTGATAGCCATGTGCTGGGTAACAGCCGGGACTATGATACTTGGGATGAGATGAATCCCAAGGGCTTTGCTTATGCCTACGACGGAGAACTGAAAGAAAGACCGGCCTACCTGGAGGGCAATACCCGGGCTTTTACAGATACCCTTTCTATGCGGTATCCGCTGGAGGACCGGTGCAGCATATTCTATAATGCTATGCTGCCTGATAATCAGGAGATGTTTACATCTCCCATTATGAAGGAGAAACTTCTGCGGGTGTGTACCGGTATTCGGGAGTCCTATAATTTAGAAAAGAGCACAGATACCTATCCGTGGGAGCAGTATCTGGGCACCTCTTTGGCGTATGTAGAAAAATAAATTTACCCCCGGAGAAAGTACTTTCTCCGGGGCAGTCCTTTTGTATTTGGAAAAACCTGCTTGCAAAGGGACATAAACTTGATATAATAAGGTAAAATACTGCTACTACGGAGAAAGGAGAGAAGTTTATGGCTAACGGAAAAGGAAGTCTACGAATCTGGAAACGGTTCAGAAGACTGCACCTTCGTACCACGCAGATCATCGCTTTGGTATTTGCAGGTATTATTCTTCTGGGAACGGTGCTGCTGATGCTGCCGGTTTCTTCCCGCAGCGGCGAATCCTGCGGCTTTTTCCCCGCGCTCTTTACCGCCACATCCGCCACCTGTGTCACAGGATTGGTGCTTTTTGATACTTATACCCAGTGGAGCGGTTTTGGACAGACAGTGATCCTGCTGCTGATTGAGATCGGCGGCCTTGGCTTTATGTCTGCGGCGTCCTTGGTGATCTTCCTGCTGCGAAAGAAAGTAGGACTGAAACAGCGAATGGTGATGGCCCAGGCAATGAGCCTGAACGATATGCAGGATGTGGTCCGGCTGCAGCGGATTGTCATATTTGGATCTTTGGGCATCCAACTTACCGGCGCCACGGTGCTGACGCTTCGGTTTTTGCCTCAGGTGGGTTTCCGACAGGCGGCAATATGGGGCGTGTTTCACGCGATCTCCGGTTTCTGTAACGCAGGATTTGACATCTTCGGCTCAGTTGCGCCGGGACAGAGTTTAATTTCGCTTAATCACGACCCTGTGGTGCTGATCACCCTGATGGTGCTGATCACTGTGGGCGGCTTGGGCTTCTTCGTGTGGGAAGAACTGGCGAGGGTACGATCTCTCCGGAAATGCAGCGTCTATACCAAACTGGTGCTGATCGCCACATCAGTAATCACATTACTGGGCGCAGGAATGTTTCTACTGCTGGAGTGGAACAACCCCGATACCTTAAAAAACATGCCCGTTGGGCAGAAAGTGCTGAACGCCTTTTTCCAGACCGTAACTCTCCGCACAGCGGGTTTTGTGTCCTTAGATCAGGGACTGTTGACAGAAAGCGGCAAAGCAGTGTCTATGGTAATTATGCTGATCGGCGGATCTTCCGGCTCTACTGCCGGCGGCTTAAAGACAGTGACCTTTGTGGTGCTGGTGCTGTTTATTTGGACGAAGGCCCGGGGAAGGAACACGGTTCATGTGTTCCACCGTACCGTTCCCAACGAGAAAGCAACTGATGCCATGACCATCTTCTTTATTATGGCAGCGCTGGCATTCTTCGGCGGATTCTTCATTTCGGCTACCGCGTCGGTCTCTTTTACCGACGGTTTGCACGAAGCGGTATCGGCGCTGGCAACGGTGGGCGTTACCACCGGCATTACCCCGATGATGGGTATCCCCGCCCAATTGCTGATCATTGTGTTTATGTATTTTGGCCGTGTGGGTGTGCTAACGATCAGCCTTGGATTCTTAATGGGAAATCAAGCGGAAGAGCGTTTCCGCTACGCAGATACCAACTTGTTGATTGGATAAGGAGGGATATATATGAAATCATATATTGTTGTAGGTCTTGGTCGGTTTGGCACGGAAGCAGCGCGCCGCCTGTGCGAACTGGGTTGTGAGGTGCTGGCCATTGACCGAAGCACCGAACTGGTGCAGCAGATCAGCCACTATGTTACCCAGGCGGTAGTAGGTGATGCCAGAGATAAGGAAGTACTGAAAGCCCTGGGTGCTAAGGAATTTGACTGCGCCATCGTTGCCATCGGTAACAGTCTGGGAGATTCTGTGCTGTCCACTATCAATTTGAAAGAACTGGGTATTCCCTATGTGGTCTGCAAAGCCTATGACGAGACCCACCGGCAGGTACTGCTGAAACTGGGGGCCGATAAGGTGGTCATTCCGGAACAGGAGCAGGCCAACCGCCTTGCCAGAAATCTGTCCAGTCCCAATGTGCTGGATTATATCGAACTGTCTGATGCCTACGGTATTATTGAAGTACCGGCCCCCACACCTTGGGTGGGCAAGAGTCTGAAGGACTTGAATGTGCGGGCAAAGTTGGGCGTGAATATTATTGCTGTGAAACAAGGTAACCACATCAATGTATCTCCCGGCGCAGATTATGAGATCATGCCCGGTGACATTATGGAGATTTTAGGCGATACAGACGCGTTGAACAGGGTGCAGAAATTATGATCGAAATAATTACCTCCCGAAAAAACCCTCTGCTGCAGCAGGTACGGAAACTGCTTACCTCCCGGAAAGAGCGGGAGAGCACAGGCCTGTTTGTATCTGACGGAACAAAACTGCTGCAGGAAGCCATTCGTTGGTGGCCGGGCTTGGATACTGTGATCCTTTCCCAGGACGTAGATATGGAAATTCCTCAAGGCGTGCGGGTGGTGAAAGTACCTGCCGATGTGATGGAATCTATTTCCCCTATGCAGACTCCCCAGGGCGCACTGTTTCTGTGCCGCCTGCCGGAGAAAGTAGCATTTACACCCAAGCCGGGAATGTTGCTGCTGGACGGTATACAGGACCCGGGCAATTTGGGTACGATCCTGCGTACCGCAGATGCGCTGGAGATTCCTGTGGCACTGCTGGAAGGTTGCGCAGACCCCTATAGCCATAAGGTGGTTAGAGCAAGTATGGGCGCCGTGTTCCGTATGGAAGTGGTGCAGGCCACTTGGGCGGAAGTGAAAGCCGCCTGCGAAGATGCAGGTATCCCCGTGGCGATCACGGCGCTGAACGACACAGCAAAAGACTTGCGGGAAGCGGCTCTGCGCACTATGGCGGTGGTCATCGGCAGTGAGGGACAGGGCGTGCGCAAGGAGATTTTGCAGGACGCGGACTGTTCCCTGATTATTCCTATGAATCCCAATTGTGAATCTTTGAACGCGGCCATTGCAGCCGCCATTGTCTGCTGGCAGATGAAAGGGTGAGAGAATGCTGGTTCATTGGATATGGTTTGCCCAGTTGCAGGATGTCTCCCTGATGCAAAAGCACCGCTTGTTGGAACAATTTCCCGACCCGCAAGAACTGCTCAACCTGAACAGTGAAACCTTGCAGAACCTTGGCATCAGGAATATAGACTTGTCTGAAGCGGAGCAAATTATGCGTCGTTGCGCCAAGAAGAATATTGGCGTTCTGCCTATTGGCGATCCTGCCTACCCCGGCAGACTGCGTAATACTGCAGATGCCCCGATTCTTCTATATTATAAAGGTATACTGCCGGATTGGGACGATGTGCCTTTTATCGGCGTTGTGGGAACGAGAAAAGCATCTGCCTACGGCTTGCAGGTGGCCCACCAAATGGGCAGTCAGATCGCTTGTTCCGGAGGAATGGTAGTCTCCGGCGGCGCCAGCGGTGTAGATACCGCTGCGATGCAGGGTGCTTTGGATGCGGATTGCCCTGTGATAGGTGTGTTGGGCTGCGGCGTGGATGTGGTATATCCCCGCCATAACCGCAGACTGTTTGATGCTGTGGTGAAAACCGGCTGCCTGATTTCGGAATATCCGCCGGGAGATCAGGGGAAACCCTGGCATTTTCCTGCCAGAAACCGAATCATCAGCGGAATCAGCAACGGTATTTTGGTGGTAGAAGCACCGAAAAAGAGTGGCGCGCTGATCACCGCCAATCACGCCCTGGAGCAGGGAAGAGATGTGTTCGTCGTACCGGGTAACATCAACACCCCTGCCTGCGAGGGTAGTAACACTCTGTTGCAGGACGGCGCGATCCCGGTGTTCTCCGGTTGGGATGTTTTGCGGGAGTATGATTTTTTGTACCCCGGCAAACTTCATCATAGCGGAACACGCTCCCTTTACAGTGGCGAAAAACCTCTGCAAAAGGTAGCGCAGACACCCGCTATTCCCGGAAAAGATGGGGAAGAAATCCCTGCCCTTCAGAAAAAAGACATTGACAACCGGGGGAATACCACTTATATTGAGTTAGAAAATACGCATCCTGCCCTGAATCAGGAAGAGCAGGCTGTTTTGGCTCAGTTGACCCGCCAGCCACAAGAGCCGGCGGAGTTAATGGCAAAACTGGATATGCCATCGGGAAAAGTCCTGTCAGCGCTGACGATGCTGACGGTAAAAGGCCTTGTGTATAAGCATCCCGGCGGTCGTGTCAGTCTGAAATAATCCTACCGAAGGGAATGATACCTTTGCATCTTGTGATTGTGGAGTCGCCTTCCAAGGCAAAGACCATTGGAAAATATCTGGGACCTGATTATGTGGTAAAGGCCAGTATGGGCCACCTGCGTGACCTACCCAAAAGCACCATGGGCGTGGATATTGCAGGTAACTTTGAACCCCAGTATATTCCTCTGCCCAATAAAGGCGATGTGATCGACGAACTGAAGAAACTGTCCAAGAAGGCAGACACTGTCTATCTTGCAACCGACCCGGACCGGGAGGGCGAAGCCATCTCCTGGCATCTGCAGGAACTGCTGAATCTGCCTTCTTCCAAGGCCAAGCGGGTAACCTTTAACGAGATCACCCAAAAGGTGGTGCGGGAAGCCATTGCCAATCCCCGTGCCATTGACACCGATTTGGTGGATGCCCAGCAGGCCAGAAGAATTCTGGACAGAATTGTGGGTTATGAACTATCCCCGCTTCTGTGGAAAAAGGTCCGCAGAGGTCTGTCTGCCGGCCGTGTCCAGTCTGTGGCCACCCGTCTTGTGGTAGACAGAGAAAATGAGATCCGCTCCTTTGTGCCCAAGGAGTACTGGTCGCTGGATGTGAAACTGAATCTGATTGAAAAACCCGGCTCTTTTGTGGCCCGTTACCACGGAAAAGGCAAAAAGCAGGAATTGACCAATGAAACCCAGGTACAAAAGGTGATCAGCGAGATCACCGGTAAGGAATTTGTGGTCTCCGGTGTAAAGCGGGCGGATAAAAAGCGCTCTGCCGCGCCTCCTTTTACCACTTCCACTCTCCAGCAGGAGGCATCCCGGAAATTGAATATGACCCCCAAGCGCACCATGGCCATCGCCCAGCAACTCTACGAAGGTGTAGATGTGGCAGGGGAGGGAACGCTGGGTCTGATCACCTATATGCGTACCGATTCTCTCCGCCTTTCCGACGAAGCCATGGCCGCAGCAAAGAACTTTATTGTGAATCGCTATGGAAAGAATTATCACTACGGCGCATTTCACGTGTTCAAGACCAAGTCCGGCGCCCAGGATGCCCACGAAGCCATTCGGCCTACCCATGTGGAACTTGCCCCGGAGCGAATTGAAAAAAGTCTGACCAAGGAGCAGTATCGCCTGTATAAACTGATCTGGAGCCGTTTCCTGGCCTCTCAGATGGCCAATGCGGTGTATGACACTGTGGCCATTGATACCGAATGCGCAGGCCATACCTTCCGCAGCACCCACCAGAGTGTGATGTTCCCCGGTTTCCTGGCTGTTTATGAAGAGAGTCGGGATGATGAGGCAGAGGCGACAGGCGCACCGCTGCCGGATTTGCAGGAAGGGGACAGAGCCACCGCGTCCGAAATGAAACCGGAGCAGCACTTTACCCAACCTCCCGTGCGCTATAACGAGGCAACCCTGGTTAAGGCTATGGAAGAAAAGGGTATCGGCCGTCCCTCTACCTATGCTACCATCGTCTCTACCATTCAGGACAGAGAGTATGTGAACAAGGTGGAGACGCGCCTGCAGCCCACGGCCTTGGGCGAGGTGGTAACCGGTCTGATGTTGGAGCGATTCAACGATATTATTGATGTGGAATTTACCGCCAATATGGAAAACCAGTTGGACGAGGTGGAAGCCGGTAACCGGAATTGGAAGGCGTTGCTTGCGGAGTTCTATGCAGAGTTCCACCGGGAACTGACCGATGCAGAAGCAGCCTTGGAGGGTACTCGATTGAAAGTGCCGGACGAGGAAAGCGAAGAGATTTGCGAAGTCTGTGGCAGAAAAATGGTAGTCAAAGTAGGTCGTTTCGGTAAGTTTCTGGCTTGTCCCGGATTCCCGGAGTGTAAAAATACCAAACCCATCGTGGAGAAGATGCCCGGCCGCTGCCCCAAGTGCGGCAGTACCATTTTGAAACGGAAATCCAAGCGGGGATTTGCTTATTACGGTTGTGAACGGGGCGCAGAATGCGGCTTTATGACCTGGGATGTACCCACCGCAGAGGACTGTCCCAAGTGCGGACAGACTATGTTCAAAAAGTCTGGCCGCGGCCGAATGAAACCCTTCTGCATTAACGAGACCTGCGAAAACTTCCTGCCGGAAGACAAGCGGGGATACTATAAGAAACCCTCTGACGAGTCGGCTGACGAAGCAAAGCCGGCGAAGAAGAGCGGAGCCAAGAAGACAACGGCAAAGAAGTCTGCAAAATCGAAGGAGACCAAGTGATGGCAACAGTGAAAGTCATCGGCGCAGGCCTTGCAGGTACAGAGGCTGCCTGGCAACTGGCCCAAAGGGGTATTTCGGTGGAACTTTATGAAATGAAGCCCCACAAAATGTCCCCTGCCCACCATACCCCCGACTTCGCGGAGCTGGTTTGCTCCAACTCTCTCCGGGGCGACCGCCTGGAAAATGCTGTGGGCCTTCTGAAGGAAGAGCTGCGCAGAGTGGGCAGCCTGATCCTGGAATGTGCCGAAGCCACCCGTGTGGAAGCCGGCGGCTGTTTGGCGGTGGACAGACAGGGTTTTTCTGACCTTGTAACAGAGAAGATCCGTAACCACCCCAACATCACGGTGATTGCCGAGGAAGTGTCCCAAGTGCCGGAAGGCCCGGTGATCATTGCCACCGGCCCGCTGACCTCCGATGTGCTTTCCAAGGCCATTGGTGAGTACTTCGGCAGCGACTACCTCCACTTCTTTGACACAGCAGCGCCCCTGGTTACCGCTGAATCGGTGGATATGGAGCATGCCTGGTGGCAGAGCCGGTATGACAGAGGAACTCCGGATTATGTAAACTGCGCAATGAATAAAGAACAGTACGAGGCCTTTATCACAGAACTGATTTCCGCGGAGGAAGCGGAAGTCCACGGGTTTGAAGATAAGCGGGTCTTTGAAGGTTGTATGCCGGTAGAGGTTATGGCCCGTCGGGGGCAGGACACCCTGCGGTATGGCCCATTAAAGCCGGTGGGTCTCATTGACCCCAAAACCGGCAAAGAGCCGTATGCCGTGGTGCAGTTACGGCAGGACAATGCCGCCAAGAGTGTGTATAATTTGGTAGGTTTCCAAACCCACCTGAAATTCGGCGAACAGAAACGGGTATTCTCTATGATCCCCGCCCTGCAAAATGCCGAATTTGTCCGCTACGGCGTAATGCACCAAAATACATTTTTGCAGAGTCCCAAACTGCTGGATAAATTCTATGCCGACCGTCGTAACCCGCTGGTGGCCTTCGCAGGCCAGATGACCGGCGTGGAAGGCTATGTGGAAAGTGCAGCCTCCGGATTTTTGGCCAGCGTGGCTATGGCAGCCAAGGTGCTGGGCAGGGAATTGCCCAACTTCCCCAAAGAGACTGCCATCGGCGCATTAGGTCTGTATATCAGCGACGGCCGGATCGAGAATTTCCAGCCGATGAATGTGAATTTCAGCATTATCGCTCCCTTGGAGCAGCGAATCAAGAAGAAAGCAGAGAAAAACTTGGCAATCGCCAACCGTTCTTTAGCAATCATTGACGCTCTGATAAAGCAGGGCATATAAAGAAAGAGGTGCGGCTATGAAGATTATTCTGGACGCAATGGGCGGAGACAATGCCCCTCTGGCACCGGTTATGGGTGCCGTGCAGGCGGCAAAAAAATGGAACGCCCAGATTATATTGGTAGGCAGAGGCGAGGAGATTCTCAGCGTTCTGCGTCAGCAGGGAATCGACACCCTTCCCGAGGGCGTGGAGATCGTCCACGCAGAGGGCGTGGTGGATAACCACGAAGACCCCACGGCTGCAGTCAGAAAGCAAAAGGACTCCTCTATGATGGTGGGCCTGAAAATGCTTACTGACGGCGATGGCGATGCCTTCATTTCTGCCGGCTCTACCGGCGCGTTGCTCACCGGCGCGACGCTCCTTGTCAAGCGGGTAAAGGGTATTCGCCAGGCGGCAATGGGTCCCGTTATGCCCAATAAGGCCGGTGGCAAAACTGTTATTTTGGACTGCGGCGCCAATGCCGAGTGTACCCCGGAATTCCTGTTGCAGTTCGGTGTAGTAGGTTCTCTGTATGCCAAAAAGTACTTAGGCGTGGAAAACCCCAAGGTGGGCTTGCTGAATATCGGCAGCGAAGATACCAAGGGCACTGATCTGCAGAAGGCTGCCTACGCCTTGCTCAAAGATGCAGGGGAGAAGGGTCTTATCAACTTTGTTGGCAACGCAGAGGCCCGGGATGTGCCTCTGGGTATGGTGGATGTGGTAGTTTGCGACGGCTTTGCCGGCAATGTGTTGCTGAAATCCATTGAAGGCACGGCTATGTTTATGGGCAGCCTGATGAAGCATAAGATTTTCAAACGCAGCCTGCTGTCCAAAATCGGCTACCTGTTCTGCAAACCCGGTGTGGATGAAGTGATGGGCATGCTGGACTACCGTACCATCGGCGGCACTCAGTTCTTGGGTATCCGCAAGCCGGTGATCAAGGCCCACGGCTCGTCTGACGCGCTGGCATTCCGTAATGCGGTGAAGCAGGCCATGGATGCAGCCCAGACGGATATCTCCGGGGAATTGGAACAGAGTCTGGCAGCGCTGACGGAAAAGGAGTCTTCCGATGATTAAGGATTTGGAAACCGCCATCGGTTACAGTTTTAAGAATATCACCCTATTGCAAAACGCCCTGACCCATTCTTCCTACGCCAACGAGCAGTGGCATAACAGCCTGAAAAGCAATGAGCGACTGGAGTTCTTGGGAGATTCCGTGTTGGGTATGGTGGTGGCGGAACACCTCTATAAAAACTTTCCCGACCGTCCCGAGGGGGAACTGACCCGTATGCGGGCAGATATGGTTTGCGAGACCAGCCTTGCCCAGATCGCTTACAAGATCACATTGGGCAATTACCTGCTGCTGGGCCACGGCGAAGAGCAAAGCGGCGGCAGAAACCGGCCGCCTATCCTTGCTGACGCAGTGGAATCCGTGATCGCAGCCTGTTTTTTAGATGGCGGTATGGCGGCCGCGGAGGGGTTTATCCGCAAGTTTGTGCTGACCAATACCCCGGCGCAGACAATGAAAAACACCGATTACAAAACTGCCCTGCAGGAATTGGTGCAGCAGAAGAAAAATCAGCAGATCACCTATCGACTGGTAGAGGAGAGCGGCCCTGACCACAATAAGGAGTTTGTGGTGGAACTGGACTTAAACGGTGAAACCGTCGGCAGAGGCATTGGCTCCAGTAAAAAACGAGCCGAGCAGGATGCTGCCCGCGTGGCGCTGGAAAAATTAAAATAATTGCATAATCCCTCCTGTGGCGGAAAAAATACCACAGGAGGGATTTTGTTATGACGGAAAAAGAATATGGGAAAATGATTCAGAATATGGCGCCCCGCTCCCCAATTAAGAAGAATTGCCTGAAAGCCTTTTTAGTAGGCGGACTGATCTGTTGCCTTGGACAAGTCTGTGTGAACGGATATACCGCCTTGGGATTGGACGAAAAGGCCCCCGCCACCGCCACCTGCATTACCTTGATAACCCTTTCTGCGCTGCTGACAGG
>JAZSRS010000135.1:0-11363 GCA_045538595.1 Faecousia sp. | reverse complement strand
AATACATACCAAACCCCTGCCTTGCATAACGCAAAGCAGGGGTTTCTCGACGGTCTGAATCCCGGCGGAGTACTCCGCCGGGATTTTTAATGTATAATTGAAAATTGGAAATGGAAAATTGTTGTATCGCTTACAGCGATTATTTTAATCTGTCGGCAAAGCCGACACATCCATTCTCCATTATCCATTTTCCATTCTCAATTTCTTCTTGACGGGTGGGCGGGGTTATAGTAGAATAAAATTAGCAAAATATGGTTTACTATGACGATAAATACCTATTTGGAGGATTTTTATGGATACTTCACTTGCGTATTTCTGGAGCCAAATGACCCAAAATCCCCTGCTGTTTATTGCGGTGGTGCTGACTTTGGGCGTGATTTTGGTCAACGGCTGGACAGATGCGCCCAATGCCATCGCCACTTGTGTGGTTACCCGGTGTATGTCTGCCCGGGCCGCCATCATTATGGCCGCTGTTTTCAACTTCTTGGGCGTGTATGTGATGACGGCCCTCAGCCCCAAGGTGGCAGAGACCATTACCAAAATGGTGGACTTCGGCACTGACCCGGACCGGGCGGTCATCGCGTTAAGCGCCGCTATGTTCGCCATCGTTACATGGGCAACTGCCGCATTCGTGTTCGGCATTCCCACCAGTGAGAGCCACGCCCTGATCGCCGGTCTGTCCGGTTCTGCCATCGCCCTGAACGGCTCTTTTGCCGGTATCAACGGGGCAGAGTGGGTGAAGGTGCTTTACGGTATCGTGATCTCCGTGACCCTTGGCTTTGGTTTGGGTTGGGTGGTTTGCAAACTGGTTACCGTTGCATTCCGCCGTGTGGAACGCCGCAAGACCGAGCCGGTATTCAAGTACGCCCAGATCGCCGGCGCGGCATATTCTGCTTTTATGCACGGCGCGCAGGACGGTCAGAAATTTATGGGCATCATTATCCTGTGCCTGTTTATGTCTCAGGGCCAGTCCATTCCCGCTGGTATGCAGCCTGCCACTTGGATCATGATCCTGTGCGCAGTGATCATGGGTCTGGGTACGGCCATCGGCGGCAAGAAGATCATCAAATCCGTGGGTATGGATATGGTGAAACTGGAAAAATACCAAGGTTTTTCCGCAGATTTGGCGGCATCTTCTTCCTTGTTGCTTTGCTCTCTGTTGAGCCTGCCGGTGTCTACCACCCATGCAAAGACCACCTCCATTATGGGCGTGGGCGCTGTGAAAAATGTAAAAGCCATCAACTTCGGCGTGGTAAAGGAAATGGTGCTTACTTGGGTGCTGACCTTCCCCGGCTGCGGCATTATAGGCTTCTTAATGACCAAACTGTTTCTGGTAATCTTCTGCTAATTTTCTGAACTTAAGAAAGGAAAACGATTATGGCTAAATCCGACCGCTTGTACTATGAGAATTTTACCGCAGCCGCCCAGTGCTGCAACAAGGCCGCTGCTTACCTGCAGGAATGCCTGACCAATTATGACTACGCAAATATCCACACGATGCTCAAGGAAATGCACGCGCTGGAGCATGCCGCTGACGGCGTGAAGCACGAGATGACATCCATGCTGGCCAAGGCCTTCGTGACCCCTATGGATCGGGAGGATATGGCCCAGATCAGTGCCAACATTGACGAAGTGGCTGATTTTATCGAGGAAGTGCTGCAGCGGATCTATGTAAACCGTATCCAGACCGTTATGCCTGAGGCGATTGCCTTTGCGGAAAAGATCGTGGAATGCTGTCAACTGATGACCGAAATGCTGGGCGAACTGCCCAACTTCAAGAAGCCCAAGAAACTCCACGAGATGATCATAAATCTGAGCCATAAGGAAGAGGAGTGCGACCGACTGTATCTGGAAGCAACCCTGAAGGCTGCGGATTTCTCCACCGATGTGCTGACGGTGATCTTCTGGCGTGAGATCTTCGACAAACTGGAAAAATGTGCCGACGCCTGCGAACACGTGGGCGACAGCATCGAGACCATCGTGATGAAAAACTCCTGATAAAACATCCCCGGCAGGTAACCTGCCGGGAAAATTTTAATTGAAAATTGAAAATTATTGTATCGCTTACAGCGATTATTTTAATCTGTCGGCAAAGCCGACACATAAATTATCCATTGTCCATTTTCCATTAAAAAACCGCCCCCTTGGGCGGTGCACCATAGTGATAGATTGCCTAAAAAGGCGCTGATTTCCCTGATATTGCGTCAAAAATCCTCGCAATCCACAAAGGATTCCTGCGGTTTTTTCCTTATCTCAGAAAAATCCCCATCCTTTTTAGGTGCCATGCAGTTTTGAAGTCGCAACTTTTTTGATTAACAAATAACAAAATTCCCGGAATGCTGACGCATTTCGGGAATTTTTTGTGAAGTTAAGCGGGAAAGGGGCGGTTCAAAACCAATTTATCACTATGGCGCACCGCCCTTGGGCGGTTTTTGTTGTATTAGTGGATGTCCAGCAGTTTTGCGGCGTTATCGTAAGCGATCTTACGGAAAGTGGTCTCGCTGATTTTACCCTGCTCACGCCAGGACAGCAGCAGTTCATCCAGACCGACGAACATATCCTCAGCCACCATATCGGTACCGAAGTACAGGCGGTCTTCAAACTCGGACAGGAAACGGGGACCGTAGGAGTGATCCCGGCTCATTGCGTTGAAGCAAGTGCCGTCGGACAGGTCGCCGCACAGATTTTCGTATCTGCGGAACAACTTGGGCACAACGCCCTCTTCCAGAATGGGGCCGCGGTTGATCTTGCCGGTCTGACCTCTCATACCGAAGTAATAACCACGCTCTGCAGGGGTCTCCAATCTGGCGATCTCGCACCAGAACACGGGGCCGTGGCCGAAGAGTTTCAGGTTGGGGAACTGAAGCAGGGTATACTCTAACTGAGACAGACCGGGTTCATCGTACAGACCGAAGTCGCCATCTTTCTGCACAGAACCGTCGTAAACGACGGGCATATTTTCTTTCTCGGCGCAGGCGAACAGGTTCTGCACCTTGGGATCCAGCACTTCCATATTGGGCATCACTTCGCCGATACCCTTACAACCCAGGCTCTTGTAGTAACGCATGACTTCGTCCAGAGGAGCGGTGGGGGAGTTGGTAATGGCCCGGGGGTCAACGTTGCAGTAAGGAATGAATCTGTCGGGGTGCTTCTGGCAGATTTCCACAATATCTTCCACAGACTGCACGAAATAAATTTCGGAATTGATAACAGGCAGAAGAACGGCGTAATCTACCTTCATTTTGTCATACCGTCTGATCAGTTGCTCAGGGGTGCAGAAAGGGGGTACGAACTGATTGGTGGGGGGAAGAATGCGATAGCAATGGGAATGGATGTCAATAAACATAGCAATACCTCCGTATGTATTTTTCCACTACCTACTATATATTGAAAACCTAGGAAAGTCAAGGAATTTCAGCATAAAAATGGGAGCGCCGACCATGGACGCTCCCATAATTTTTATTCGCCTTTCAGCAGTCCAGCCAGTTTGGAATCTGCGTCCAGGATGATGGTGTTTTCTTCGCCGTTCAGGCTGGTTTTCAGGGCATCCAGCGCCAAGATAAATTCATAGAATTCCTGCTTATCCTCACTGTTATAAGCCTCGGCCAGCAGGCGCATATACTCCGCTTCGCCCTCGGCTTCCAACTTGGCGGCTTCCGCCTTGGCGTTGGACACCAGAATGTTCACCTGCTTATCCACATCGTTGCGGATAATGGAGGCATCGTAGTTGCCGTCGGCGGTGAATTTGGAGGCCATCTGATTCCGCTCGGAGATCATACGGGAGTAGACCGCGTTCAGGTTGCTGTCCGGCAGGTCGAACCGCGTGATCTTCACATCCAGCACATGGATGCCGTAGGTTTTGGCCTTTTCGTTGACGGTGGTGGCAATACCGTCGTAGATCTCATTCCGCAGGCCGCCGTCTTCCATATTGATAATGTCGGACTGGGCCAGTGTACCCATGGCGTTCTTCAGAGCGGTGTAGGTTTGATCTCCCAGCCGTTGCTCCGCCACGGTGGTAGTGCCAAGGGTCTGATAGAACTTCAGGGGGTCGGTGATCTCCCACAGCACATAGCAGTCCACGGTCATATTCTGCTTATCCAAGGTGATGACTTCGGAGGGGGGAATGTCGTAGAACTGGGTGGCATCGGAGAAATACTTCACCGAGTGGAGGAAGGGGACTTTGAAGTGCAGACCCGGCTGGTCGGTGGTGGACACGATCTTGGAGAATTCCACCACGCAGGCGTGTTGGTTTTCCTGCACCACATAGAAACTGTTGGCCAGAACAAAGATCAGCAGGACGGCCACCGCTGCGATAATAATGCGTTTTTTCATATTTCCGTTACCTCCTTCTTACCATTGTTCCAAGGGTAGCAGCATCTGCACGCCACTGCCGGATTCGCCGGTGTTGATATACAGTTTTACGCCGGGGAGAATTTCCTGAATGGTTTCATAGTACATACGGGAGCGGGTGATGGCGGGATTTTGGGCGTATTCGGCGTACATCGCCTGGAACATAGCCACCTGCTGCACCGCCTCGTTGATGCGGTTTTGTTTCAGATATTCCGCGTTCTGAATCAATTTATCAGCCTCGGCCTGTGCCTTGGGCAGTTCGGCATTCTGGTAGGCCTTGGCATCGTTGACCACAGTCTCCGCCTGCTGCTTGGCGGTTTCCACCGCCTTGAATGCCTCAATGACGGCCACCGTAGGCGGCTCGGAGTCCTGAATTTTCACATCCACCAAACTCAGGCCAATATCATACTGGGCGAGAATGTCGGTAACCAAGTTCTTCACCTGCATTTGAATATTCTCTTTGCCGTCGGTGAGTACCGAGTCGATGGTGGAGGAGCCAACCACATTCCGTACCTGACTTTGGATCAGATTCCGCAAAATTTCCTCAGGTTGGACAGAGGAATACAGGTAGGTAATAGGGTCGGAGACCTTGTATTCCACGAAGAAGTCGATATTGTCGATGTTGTAATCGCCGGTGATCATGGTGCTTTCTTCTGGTTTTACCTGATAGCCGTCGCCGGAAGGGTCGCTCTTGTAGCCCAGTTCGATCTTTTGGTACACATTCACATCCACTTTTTGGGCCTTTTGGATGCCAAAGGGGAGTTTGAAATGAACACCGGCATCGGTTACATCCGTCACCCTACCAAAGGTGGTCACCACCGCCTGCTGCTTATCGTCCACAGTGTAGAAACAGCCGGATACGGCTACGATTACTAACACGGCAACCAAGGCAATCATTATCAGTTTCCGCAGGCCTTTGGGGTTGAAAGACCGCTTTTTACCGCCAAAGTCCGGTTTTTGATCAAAAATTACTTTATCATCCATTTTACATCGTTCCTTTCTATTGCAATTGATTTAACATATTTTCCGCCTCTTGGGTCATCCGGGCGGCAAGATAGCCGGTGAGCATGATCCGCAGCACCTCTTTTACCCTCTGTTTTGCGCCGGGGACGGGTTCCCTGTAATTCTGCAGCGCTTCCTCCAACACCGCATCCCGGGTCTCTGCCCGGTACAGTTCCTTGGAATGGGCGGCAAGGCCTACAAACATAAAATACAGGTCGGAATCGTCAATGGTATCATCCCGCTCGTCGTCCAGCCGACCGTTCACATAGCCAAGCAGGCTGCAGATCCGGTCCAAAGGCAGGACACTCTTTAATAAATTGATGTTGATGATCCGACACAGTTGCCGCAGGGTGTAGCGCTTATTCTGGGGGGCGGTGAGAAATCCCCGCTTTACCCAGTTTTGCACGGTGTAACTCTCTAAGCCGGTGATGGCGGAAACTTGGCTCAGCACCATACCGCCGGCCAGAAACATGGCCCGAAATTGCTCCGGAATATGTTCTGCTTCCTGCCGGGGGGCTTGCAGTACCGTACCGGGAATGGTCCAGTTCATGTGGGACACCTCCTTGGTTGTGGTAATCTGATGTTATCATATGGTCAGGTGATTGTCAAGAGGGTTTGTGTGATTATTTGTAAAAAATTTTTCTTCCCTCTTTACGAACGGGAGATTATGGGGTATAATGTATGTCGATAAAATAGGTGGGTTATAGCCAAGTGTATGGAGGTGCGGAGAATGGAATGTCTGAAATGCGGCAGAGCGTCCAAAGATGATCAGGTTTTCTGCGCTGAATGCTTGAAAAAAATGGAAGCCTATCCGGTGAAACCGGATGTGCATGTAGTGCTACCCAGCCGAAAAGGTCAGCAGATGACCAAGAAAACCGGCCGGAAACGGCGGATCACCACTCCGGAAGAGCAAGTAGTGCTGTTAAAACGGCGGCAGAGGCGTTTGATTCTGGCGGTTGTGCTGCTGGCGCTGCTTCTGTGTCTTTTCAGTGTGGTGCTGATCCAGCAATGGATCGGTGGCATGAAAAACGGAGAGTCCCACCAAACCGAAACAACCTACAACACCCACGGGTGATGTTTCACGTGAAACAAATAACCCGTCCGGTGTTTCACGTGAAACACTGGGCAGAAAGGAAAGCGCTATGGCAAAGATCATTGCCGTTGTCAATCAAAAAGGCGGCGTAGGCAAAACCACCACCGCGGTGAATCTCACCGCAGCCCTAAAAGATTTGGGCAAACGGGTGCTGCTTTGCGATTTCGACCCTCAGGCCAATGCCACATCCGGTTTGGGAGTGGACAAGCGGAAATTAAATAAGTCGGTGTACGACGGCGTGATCAACGAACTGCCTACAGAAAGTTTGATCGTCCACACGGATTTCGGCGATGTACTACCAGCAACGGCGGATTTGGCCGGCGCGGCAGTGGAACTGATCTCCGTGGAAAATCCCAACCAGCGGCTGAAAAATGTGCTGCAGCAGGTGGCAAACAAGTATGATGTGATTTTTATTGACTGCCCGCCATCTCTGGAAATGCTGACGGTGAACGCCTTGGCGGCGGCGGACAGCATTTTGGTGCCGGTGCAGTGCGAATATTACGCGCTGGAGGGTCTGACAGACCTGATGACTACCCTCCGTATGGTGAAAAAGCGGATCAATCCCGCTTTGGAGATTTTTGGCGTGGCCCTGACTATGTTTGACGGCCGGACAAACTTCTCCACCCAGGTGGCGGAGGAAGTGCGGCGGCATTTCCCGGGCAACGTGTTTGCCACGATGGTGCCCCGGAATGTGCGGCTGGCGGAAGCCCCCAGCCACGGCCTGCCGGTGACCGCATACGACCGTCTGAGCCGAGGCGCTGCGGCCTACCGGGATATGGCGGAAGAAATGATAAAACGATTGGAAATGAGGTGACACAGTGGCAAAAGGTTTAGGCAAAGGCTTAGGCGCGCTGATGGGCGATCTTGGAGAGGAATCCCGGGAGAAAAGTCCCTATCAGATGTTGCCGCTGCATAAAGTAGAACCCAATCCCTTCCAACCCCGCCGGGATTTTGACCCGGAGGAGTTGCAGTCATTGGCGGATTCCATTGCCATTCACGGCGTGGTGCAGCCGCTGACTGTCCGGGAGAACGGCAACGGATATTATCAAATTATCGCCGGCGAGCGGCGCTGGCGTGCCGCCAGAATGGCGGAACTCAGGGAAATTCCCGCGGTGATCATTCAGGCAGACGACCGAAAGACGATGGAACTGGCGCTGATCGAAAATTTGCAGCGGCAGGATCTGAATCCCATGGAAGAGGCCTTGGGTTACCAGTCTTTAATTGAGGAATACGGTCTGACCCAAGAGGAAACCGCCCAGCAAGTGGGCAAATCCCGCCCAGCAGTGGCCAATATGCTCCGTCTGCTCACATTACACCAAGATGTGCAGGATATGGTGCGGCAGGGCAAACTGTCTGCCGGCCACGCCCGTGCCATCGTCTCTCTGAAATCGGAGAAATTGCAGAAAGAGGCGGCGCAAAAAATTTACGCCTTAGGACTTTCTGTGCGGCAGGCGGAACTGCTGTGCAAGAACCTGACCCGGGAGCCTGCCCCTGTAAAACCGGTGACTTTGGCGGTAAATTATGTGTCGGAGTGCGAAAAACAACTGTCCAAGCACTTGGGTCGTGGCGTCCGCATCGTCAGCGGCAAGCGGAAAGGCCGGTTTGAACTGGAATTCTACGGCCAGGACGATCTGCAAGTGCTGATGGATGCCCTGCTGAAATTGAAAAAGTGAGGAAACAGCATCTATGAAAAAGAAATTATATAAGAGTAATCGAGACAAGAAACTGTGCGGCGTTTGCGGCGGTATTGCCGAATATTTCTCCATAGATTCCACATTGGTGCGGTTGGGTTTGGTGGCGTTTTGCTGCCTGGGCGGCAGCGGCATTTTGGCATACATTATTTGTGCAATTGTGATGCCGGAAGAACCCTCTGATATTATTGACGGAGAAATCGCATAAATCCACTGGAAATAAGGAGAAAACTATGGAAAAGGAACTCTATCGGGCCAGAGAAGGCCGTATTTTGGCCGGCGTGTGCGCCGGTATGGCGGAATATATGAATCTGACCCCCAGAATGGTGCGTTGGATTTTCGTGGCCATGTCGCTGTTTTTCGGCGGCGGCGTGCTGGTGTATATTGCAAGTATTTTTATGATCCCCGTAGAACCCGAGAAAAGTCAAGAAGATCAGGAATAAGAAAGAGGTAGGAAAATGTTAGACATTCGTAAAATCAAGGAAAATCCCGACGCAGTCAAGGCTGGCTTAAAGGCCAAGGAAGTGGACTGCGATGCCGTTGTGGACAAAATCTTGGAACTGGACGAGAAGATCCGGGCCTTAAAGACCTCCACCGAGAGCCAAACTGCCCAGAAAAACCGTCTCAGCAAGGAAAACGGCAAACTGTTCGGTCAGAAGAAGGGCGCGGAAAAGAAGGGCGAGGACACCTCCGCCATCGACGCCCAAATTGCCGCCAATTCCGCTGAGAGCGTGGCGCTGGACAAGGCCATCGAGAATGAAGCCGCGGAATTAAAGACTCTGTCCGAGGAGTTCCGTGTGGCAATGCTGAGCCTGCCCAACCTACCGGACGCAGATCTCCTCCCCGGCGGCAAGGAAAATAACCAGCCTTTGCGGTATATTGGCGAAAAGCCTTCCTTCGATTTTGCGCCGAAGCACCATGTAGACCTGTGCGAAGGTTTGGGTCTGATCGACTACACCCGGGGTGTTAAATTGGCCGGCGCAGGCAACTGGATGTACACCGGTATGGGCGCACGGCTGGAATGGGCGCTGCTGAACTACTTCATCGACACCCACACCGCCGACGGTTACGATTTTATTCTGCCGCCCCATATGCTGGAGTACCAGTGCGGCGAGACTGCCGGTCAGTTCCCCAAGTTTGCCGATGAGGTTTACAAGATCGCCAACCCCACCGATGACCGGATTCACTATATGCTCCCCACCGCTGAGGCGGCGCTGTGCTCCATTTACCGGGACGAAATCCTGTCTGAAAGCGATCTGCCCAAGAAATTGTTCGCCTACACCCCCTGTTTCCGTCGGGAAGCAGGTTCCCACCGTGCTGACGAGCGGGGTATGGTCCGCGGCCACCAGTTCAACAAGGTGGAGATGTTCCAGTTCTGCAAACCGGAAGATTCCGACGCAGCCTTTGATGAACTGGTCACCAAGGCAGAAAAACTGGTAGAGGGTCTGGGATTCCACTTCCGTACCGTGAAACTGGCCGCCGGTGACTGCTCCGCCTCTATGGCAAGAACTTACGACATTGAAATTCTGATCCCCTCTATGGACGGCTACAAGGAGGTTTCCTCTGTGTCTAACGCCCGGGATTATCAGGCACGCCGTGGCAATATCCGTTTCCGCCGTGAGGAGACCGGCAGACCTGAGTTCTTGCACACCCTGAACGGCTCTGGATTGGCAACTTCCCGTATCTTCCCCGCTTTGGTGGAACAGAATCAGCGGGCCGACGGCTCGATCGTCGTGCCGGAAGTGCTGCGCAAGTACTTGGGCGGCTTAGAAGTCATCGAAAAGAAATAATAGATGTTATGTAAACCGCGACTGACGGATGCGTGGTAAAAGGCGGGCGATCACTGATCGCCCCTACGACAGAAAACAACCAGGAGGAACATACAATGAAGAAAAATAAGAAGATCAAGTTGGAAAAACCCGGTTGGCTGAATGAATTCAAGGAATTTGCCATCAAGGGAAACGCCATGGCGCTGGCCGTCGGTACTATCATCGGCGCAGCCTTCTCCACCATCACCAAGAGTCTGACTGACGACCTGATCATGCCCCTCGTGAATATTTTTATGGGCGGCACAGATTTTAGCGATGCCAAGATCCGCCTGCCCCGTATGCCTTGGGTAGACCCCACTTTTGAGACTGTGGTGAATGCCGACGGCGAGGAAGTGGTGCAGGAGGTTTACAATTACCTGACCTACGGCAATTTCATTTCTGCCATTATCAACTTCCTGATCCTGGCCTTTGTGGTGTTCTGGATCGTGAAGATCGTCAATAGGATCGCCGAGATGGGTAAGAAGCCGGAAGAAGAAACACCTGCCGAGCCCCCCGCTCCCCCTGCCCCCTCTGCGGAGGAAGTGCTGCTCACCCAGATCCGCGACCTGCTGAAGGAGAAATAAAAATGAAGGGATTTTCCAGAATCCTTGTGATCCTGCTGACCCTATGTCTGCTGGCCGGTTGCGGCGGGCAGTACCCGGAGGGGCAGACCGTTCAGTGCAAAGACCTGCAGATCACTTTCCCCGGGGATTTTGCAGATCTGTCCGGCGAGTCCTTTGCCGCAGACGCGGATGTAATGTACGGCTGGCGCTCTCTGGTGGTCAAGGGTATGGCAGAGGAAAAAGCCAAACTAAAAACGATGACTTTGGCAGAATACACTGCCTTGGTGATCAGCGGCAACAAACTGGATTGCTCCCCGGAGGTGTTCGGCGACGGCTACCGGTTCTCTTATGATGCATCTGTAGGCGACACGGTGTACACCTATGTAACCGCCACCGTGGAGGGAGAGACCCATTTTTGGATCTTCCAATTCTACGGCCCTAAGGATAAATGGGTCGAAAACCAGCCGGAGATCGACCGGATTCTGTCCGGGATCCGGGTACTGGAAACAAAATAGAAAATCTTCCGAAAAGTTCGGAAAAAATATAAAAACATTTAAGCAAGGTGATATTTATGTTCAAAATTGTACGAAAAAAAGAACTGAATCCTACCGTTACCCTTTTGGATATCGAAGCCCCCTTCGTGGCCAAAAAGGCCAAGGCCGGTCAGTTCATCATCTTCCGGCTGGACGAGCAGGGAGAACGTGTACCCCTGACCATTGCCGGTTATGACCGGGAGAAGGGAACGGTTACCATTATTTTCCAAAAGGTTGGTTTTGCCACCAACGCATTGGGTCAACTGAGCGAAGGCGACTACATTCTGGACTTTGTTGGCCCTCTGGGCAAGCCCACCCCCGTG
>JAZSRS010000016.1:0-7426 GCA_045538595.1 Faecousia sp. | reverse complement strand
CAGCCGGACTGGGGGTCTTATACAATAAAAAACCCACCGGTCAAGGGCAGTGCACCATAGTGAGAAACCGGTTTTGAACGGATCCTTTCCCTCAATACTGCACAAAAAATTCCCGAAATGCGTCAGCATTCCGGGAATTTTATTGTTTGTCTTGAAGAAAAGTTCCCACTTCAAAACTGCAAAGCACCCGAAAAAGGCGGAGATTTCTGCAAGTCAAGGCAAAAAGCGCAGAAATACTTGGTGTATTTCGAGCATTTTTAACACAGAATTGCGGGGATAAACGGCTTTTTTCGGGCATTACTTCCTTATGGAGTGTTGCCCAAGGGTCTTTTCTGCGTTAAATCCAAAACTTCTGTTTGGGTGTGTGTAACTCTACTTCCGGCAGTTGCATATCTGCAGAGATCTTCGAATAGATCTGCTTGGCAAAGTACACATCGTGGACAGAAATGCCGATGTTGTAAGCCAAAATCCGCTCGTCATCAGACTCTCTGCCCGGCACTTTGCCGTTGACCACATCGGTCATTTCCGCAAACCGCTTAAATTTGTCAAAATACCGGAAATGACAAACATGGCCGTAGTCATCTGCAAATACCTTATCGAAGAACAGGTCGCAGTTGGTAAAGCCAAGGGTGTGGATCGGAACCACCAACACGCCCTTTTGGAAGCATTCATCCCGGCAGAAATCGGTGGGCATATAGGTAACGCCGGAAACCACCACATCCGACCCGGTTACAAGTTCCTCGGGGGTGTCCACCATTTGGAAAGTGAGGTTTTCGTACCCAGAGAAACGCTGGGCAAAATCCTGTTCCTGCTCCTTGTACTTCAGCAGATTCACAGTCAGTTTTCTCTCCTTCAACACCTCTGCCAGCACCAACAAAGCGGCTCTGGAAGTGTTGCCCAAGCCAACGATACCGATGGCAGAAAAATCGGATTTTGCAAGATGTATAATCGCGTGAGCAGCGACCGCGCCTGTACGCATTGCCGTGATCCAGGTGGCATCCATCAGCGCCAGCACTTCACCGGTCTCCACATCAAACAAAGACAGGAAACTCTCCAAAGCAGGTACTCGCTCAGGATACCGTGTAACCACCTTGATACCGCCGGCCTGACCGACGATGGAGGGCATCACATTGCAAAATACACCGTCAAGGGGTTTCAGGCTGATCTTGGGCGGGAGAATGGCTTCCCCCTTCTTTTCAATCATTTCGCTGACCCATTGATAGCAATCCACGGGCGATATGTGCATTTTGGAAATTACATCAAAATCAATAATTTTCATATTCGTTCCTACCTTGCGTTTGTCCTGTTCCTGACTCAGGTGTTTTCATCCTCCAGAAGATATGCCGTATAATTATGGTGAGCGATCTGCTGATCCTCCGGCGGAAGTTTCATATAATCCCCGTAGCATTGGGTGAGAACCTCGTGGTATCTCGTGGGAACCCACAGCATCGCGTCCTCAAATTGCACCCGCTCCACTGCATCAAACAGTTCTCTCCGGAAAGGCTTCACAGCGGTAAACCAGGTGGTCAGGTTCACGAATGTACTGTCATAGGGGCGGTTTTTGCCCTGGGTATCCAATTTTGCGGCAAAGTGGTTAGCGCCCCGCAATTTTCCGTAGCAATAACCCAAAAACTTTACTGCGTTGCGGATCGCACCGCCGGAAGCGCTGGGGTAGAACTTATCCCTGCCTGCAAGATCAATCATAGATACAGCCTTCTTGCTACCATCCATAATCTGCTCCGCCTCTTCCGGGGTGTTTCCACAGCCGTCCAGAGGATAAATATCTACAAACAGGCCAAGACCGTAGTCCGCCGCGCCGTGATAGTCGATCCAGTACCGGGTATCACACAAACGGGAAATGGGATAAATATATTTTTTGTTGGTCTTGTAATGCATCAGTTTCAGAGGGGCAATCTCTTTCTCGTGCTCCATCAGGTATGCGATCAATTTCTCATAATCCGGACGGGGCATCATCACATCCACATCATCATCCCAGGGTATAAAACCCTGATGCCGCACGGCGCCAAGGAGGGTGCCGTATGTTAAAAAGTAACGCAGATTCAGCCGATTGCAGATCTCATCCAGCGCTTTCATTACCTCCAGTTCGCCCAACTGAACTTCACGGGGTGTCAATGCTTTCATAAGAAATTCTTCCTTTCTCTTCCATCTGAATGTGCAGAATCGGTTACTTTTTCCGCAGCAGGTTTTTGATGTTTCCACCGCTAACACTGCGTAAAAGCAACAACGCCACGGGAATTACCACCAGCGCGCACATACCCCACCGCAGCAGCAGGCTGTCTACCATCCACAGATTCCAGGCAGCCAACAGGGCCAGCGCCAAGCAAGTTGCGGCGATCCAGCGAAGGGGCAGCACATAGAAGTTCACCAACTTCCGGGAAATGACAATGTGCAGCACCAAATAGCACACATAGGCAAAGAGCGTTGTGTAGCCAACGACCAGGAAGCCGTAGCGCTGAATAAATACATAGTTCAGTCCAATACTGATCACCGCGGCCACCATAGTACCGGCCATAATAAAACCGGTCTTTTTGGAGTAGTACTCCGACGGCACGATGATGTTATACAAAAACAGGATAAAGGCTTCCAGCACCATTGGAATGGCCACAAATTTGGCCAGTTCGTACTCTTTTCCGCCTAAAATCCATACCAGTTCCGGGGACAGAGCCATCAGACCCACCGTCAATATAAAGAACAGACCCATCAGTTGTACAGACCGTTTCCGGATTCCTTGGGTGTCTCCTTGGTCCATATGGGTGTAAAACCAAGTGTTCCAGGCGGTGGCGATGGAGTCAGTAATGATGGTCAGCACCAGTTTGATATTGCCGGCCAGGGAGTAAATACCGGCCGGGCCGTCGCCCTCCATATTGCGGATCATAATTCGGCCAAACTGCGCCAGCAGCACCTGAGAGATGCCGTGGGGGATAATGGGAAGGCTGTACTTGACACCAAACTGCCAGTATTCCCGGTTATAGCGGGGTCTTTCCCTTCGGAAGAAGGAAAGGAGAATCACAAGGGCGATCACACATACCGGTATGACCGAGCCGATCATACGACCCAGCGCCCGTTGCTCCCGGAAAACGGTGAGGATCAACCCGAGGGAGATACCCACATTGAAGATGGAAGTGCAGCCGGAGACCAGCAGATATTTTTTGTAGGCGTAATCCAGACTGACCCGGACGTTATACAGGGTGATGAGCGCATTGGAAGAACTGCATAGCACCAGCAGGACCACCGCAATAGGCGGCAAGTCCAACAGATTGGACAGTTGCTTGTGGAATAACGCCACGATTCCCAAAAACAACGCCAGATTTCCAATATAAATCAGGGAAATGGAAGAGGTGTACCGGTTGATCTGCCCACGGAACTCCAAGTTTGCGCTTTGGATACTGGCGTGGAGAGCCAGACCCATAATCACAAACATAATGGCATCGTAGGAAACAAAGATGTTATAAACACCAAACTCCTCCGGGGAGAGGAGTCGGCTGAAAATAGGCAGTGTCAGAAAATTGATGCCTTTGATCAGCACGTTGCCGATGGTATAGCCAACACCGGAACGCAAAGCCTTGCTGTCTGACATAGTTGCTCCTTAGGGTAGAGCGATAAATCCGAACTCGTTTTACAAAGGAGGGTTTATTGCTCTATCCTCGTTAAAATACTCGCAAATACACAAAGTATTTGCTGTGTTTTATGCCCCCCAGAACAAAAACCTTCTCTTTGTAAAATCTTCGGCCTGAAAGCGAGAAGATTTTGTGAGATTTTTGTTCTATTGGGGCGAAGCAAGGCTTTATGCCTTGCGAGAAACAATAGGGCGAAAAGCGCTAAAATACGCCGCTTTCAGGCGGGTTCGGATTTACCGCTCTACCCTAGAACTTGAAAGTGTCCTGAATGCCCAGCCATTTTTGGTCTTTGTCGCTGAGTTTCAGAGGTGTGCCGTCGGAGAGGGTGTAGCCTTCCCCGCTGGCAGAGCCGTTATAGTCGCCAAGTAGTTCCGGCCACTGCACGCCGATAGCAGGGTCGTTCCAGGCAAGACCGCCCTCGTCATTGGCGTGATAAAAATCGTCGCACTTGTAGCAGAATTCAGCGGTGTCGGTCAACACCAAAAAACCGTGGGCAAAGCCCTTGGGAATCAAAAATTGTTTCTTGTTTTCCTCAGTCAGCAGGACGCCGTACCACTTGCCGTAGGTTTTGGAGTCCGCCCGCAGATCTACGGCCACATCGAACACACTGCCCTTGATGGCCCGCACCAACTTGGTCTGGGGATACTGTTTTTGGAAATGCAGACCCCGCAGCACGCCCTTAACAGACATACTCTGATTGTCCTGCACAAAGGGAATGTCCAAACCGGCTTCCGCCATATCCCGCTGGCTGTAGGTTTCCATAAAGTAACCCCGGTGGTCGCCGTGAACGGCGGGGGTGATGACGCATAGGCCCTCAATGCCGCCAACATTTTTCTCAACTGTAATCTGACCCATTATTCTGCAATCTCCTTCAGATATCTGGCCAAAGCATCCTGCCAGGTGGGCAGGGGCGTAAAGCCGTTTTCAACCAATTTGGACTTGTCCAGCCGACTGTTAAAGGGCCGGGCAGCCTTACTTAGACCGTATTCCTCGGTGGTAACCGGTACTACCTTGGTGGTGTAACCGGCCTGCCGGAAAATTTCACAGGTAAAATCGTACCAACTGATGTATCCGCCCTCATTGGTGGCGTGGTAATAGCCGTACTTTTCCGTCTCTACCATATCCACCAGCAGCCGGGACAGGTCAAAGGTGTAGGTAGGCGTGCCGATCTGGTCGCAGACCACCCGCACGGTGTCGTGGTTCTTGCCCACATTCAGCATGGTCTTGATGAAATTCTTGCCGTTGCGACCAAAGACCCAGGCAATCCGCACGATAAAGTATTTGGAGAGGGTGTTGGCCACTGCCAATTCGCCCTCCAACTTGGTCTGTCCGTACACATTCAGGGGTTTGTAGTCCTTGCAGTCAGGCTGCCAGGGAGTATCGCCCTGTCCGTCGAAGACATAGTCGGTGGAGATGTACACCATTTTGCAGCCAAGGAGTTTGCAGGCGTCGGCAATGTTTTGTGTGCCACCGGCGTTGATGGCCCGGACCTTTTCCACCTTGTCGTCGTCCTCTGCCATATCCACGGCAGTCCAGGCAGCGCAATGCACCACCACATCGGGGGCGATCTCGGTCAAAAGGGCAGAAACGGCATTTTTATCTGTAATATCCAAAGCCACATATTGGCACTGGGTGACCGCAGAGCCGTCCTGTACGCCTGCATATTCCTCTGCAATATCGCTGCCCACGGCAGTATAACCCCGGCGGCAGACTTCATTGACTACATCGTGGCCCAACTGACCGGCCACACCGGTAACAAATACTTTCATAATAACACCCTTCGGAAATAAGAATGATATGCTTGCCCCTCCCTTTGGGAGAGGTGGCTGCCAGCAAGGCAGCCGGAGAGGGGTTTAGCGGTTTGCGTACATCTTTTCGTAGTAGTTCTGGTACTCGCCGGAGATGATGGTCTCCCACCACTGCTTGTTGTCCAAGTACCACTGAATGGTCTTCTGAATGCCGTCGGCAAACTTGGTTTCCGGCAGCCAGCCCAGTTCGTTGTGGATCTTGGTGGGGTCGATGGCGTAACGCATATCGTGGCCCTTCCGGTCGGTAACATAGGTGATCAGGCTTTCCGGTTTGCCCAAAGCCTTGCAGATGATCTTCACGATGTCGATATTCTTCATTTCGTTGTGGCCGCCGATGTTGTACACTTCGCCTACCCGACCCTTGTGAATGATCAGGTCAATGGCCTTGCAGTGGTCTTTCACATACAGCCAGTCCCGGACGTTCAGACCCTCGCCGTAAACAGGCAGAGGCTTGTCGTTCAGGGCGTTGGCGATCATCAGGGGGATCAGTTTCTCAGGGAAGTGATAAGGGCCGTAGTTGTTGGAGCAGCGGCTGATGGTAACCGGCAGACCGAAAGTGCGGTGATATGCCAGAACCAGCAGGTCTGCGCCGGCCTTGGAGGAGGAGTAGGGAGAACTGGTGTGAATAGGGGTCTCCTCGGTGAAGAACAGGTCAGGACGGTCCAGGGGCAGGTCACCGTAAACTTCGTCGGTGGAAACCTGGTGATAACGGGTGATGCCGTACTTCCGGCAGGCATCCATCAGCACCTGGGTGCCCAGAATGTTGGTCTGCAGGAACACTTCGGGATTCTCGATAGAGCGGTCCACGTGGCTTTCAGCGGCAAAATTCACCACCATATCGGGCTTCTCTTCTTCAAACAGTTTGCAAACGCCTTCTCGATCGCAGATGTCCAGTTTCACAAAGCGGAAATTGGGGTTGTCCATTACGGATTCCAGAGTGGACAAATTGCCGGCGTAGGTCAGTTTGTCCAGACAGATAATGCGGTAGTCCGGGTACTTGCCCAGCATATGGAACACGAAGTTGGAGCCGATAAAGCCGGCGCCGCCGGTTACGATAATGGTCATAACGATACCTCTCTTAATTTTTATGAATCAGTCGCAGTTTGTCTTCGGCTACGCGGCGCAGATGCTCTCCGTAGGGAGATTTGCCGTAAGCAGCAGCAGCGGTCAGCAGTTGTTCCTTGGTGATCCAGCCCTTGACATAGGCGATCTCTTCCGGAGCGGAGATCTGAATGTTCTGCCGGCTCTGGTTCATTTCCACGAATTCAGCGGCTTCCAGCAGGCTCTTAAATGTGCCGGTGTCCAGCCAGGCAAAGCCACGGCCAAGCAGTTCCACGCTGAGACTGCCTTCCTGCAGGTACATATCGTTGAGAGTAGTGATCTCCAGTTCGCCCCGGTCGGAGGGTTTTACCTGCTCCGCCTTGGCAGACACGCCCTTGGGATAGAAATACAGACCGGTTACGGCATAGTTGGACTTGGGTTTCACCGGCTTTTCTTCAATGGAAATGGCCTTGCCCTCGTCGTCAAATTCCACCACGCCGAAGCGCTCCGGGTCGTGTACATGGTAACCAAATACGGTTGCCCGGCCCTCTTTTGCGTTGTCGCAGGCCCGGGACAAAATGGCGCTGAAGCCGTTGCCGTAGAAGATGTTGTCGCCCAGCACCATGGCGCAGTCATCGTCGCCGATGAACTCCTTGCCGATCAGGAAGGCCTGTGCCAGTCCGTCAGGGGAGGGTTGTACGGCGTACTGCAGGGAAACACCGTACCGACTGCCGTCGCCCAGCAATTCCCGGAAACGGAAGTCGGAGGCCAAGCGGTCTTAGGAAGACAAATTGGCAACTCAACTCCTTGGCTCACAGACCGACATGGCTACGATCCGACTTCAGGAAGGCCTGTGCCAGCCCGTCAGGGGAGGGTTGTACGGCGTACTGCAGGGAAACACCGTACCGACTGCCGTCGCCCAGCAATTCCCGGAAACGG
>JAZSRS010000072.1:0-3452 GCA_045538595.1 Faecousia sp. | reverse complement strand
TACAACTTCACCCGTTTGAATATTGAGGAAGGCCATCCTTCCAGAGACCGCAGCGATACCTTCTATTTCGCGGATGATGATTCTGTTCTTCTGCGTACCCAAACCAGTCCCATGCAGATTCGTGCTATGGAAAATGCAAAGCCGCCTATCTGCATTCTCGCACCCGGCCGTGTGTGCCGTAAGGATGAAGCTGACGCTACCCACTCCCCTATGTTCCACCAGATCGAGGGTCTTGTGGTTGACGAAAACATCACTATGGGCGACCTGAAGGGCGCATTGGTAACCCTTATGAAACGGATCTACGGTCAGGATGCAGTTATGCGTTTTCGTCCCCACCACTTCCCTTTCACAGAACCCAGTTGCGAAATGGATATGCAGTGCCATAAGTGCCACGGCACCGGCGAAGTAAACGGACAGGTATGTTCCACTTGCCACGGCGAAGGTTGGATCGAATTGCTGGGCGCCGGTATGGTTCACCCCGAGGTTTTGCGGAACTGCGGTATTGACCCTGAGAAGTACTCCGGCTTTGCATTTGGTATGGGTCTGGAGCGTATGGCAATGGGTCGTCTACGCATCACGGATCTGCGTCTGATTTTTGACAACGATATCCGATTCCTGAATCAATTCTAAGGAGGTACAGGCAATGAAACTGAACAGAAAATGGCTGCATGATGAATTTGTGGATTTGTCTCATGTATCTGATAAGCAATTTGTAGAAAAAATGACTATCTTCGGCCAGAAGGTGGAAGGCTATGAGCGTATGGATGCGGAAATTAAAAATGTGGTTGTAGGCAAAGTTCTGTCTATCGTACGCCACGAAAATTCTGACCATATGTGGGTATGTCAGGTAGATGTGGGACAGGAAGAACCTGTGCAGATCGTTACCGGCGCACAGAATGTTCAGCAGGGCGATCTTGTTCCTGCCGCACTTCATAACTCCTATCTCCCCGGCGGCATTCAAATTACCAAGGGTAAACTGCGTGGTGTGCCTTCCAACGGTATGCTTTGCTCTTATTTGGAATTGGGTCTTACGCAGAATGATCTTCCCGGCGTATTTGAAGACGGCATTTGGATTCTGAATGACGAGGATTGCAAACCCGGCGACGATATCAATTTGATCATCGGCAACGACGATACTGTTGTGGACTTTGAGATCACCAACAACCGTCCTGATTGCTACTCTATTATCGGTTTGGCGCGGGAATCCGCTGCAGCATTTGCTCTGCCCATGAAGCACCACGAGCCTGTGGTACAAGGCAGTGACGCTGGCTCTATCTTTGACAAATTGGATGTAGAAGTTCCGGCTAGCGAACTGTGCAACCGCTACACCTCCCGTATGGTCGCCAATGTGAAGATCGGACCCTCTCCCAAGTGGCTGCGGCAGCGTCTTCGCGCAAATGGCATTCGTCCCATCAATAACATCGTGGATATTACCAATTATGTGATGTTGGAATACGGCCAGCCTATGCATGCCTTTGATTACCGTTATGTAGGCTCAGGTAAGATCGTTGTACGAGAGGCTGAGGCTGGTGAAACCCTGACCACTCTCGACGGCAATGTCCGTAATCTGAAGCCCGGTATGCTGGTAATTGCAGACGGAGAAAAGCCCATCGGTCTTGCCGGTATTATGGGTGGCGAAAACTCTGAGATCCTGGAAGATACCACAACGGTTGTTTTCGAGTCCGCCAACTTTAACGGCACTTCTATCCGTCAGACCGCGCTGGCATTGGGAATGCGTACCGAATCCTCCGGTAAATTCGAAAAGAATCTGGATCCTATGATGACACTACCCGCTGTTGAGCGGGCCTGTGAACTGGTAGAACTGCTTCAGTGCGGCGATATTATGGACGGCATCATCGATATCATCCATTATGTTCCCACTCCTAAGGCTGTTCCTCTGGAGGCAGAGAAGATCAACCGTCTCCTTGGCACTGATATCTCCAAGGAAGATATGATCCAATACCTGAACAATCTGGAGATCGAGGTAAAGGACGATATGATCCATGTGCCCTCTTGGCGTCCCGACCTGAACTTGATGGCAGACATTGCTGATGAAATCGGTCGATCCTTTGGCTACAATGAAATCCCCACAACCGATTTCAAGAATGCCACACAGGGTGGATATACTAACGCTATGAAACTGGAATCCACTAGCGGCAAACTGTGCCGTGCATTGGGTTACAGTGAGATCATCACTTATTCCTTTGTTTCCCCTGCTATCTTTGATCAGATCCGTCTTCCTGAGGATTCTGTGTTGAGAAATGCATTACGGATCCAAAATCCTTTGGGGGAAGACACCTCCATTATGCGTACCACTCCCCTGCCTTCTATGCTGGATATTCTGTCCAGAAACAATGCGTACCACAATAAGTCTGCAAGACTGTATGAACTGGCTAAAATCTATCTGCCGATAGCCGGCAAGGCACTTCCGCAAGAACCCAAGATCCTTGTTTTGGGCGTCTACGGTAACAAAATAGACTTCTTTGCTCTGAAGGGTGATTTGGAGGCTATCTTCAACGGTTTGCGTATGCCTAAGGCAACATACACTGCCGATCAAGATAATACTTCCTACCACCCCGGTCGTTGCGCCAAGGTCTCTTTTGGCGATTTGGATGTAGGTTATATTGGCCAGGTTCATCCGCTGGTAGCAAAGAATTACGGCATTGAAAGTGAAGTATACTGCGCCGAGATCAACTTTACAGCCATTATGGATCTGCAGTTGCCGGAGCACACCTACACTCCTCTGCCCAAATATCCCAGTGTCACCCGCGACTTGTCCTTTGTTTGCGACGAAAGTATTACGGTAGCCCAAGCGGAAGATGTCATTCAGGCCTCTGCAGGAAAACTGCTGCGTAGCATTTCTCTGTTTGATATTTACCGTGGTACAGGCATTCCCGAGGGCAAGAAGAGTCTGGCATTCTCCCTGGAACTCCGTGCAGACGATCGTACACTGACCGATACTGACTCCGAACAGGTGATTTCCAAGGTGTTGAACGCATTGCAAAATTCTATCGGCGCAATTCTTCGATAAAAAATATTTTTTAACGATAGTACTTTACACAGAAGAAAAAATAGTCTATAATATTTCTACTATTTGGAAGGAGGCTAGACACGATGGACAAAAACCAAAGCACAATTAAGTTTACCGTTCCCGGTGAGGAAAAGGAAAATATGCACACAATACTCCGGAGTGTCTTTGACGCTCTGAACGAAAAAGGCTATAATCCTATCAACCAGATTGTTGGCTATCTACTGACAGAGGATCCCACCTATATCACGAATTACAATAACGCCCGCAGCAAGATCTGCAAGATCGATCGTGATGAACTGATGCAGGAATTGGTCCGCTGCTATCTGTTTGAAAATGCCTAAATCACCCGGGAGGCTTTTGCCGCCGCAGAAGCCTCCCGATATTATTTTAAGGAGGTCACTATGTCCGAAGGTTTGACTTA
>JAZSRS010000169.1:0-16387 GCA_045538595.1 Faecousia sp. | reverse complement strand
GGAGATGTTGGTCAGGGAGTCAGTCAGGCCTGCAACGGGCTTGCCGCTGTTGCAGTTGATCTCGATCTTGGTCATGCCGGGGAACGCAATGTTCACGGAAGTGCCGGCATAGATCCGAACGGGGCCTGCGTAGTCGCCCAGATTGTTATTGTAGGAAGCCTTATCATTGATGAAGGTAATGCCATTCTGCTCCCACACCTGCTGGGTGTTGGAGAAAGAAGTGCGAGTGGAAGTGTCAGCAAAACTCAGGGTGGAAACAGTTTCTGCGGGCTGCTCAGGCTCCGAAGAGCCTGCAGCAGCATAAACAGTCAGGTTGTCGAAACGAACTTGTGCAGCAATAGCGGGGATAGTGAAACTATCGGTTGCTTCTGCAAATTCGATGGTAACCACGCTGCCTTCGGTAGTCACAGTGATGCCGGGGATGTTGGTCAGGGAGTCAGTCAGGCCTGCAACGGGCTTGCCGCTGTTGCAGTTGATCTCGATCTTGGTCATGCCGGGGAACGCAATGTTCACGGAAGTGCCGGCGTAGATCCGAACGGGACCTGCGTAGTCGCCCAGATTGTTATTGTAGGAAGCCTTGTCGTTGGTGAAGGTGATGCCGTTCTGCTCCCACACCTGCTGGGTGTTGGAGAAAGAAGTACGGGTGGAAGTGTCAGCAAAACTCAGGGTAGCAACGATTTCAGTGGGTTCACCGGGTGCGGGTTCTTCAGAGGGAATGGCATGGCCCAGCAGCCAAGCATTCTTCATCTGAGGTGCGCCATTGTACTGGCTCATTACGCCGTAAACAGAGACGGAGTCGCCAACCTGAGGCTTGACGGGCATTGCGTCATACCGCAGATCACCAATGGCATCGTACAGACCGTAGATATACAGTTCGTTGCCTTCAGCATCCTGAATGTACATGTTGCCGTAGGTGGTGTTCTTGATCTCGGTAACAACGCCAGTCACCAGATACTTGTTGGTATCGCCACCGGCGACACCCAGTTCATTTGCCTTGGGAATGGTCAGAACAGGCAGGTGGGTCAGAACGACAGCGTTCTTCATCTGGGGAGCGCCGTTATAATTGCCCAGACCGCCCACAACAGTCAGAATGTCGCCTACCTGGGGCTTCAGGGCCATTCCGTCATAGCGGGTGCCTTCTGCATCGTACAAACCGTAGATGTACAGTTGGTTGCCTTCGCCATCATCAATATAGAGGTTGCCGTAGGTAGCATTCTTAACCTCGGTCACAATGCCAGCCACCATATACATCTGCTCGGTGTAACTGCCGGACTGAGCAGCACCCAGTTCGTTAGCAGCGGGGATGGTCAGGACAGGAATATGCTCTACGATGGTAGCGTTCTTCATCTGGGGAGCGCCGTTGTAATTACCCAGGCTGCCCACAACAGTCAGGACATCACCCACAACAGGCTTCAGGCCTATTGCGTCATAGCGGTTGCCGTCTGCGTCGTACAGGCCGTACAGGTACAGGCTGTTGCCCGCTGCGTCGGAGATGTAGAGGTTGCCGTAGGTGGTGTTCTTAACCTCGGTAACAGTACCGGAGATGATGTACATTTCCTCGGTGTAGCCAGTCTGAGCAGCGCCCAGTGCGTTTGCCTCGGGAATGGTCAGAGTCTCAGGTTCAGGTTCTTCGGATTCGGGTGCAGCATAGTCCACCAGAACACAGCCAGCATCGAACTCGATGGTACCGTTGTAGTTCTTCAGAGTGCCGTAAACAGCCACCATATAGCCAACAGCCAGTTCGTCAGCGCCTTCGCCCTTCAGGCGGAAGCACTGGATGGGCTTGTTGTCGCAGCCGGGAACAGCGATGGTAACGGTGATGTTGCCGTACTGCTCGCTGTAAGGTGTGTCAACGCTGGTGACCACACCCACCAGGGTGTAAGCGCGGTCCATAGACTTGCCGGATTCCAGAGCATAACCTGCATCCACGATCTCGATCATGGACTTGCGGGCATCCATAGTACAGCCGGCATCGAATTCGATGGTGCCGTTGTAGTTCTTCAGGATACCGGTAACGGTAATGTTATCGCCAAAGGCAATGTTTTCAACGCCTTCACCCTTCAGGCGGAAGCACTGGATGGGCTTATCCAGCATATCTTCGATGAAGATCGTAACGGTGATGTTGCCATACTGCTCGCTGTAAGCAGTATCGATACTGGAAACGATGCCGGTCAGGGTAACGGGGTCTGCCAGGGATTCGCCGGGCTGCAGAGCATAGGCTGCGTCCACGATATCCTTGGGAGCGGTAGCAGGAACTGCAGGAACGACGCAGTCCCAGGAAGCGGTCAGGGTCTTGTCGCCATCGGTGATGGTGGCAGTCAGTTTGTAAGCGATGTCTGCTTCGCCGCGGACAACCTTAACGGTAACGGTGCCATCGTTGTTGTTCACAACGGTCACGGCATCGTTGTCAACAGTCCAGACAACATTCACCTTCTTGCCGTCTACATCGTAAACGTTCTTGCGGGTGAAGTCCTCGGTGGAACTGAATACGCCATCCACGGGGGGATAATCGGTCTTCAACTGCTCGTATGCCTTCTCGGCTTCGCTGACCTTAGTTTCCTTTAGGGTAGCCAGACGGGCCACGAAGTTCTCGGTGTCCATCTTGCCAGCGTTCTCGCCGGTAATACGGGCAGAATCGGATGCGCTGAAGGTCTTGTAGAATTCGTAAGTGCCGAAGTAGTAGTCAGCCTTGGTGCCGTCTACATCCAGTTCAAAGGTGAAGGACTTAATGGTGTCATTCCACTTTGCAACTGCAGTGGGAGTGGTGGTGAAGACAACATTGTTATGCATCTTGTTGTCAGTACCCATTTCTCTCACGATCTCCAGGTAGTTCTTGACGCTGTTCTTCATGAAGTACAGGCGGTAGCCACCGGAAACGGTCTCAACAAATACATCCACTGCCTTGGCAGGATCATATGTAGTCTGATAGTAGAAGCCGTCCATTTCGCCGGTGAGGTAGAAGTTCTTCTCATAGGACTTCTGGAACATGAAGAACTTGTAAGCCACGCCAGCCTGAGGTGCGGTCACGATTTCGGGAACCAGAGTGGTAGTAAAGGTATCTTCAGGCTTGGGTGCATCCACGCCGGTATCCTGGAACTTGTCCAAAGTACAGCCTTGGTTAAACTGCACAGTGCCCTTGTAGTTGACGATCCAACCGGTAACGGTGATGGTGTCGCCTACGCCGATCTTGTCAGCATTCTCACCGCTCAGGCGGTAGCACTGGATAGCCTTGGCAGTATCGCCGCCCACCACCATGGTAACGGTAACATTCTTGTACTGCATGCTGTACTCGGTGTTGATCTTGCTGACCACACCGGTCAGAGTGGACTTGTAAGGCAGAGCGCCGCCTTCAGCCAGAGCATAAGCATCCTTCAGGATCTGCTTGGGATCGGAGGGAGCCTTGACTTCTTCGCCGACTACCAGTTTGTCCAGAGTACAACCGGCATCGAATTCGATGGTGCCGTTGTAGTTTTTCAGAGTACCGGTAACGGTGATGGTATCGTTGGGCTTCAGGTTCTCAGCGCCGTTGCCAGCCAGACGGTAGCACTGAATGGGCTTGCCCTCTGCGCCGGCAATCACGATGGTAACGGTGATGTTCTTATAACCGGCATCCCAGGGAGTGTCGATGGAGACAATCTTACCGGTCAAGGTAACTTCGTAGTCCATAGCAGCGCCGGGCTCCAATGCGTAGGCATCGTTGACGATGTCCACCATATTGCCGGCTACGGGGATCAGGTGGTTCCAAGAGTGGGAAACCTTATTGCCCTTGTCGTCGGAGATGGTAGCAGTCAGGACATACTTGACCTCTGCTTCCACATCTTCCTTGATGTCAATGGTAACCATACCATTGTTGCCCTTGACGATCTTGATGATGTCTTCGCCAACATCGACAGACCAAACGACTTCGTAGTTCTTGCCGTTCACGGGAACGTTGCTGATACGCTGGAAGTCCTTGGGAGTCTTTTCGCTGGGCTTTCTGTAAACAGTCTTGATATACTCAAGGGCTGCTTCCAGTTCCGACTTGGCTGTGCCGCCGTTATTGGGCTCGGTGGGATCGGTGGTCACAGGAGTGGTCGGAACAGTTGTGGGGTCTGTTTCTTGGGGTTTCTGTCTCTTACAGCCTGCGAACAAGCCCAGGCACAGCGTCAAGAGCAGAAGCCATGCAATTATTTTTCTCATAGCAAACTCCTTTGAAATTATTGAATTTGGATATTATCCGCGGAGAATACTTTAATCTGGTAGGTGCCGTTGTAGTAGTCTACAATGCCTTTCACATTGATGGTCTGTCCTTCATAGGTATCGGCGGTGATCAGTTTGCCGTCTTTACCTACCAAAACGGTGGTACGCACATCAATGGTATGGCTGCCTACCTTGCAGGTCAGGGTGAATGCACCCTTGGAGGAACTTTCCTCGTTGGTAGTGGTGTAGGAATCTACCACCTTCAGGCCATTCATCTGAATGGAGGTGCTCATTGCCATTGCCGCGTAATTGGCGGTAACGCCTTCGCCCTCATCGTTTAGGATGCTGACCTTGCCGTTCAGGAACTTGTCCGCATCCGTTACCACGAACGCAGGCTTGTTGCCTTCGCTGATTTTTTGAATATTGCCGGGGTCATTGGGATGCATCATGCGGTAGTTCAGGTCAGAAACCTGATAGGTGCCGCCAGCCTCATAATACTGGACAGAACCAACGATGCGAACTTCGTTGCCCACATTCAGAATTTCCAGGCCCTTGCCGTTCAGGTTGTAGCCATAGTATACGGACATACCGTAGTACATATCCGTTTCGGCATCGTAGTCTTCCACATAGACGCTGTTATTGTCATTGACTGTAACCACGCCGTTGAAGGCCACCTTCATACCGTCATACTTTTCTACATTGCTGCGCAGTTCCTTAAGTGTCAGTTCCACGGCCTCGCCGTAGAAGAAGTCCGGGTCTTTCTGACCGGAATGGACATTGAGTTTCTGAGCCTTTGCCTGATTGATGGCCGCCATACACACATCGCCATACTGGTTGTTGGCGGAACTGCTGGCGATGGCCAGGCCATTCTGCAGCAGTTCGATGTTCAGGTTGCGGTAATCTTCAGACTCTGCAGTCTTATACCAAACCCAGACCAGATACCGGTCGCCGGTGGAATCCGCTTCCCAAGCGGCAGTTTCAGATTCCAAAATGATAGAAGTAGCAGCGGAGAGTTTTTCCCGGGTAAACTGGGAGGCCTTCTTGCCGTACTCTTCGATCTTACCGGTGGACTCGGGGGTGTTGACCGCCAGATAACGGCCTTTCAACACACCGCCAGGCATCACAGAGGAAGGTACATAGAAATGAGTGGTATCACCGTCAATATACATTTTAACCGTAACTTCCTGCTGTACAGTGCCGGAATTTTCATTCAGTTTCACCTGCGCGGCATAGTCAACGGTTTCTGTGCTTTGCTGCCCTTCGGTAGGTTTAGTTCCCTCGGTGGCCTCGGTAGTAGGCGTGGTGGGTGTGGTGGGTTCGGGGGTCTTCCCACAGCCGGCCAGGCAGCCGACTGTGAGAAGCAATGCCAATAATAAAGATGAAATTCGTTTCAGCATACGCGCTTATCCGTTGTATTCACACTCGTCAATAGCATCCTGGAATGCTCTGTTGATCTGGTTGTCAATATCGTTGGTGAGGACCAGGCACTTGGACATCAGAGCGCCAACCTGATCACGGGCGATGGAAGAACCGTTGAATGCGGGAGAGGTGTAGTAAGCATCCTGCTGATCCAGACAGACCTTAGCAGCCAGAGCGGAAACATAGTCACCGCCGTTGGCGTTCTTCAGGTAATCTGCGTAAACTTCGTTCTGGCTGACAGACTTCAGTACGGGAACGTAACCGGAAGCCATACCGAACTCAGCCTGGAAAGCAACATTGGTGGTCAGGTACTTGACAAACAGCCAGGAGGCGATGACTTCCTGAGGATTGCTCTTCTGGAAGATGCACAGGCTGGGACCCTGAGAAATAACCTTCTGGTTGCTGGTGCTCAACTGGGGAATGGTAGCGATGCCCACTTCGAAGGGGTAAGCGCCGTCTACCTTGTCAGGACGCTGGTGGGTTGCACCTGCGGAAGAACCGATGGACATATAACTCTTGATGCCTTCCTGTGCGGTGAACAGGCCGGAGGTATATGCGCCATACAGAGTCTGGGTGGTCAGGTAGCCCTTGTTATACCAGCCGTTGAACTTCTTAACGAAAGCCTTATTGGTATCGTTGTCAAACAGATAGTGGTCGCCGGTGGCGCTGGTGTAGGGAGAATTGCTCTGCTCACACATAGTGATGAACCAGTTGCCTTCGGAGTCGTAGCCAAGAGGAATGGACTGAGGATCGATCTTCTTGATCTCTTCGCAGACCTTTTCCAGTTCGTCCCAAGTGGTGGGAACGGTCAGGTTGTTGGCATCAAAGAAAGTCTTGTTGTAGTACAGAACTTCGGTGGACTTACTCAGAGGCATGGTGTACATCAGGCCGTCACCAAACTGCTTGCCTTCGTTGTAGTAACCTTCGATGAAGTCAGCCTTCTGCTCGTCGGTCAGGCCGATGACTTCCTTGGTGCCGTCAGCGCGGGTCACTTCTACCTTGCTGGCGATCAGGTTGTCCAACTGGGTAACTGCGCCTGCCAGGTTGTAAAGAGCAACATGGTCGGGGTAGCAGTATGCAATGTTGGGCTGGTTGCCGGCGGGGATCTCGGTACTGATCTGCTCACGCACATCGTCGTAGCCGCCTACCTGCTCGGAGACGATCTTAATGTTGGGGTACAGTTTGTTGAACTCTACGATGTAGTAGTCCAGCACATCACGCAGGTTCTGACCCATGGTGTGGTAGAAGGTGATCTCAACGGCGCTGCCGTCGTAGCCACCTGCCGGCACATCAAAGTTGGCAACTGCGTTTTGCACATTGTTATTGTTGCCGTTGTTGCCGGAGGGATTGTTGCCGGAGGGATTGTTGCCAGAGGGGTTGTTGCCAGTGGGATTCTTGCCGCCGCAGGCTGCAAACAGGCTTACCACCAGTACAACCAGCATCAGCATTGCCAAGAGTCTTCTCATTTTGCTTCGTTCCTTTCTATAATTAAAAATTATTAAACAAAATTTATTACAAACCGCTGTGCAGTTTATATACGGGGTATGGCGTATCAGCCCTTGATACCGCTGCGGCTCACGCCTGCCATAATATACTTCCGCAGGAAGATGAACACCAGGAACAGCGGTGCGGAAACCAGCGCAACGGCTGCCATCTGCACAGGGTAGTTCACATCGCCGGAAGTGGTGGTGAAGGCATTCCGCAGACCGTTGGTGATCAGGCGGTGGGCTTCGTCGTTGGCCACCAGCCGGGGCCACATATAGGAGTTCCATGCACCCATCATTTTCAGAATGGTGATGGAGATCAGCGTGGGCAGGGCCAGGGGCACCATTACCTTCCATAGGTACTTCAAGTCGGATGTGCCGTCTACCTTGGCAGCCAAGTACAGTTCATTGGGAATCTGCAGGAAGTTCTGCCGCAGCAGGTAGATGTAGAACACGCTGACCAGGAACGGGACGATCAAAACCGTGTAGGTATTCATCCAGTTCAGTTGGGTAACGGTGGTGTAGTTGGTGATGGTGAACAGTTCGCCGGGGATCATCATAGTCGCCAGCAGGAGGGTGAACAGGGTATCTCTGCCCTTAAACTCCAGACGGGCAAAGGCAAATGCCGACAGCACCGTAATGACCAATGACAGCAATGTGGAAACAACGCCTACGATCATGGTGTTGACGAACAGATCGCCTAAGTTTGCGGTGGAGAAAGCCTCCGCATAGTTGCTGAACATAATTCTCTTAGGCCAGAAGGTAGGCACATTCAACCGGTACTCTTCCAGCGTCTTCAGGGAGGAGATGATCATCCAGTAGAAAGGGAACAGGACGATCAGCGCCATCACGATCAGAAACGCGTAAGTAAAGAATTGTACGGTGCTTTTACCTACACGGCTCTGCAAGGAGGTCTGCTGCATATTTTTTGCGTGCATAATTTTCTTATCCATCTGCAGTCCTCCTTTAGTAGTGGGTGTGTTTCTTGATCACATGGTTGTTAAACAAGGTAACCACAAGGATGATGCCAAACAGGACCAGCGCGGCTGCGCTGGCTCTGCCCTGACTGTTGGTGCTTAAGGCATCATAGATAAAGCCCACCATAGTGTTGAGTCTGCCGGCATCGTCGGGAGGACCCATAGTCTCACCGAAGATACCTACAATGCTGGTGTACTCCTTGAAGCCGCCAATGAAACCGGTGATGATCACATAGGCCAGCATGGGAGACAGCAGGGGTACGGTGATTCTGCCGAACACCCGTCTGCGGGAAGTGCCGTCCACCTTGGCGGCATCGTAGTACTGCTTGTTGATGCTCTGCAGGCCGCCCAGCAGCACTAGGATCTTAAAGGGCAGGGCGTTCCACACGATGTAGACCACCATAACCGTGATATTGGCGGCGTAGGTGGAGCCGTAGTTGATCCAGTTCACCGGATTGCCGCCGAAGAACTCAATCACATTGTTGATAATACCGGCAGTCACGATGATCTCGTTTTCCGTGCCGTAGAAACTGCCCACGATGTTGAACATTGCCGCAAACACCATGCCGATCGCGATGGAGTTGGTGACATAGGGCAGGAAGAAGATGGTCTGCAGGATCTTCTGCAAGGGTTTGATGGAATTCAGAGCCACCGCGATCAGCAGCGCCAGCATTGTTGATACCGGCACAGTCAGCACGCACAGCAGCACTGTATTTTTCAAACACTGCAGAAATCGTCTGTACTGGATAACCTTTTGGAAATTGCCCAGGCCAAACTCAAAAGTTGCGCCGGCAGCAGCCTTCAGACCGCTGAAGTTTTCCAGCAGAGACATACGGACAGTATTGAAGATAGGCCATACGGTGAAGACCAGCAGAAGCACGATCGCCGGCGACAGGTACAGCCACGCTTTCCATTGCTGTTTGCTATCTACCATATCACTTCACCTCAAACTGGATTCTTTCCTCAGTTTCCTTATTGAAAACGAAGACCTTATGGGGTTTCAGGTTGAAACGAACTTCCGTCTGGGTCAGGTCGATCTTATTGTCTGCATTGATAATGGAGCGGACCACGGGGTTCAGGGATGCAGCATTGGTAGATACGATGCTCACATCACGGTTTATAATTTTTATATTGCTGAGTTTGCAAGCCAGCGCGCCGTCTGCAGCCAGTTCAAAGCCCTCGGGACGGACGCCTACCGCAACCGCCTGATCCTCTACGCCGGGGATCTCCAGCACGGCATCTTCGCCGATGTACAGTTTGCCGTCCTTCACTTCGCCGTCAAATACGTTGATGGGAGGTGTACCCAAGAACTTGGCAACAAACAGATTCTTGGGATCGTCGTAAACTTCCTGGGGCTTGCCGATCTGCTGCACAACACCCAGTTTCATCACCACGATCATATCGGAGATGGACATTGCCTCTTCCTGGTCGTGGGTAACGAACACGGTGGTAATGCCGGTTTCTTTCTGAATACGACGGATCTCTTCACGGGTCTGCAGTCTCAGACGGGCGTCCAGGTTAGAAAGAGGCTCGTCCAGCAGCAGCACTCTGGGCATTTTCACCAGCGCACGGGCGATGGCCACACGCTGCTGCTGACCGCCGGAGAGTTCGTTGGGCTTGCGGTCCATCAGTTCGTCGATCTGCACCAGTTTGGCTGCTTCGTAAGCCCGCTCCTGCATTTCTTCCTTGGTCATCTTGTCCTTGCCCTTCAGGTTCTGCAGGGGGAACAAAATGTTCTGCTTCACGGTCATATGGGGATACAGCGCATAGTTCTGGAAAACCAGACCGATACCCCGGTGCTCGGTGGACAGTTCGGTAACATCGTCCTCACCGAAGAAGATCCGGCCACTGGTAGGTTTCTGCAGGCCACTGATCATATACAGTGTGGTGGACTTACCGCAACCGGAGGGTCCCAAAAGACCGATCAGTTTGCCGTCGGGAATTTCAAAGGTGAAGTCGTTCACGGCCACAACCTCTTTGCCCGCCTTCTTGTCCCGACTGGGAAAGATTTTTGTCAGATTCTGTAATGTAACTTTCATACGAACCCCTTCTAAAATATGTAAATTTTTTATTAAACAAATTTAATATTCCTGCCGCTCTGCCCGTTCTGCATGGATACGCTTGGTATAGGCGATCAGGTCATCGGTGCTTTCAAATATCTTTTGGCTGGCAATATCCACTACCACCGTACCGGCCAGCCGGTCGTGAATGGCAGACCGGGTATTGCCCATCAGCAGGCTGATGGCTTGCGCGCCCATCAGCGCAAACAAGATCAGCGTGCCGAAAGAACCCACAGATCCCCAGAACAGCATCAGCACGATGTACACCGGCAGCATCGTCTCCAAGGTAAATTTGCCTAGGAGCGTTCTGGTGAACAGTTGCAGGTGATTCATCTTCACCCCGTCCACGCGCACAACGCCCAGAGCGAAACATTTCTTGCCCACGGTCTGACCGTTTTTCAAGATCAGCGGGATCACAAATTCCAACACAAGCATTGCTGCCAAAATGGCCAAAGATGCGATCAGCAGAGACAGATTGGCCATCATATTGTAGGCCTGCATAGCCTCCTCGTCGGCAATGAGAGCATCGTAAGCCGCTTGATAGTTGGCTTTTTCCGCCTCGGTCATTGCGTCAAACTCCGCTTGGATCATCTCAAAGGTAATGCCGTATTGGCTTTCGTAGTGATCGTACACCGACTGGAGTTTGGCATCGTAGGTATCAAAACCAAAGATCGCAGAAAAGCCTGTGGCTGCGCCTACCGCCAACACACACAGCAGCATCATATCCAACATCCATGCTGCCATTCTCTTCCAGCCGCTTGCTCTTTGCAGGTCCACTTGATTCATTCCCTCCTAAGGGTCATTTTTTTGCCCGCGCACGCAGGTCTTCCAAAAATTGGGTAGGCACACGCAGGTCTCCCCTACCCACGCCTAAGCGGATATCCGGTTTGTTATCCCCGTGGTAATCACTGCCGCCGCTGGGCAGCAAACGGAATGCCTTGGCAATGTCCTCTGCCAGCGCCGTTTCCTCGGAACTGAACTTGGAGTAGAACACTTCCATACCGTCCAGACCCGCCTCCACCGCACGGGGGAGAAACTCCCGCAGGCCGGTTTCATCCAAATTCAGAAACGGATGGGCCAGCACGGCTACTGCGCCGATGGATTTGATAAATCGGACGGCGTCAAAGGCGTCCAGCCGACAGGGCGGTACATAGAAGCCTTTGGATTCTCCCAAATATTCCTTGAAGGCGGCTTTGACAGATGGCACATAACCCAAACGGGTCATTTCCGCGCCGATCACTGCGCGGTTTACATAACCTCCGGATGCGCCTTTGATCTTTTCGTAATCCAGAGCAAGGCCGGCTGTATTCAGCCGCGCCACCAGCGCCCGGTTGCTTTCCTCTTTTGCCCGGAGCAGATCTTCCAGCAATCGGGTGATTTGGGGGTGTGTTTCCGGGCGGATAAACAGGCCTAAGATATGCAATTCAGCATCGCCGTATTGGGTGGAGAATTCCACGCCCGGTACAGCCTCTACCGGTGCATTTTCTGCCGCTGCCATAAATTCCGGCAAGCCCGCCACCGTATTATGATCGCACAAAGTCACCGCGGAAAGTCCCAGCGCTTCCGCCTGCCGGATCAGTTCCGCAGGGGAACAGGTGCCGTCGGAAAAGTGGGAATGGGTATGGAGATCACAGTACATAATCTCTCACGCCTTCTTGTGGCTGCCGGGTTTGAACAAACCCTTCAGCAGTTCTTTGGCTGCCTGATCGCAGTCATCACCGGGTACTACATAATCGCAGATCTCTGCGTTCTTCGTCTCTGAATCCAAGGCAAGCAACCGGCTGACTTTCTCGTTGTTACTCAGTTGCTTTTCCAGCACAGATGCCACCAGATCCCGCTTTCTCCGCTTCACATACACGGTAGCCACATTGGGAAAATGGGTCTTCAGCGACATCGCGCCGCAGATATCCATTACCGTCAGCACATTTTTACCGGAGGAGAGAATGCTCTCCACATCTTGCTTGCGAGAACCGTAGCAATGGCCGGCGTACATGGTCGATTCAAACAGTTCACCTTTTTCCTGCATCTCCCGGAAGGATTCCAAGGAGATATAGTGATACCATTCGCCACCTTGCAAGCCTACGGTGGCATCGGTGGTGTAACTGATCAGTTTTTCAAACCGCTTGCTCCGCTTCATCAGCCGCTGGGCGATCTCCGTCTTTCCGCTGCCGGAAGGGCCGACCAGCACCACGATGCCCGGCTGATCCGGGTTAAAACGGTGGGTTTTCGCGCTGTAACTGTCGGAAATGATCTCCACCAATTTCAGGAATTCGTCGTAGGTGTTCACCGCCAAAATACCGGTGGCGTCCTGATTCCAAGGGCGGCGCATCAAAATAGGATAAGCCGCGTTGGAGCGGGTCACATTGGGCATACCGTCGTCGGACAGGATGTCCACATCGATCTTATCCTTCCGGGAACCCATATAAATATGGTCCGCAGGGATCTCCGGAAACTCCTCCATCAGCCGCTGGGCACGAATGCTCATAAATTGGGGATACACAGAAGTGGACACAAACACCTCTGTCAGTTGGGACAGTTTCTTCACAAACTGCCGGGCGCCCTTGATCACCGGCTGGGTGCGATAAAACTCAGGATCTTGGAAAATTTCAAAGATCACATCTGCCCGGGTGCCTAACTTGCCCCAGCGGTCCACCTCGTAAATACTCAAAGGTGGGTCGAACTTATATTTTTCATTGGCCAGACGGATAGCGTAAGGTACGCATTCCATCAGCACGTCGTCAATATCCAAGGCCGTAGAAAGCCTGAATTTTCGGTCCATTTGATTACCTCATGATCTGCAAACGCGGAAAATTTTCAGCCGTTTTCAGGTGCAATTTTCTCCGCGTCCAATATCCATAATTTTCTGATTATAATATACCACAAAATGAAAAAAATGCAACAAAAAAACCGGATTTTCGGCATAAAATTATGCCGAACGAATCTGTGCGAAATGCCATATTTTTTCAGAATCAGGTAGCATATTTGCATCATGCTACCGATTGTGGTATGACGCATTTATAAGTCCGTTATTTTGTGTAAGGATGCGTTTTATGTAGCCAGACAAGATCGCTCATGCTTTCACTATCCGGGGAAATGTGGTCAGTTATAAAAAATTCGGACGGTAAAATACCCGCCCACCATTTGGTGGGCGGGGGTTATTTGCCTATAGGCTACAAATAAGATATTTTTGCCGTTTTTGCGTATGAATTCGAATTCTTGCAAAAGAGCAACATTATTGCGCGCCTTTCTTTAAGTTGCAGTCCCTGCAAAGCATCTGACAGTTTTCAGGCGTAGTTTTTCCGCCTTTACTCCAAGGGACAATATGATCAGCGTGCATTTCTTCGAAGTCAAACTCGACACCACAGTAGACACATTTATGTTCTTGCTTTTCATATGCTGCAAGAGCATCACGGCGGTCAAAGGCACGGATTGATAATTTCTTCTCTTCACCTGTTAGGAGATACTCATATATGCCTGATTTTTTAGTAACATCTTCATCTCCCATGAGACGCTGAATCTCTATCTCTAATTTCTTGGGATCGAGGTCAGTTCTCTTGCCGTGTTCATTGAAGAACAAACCCCAATGAAGACCTTTCATCTCTTTTCTCTTTTTAGGGAATATTGCCTCAACCCAATCTATAACTGAGCGGAAGTAATTCCAAAGTTGCACTGCACTTGGATCGTTCTGATGCTCGGCCATATATGCTTCAATGGTTTTATTTTCGGCACTTGCCGCCCACATAATTGCGGTTTCAAGATATTCTTGTCTTATGGACGAACCCTTCAAATAATCTCCGGCTAATGAATCGGCTGCACATCCTGTTTTTGAGAAATATCTCTTTGCATCGGAAGTCCAAGAACCTGCATATACTGCGTTTCTTAACTCTTGGTCGGTAAGTTGTTCACCAGCAATGTTTATAATTCTAAACCAGTCGAGTTTTTCGCTGTCAGTTCCGTCACAGACATAAACGAATAGTGGATAATCTAATATCTTTTTCTTAACATCGGCAGGAAGGTTATAAAAATATTTATCATCAACAGAGAAAGAGCCGTCAACATATTCGCAAAGTGATATGGTTCTTTGCTGACCGTCAAGCACTTCGTATCTATCTTCTCCGGTTTTGCACCAGTAGATAACATTTAGCGGAAGTCCTTTTAAGACTGTTCTAATAACCTCATCACGCTGCGCATCCTTATAAACAAATTCACGCTGATATTTAGGTCTAATATCAAGTCGCTCATCATATCCTACAACACCTTCTTCGGCATCGTTAAAATATCCTTCACAAACTTCTCCGACTGTAATTTTTCTTTCTTCAATATTCATTTGCTTACCACCTCTGGATGCTTATTTCGAATGAGGACACGCTTAAATGGAACTTTAGCCTCGCCAGCATGAGATATGTAACAGGCTAATCTATTGCCTTGCTTATAACTACCAGTATTTCCTTGCAAATAATATAAATCTACAAATTTCTGTGACATGCCCTGCCATTCATCTGGAACGATATCCGCATCAGCACATCCCACAATCTCAAACTGATCTGGATTGTACTTTTCAAAAAACGTCACAGGAACACCCATAATTCCAGGATAGTCTATAGGAATGTCGACTACTTTATCGACATTAATAGATCCTTTCAAATTTTCATAATTTTCGTACTCATCCGGACTATAACGTTTAACCATGATCAAATTATCGTGGCGCTTTTTTATATCAAGGTTTGTAAACCAACATACCCCCGCCACATTCAAAATAGTTTCTCCGTGGGAATTTGTTTTTGCTTTTTTGCTTTCTACTTCGACAGCGCGTGGCATTATCATCCATCTACCACCATTCAAAGAAGTTGCACCAGCCCAAATCTTGTTATTCATAAGATAAGGAAAGAACTCTTTATATGTAATTGCATTTTTATTTCCCATAATGATAAACTTTTTACCGTATTCAATAAGAGTGGCTACATATTCGCGGAATAAGGAAAAAGGTGGATTAGTAACTACAATATCCGCTTCCGCTAACAATGATAAACATTCAGCGGATCTAAAGTCACCATTTCCTTGCAATTCTGATAGTTGATTTTCTCCCGACTTAAAAAGTTCAGCAACATCAAACATATCAACTCCACCATCACCGGTTTTGTCGTATACTTTTGTAACTATAGCTTTATAAGGTTTGTTAGAATTATCATCATCTTTGCCTATTACATCAAAAATAGATAACTGTTGATTTGCAATAGGAGAATCGGTATAGCATGTAGCAATCAGTTTTTTTAATCCAAGACGGTTAAAATTCAATACAAAATATTTAAAGAAATTACTTTCAAACGGGTCGTCACAATTACAAAGAACAATTTTGCCCTCAAAATGCTTTCGGTAATATCGGAGTTCCTTTTCTATATCTGTTAATTGTGTATAGAATTCATCATTCTTTGCTCTCCGAGCTTTTGTCAATTGACTATTATTGTAATCTATCATTATTTCGCCCCTTCCTTCTTTTCCTGATACTCTTTAAGCCATAGGCGAAGAAGGGCGGAAACAGTTGTTTCATTATCCAATGCTATTTGTTTTAATGCCTTACGTTCTTCCTTGGTCATTGTTATTGTGATATTGACCATATTTCTTTCAGTCATAACATTTTAACTCCTCGACACAGATTTACGTGTATCTGTGTAATAGGGTAACATAAAAGCAAAAGAAATGCAAGATATTGCAGAAAATATCAGTTGTTTTTGTGAGAGTTCAAGTCTGGTCAGAGAAAAATATCTTTTTTGTACGTTCAAGCCAACAGCCAAAATCTTGCCTATAAAACCAGAAAAACCCTGATAAAATCAGAGTTTTTCCGTGGCTATATCATTTTTGTAGTCCTTTGATGGCGGAGAGGAGAGAATTCGTTTAATCAAGGTGTTGCCGGGGTCCTATCCCGGCAAGTAACAGTCCACCGGACTGTTGCATTTAATGGTTCGAATCCCACTAACTGAAATAATATCCGCCCACCGGATGGTGGGCGGATATTATTTGGCGGAGAGGAGGGGATTCGAACCCCTGTGCGATTGCTCGCAAACTGATTTCGAGTCAGCCCCGTTATGACCACTTCGATACCTCTCCATATATTAAGTTTATCCCAATCGGTGTAAATCTGTCTGATGTTCCCTGCGGGAGTGCCCCATTATGTCCTGTTGCGGTGCCCGATCTGCGCCTGCGTTGCATTCCGACCGCGGCCACTCGCTCTGCTCCCTTCTCCTGCCACCGGCAGCGGTCGCATCGCTCC
>JAZSRS010000118.1:0-5757 GCA_045538595.1 Faecousia sp. | reverse complement strand
ATGGTGGTGAACAAAGGCAACGAAAAGAGCAAGAAGCCCATCAGCCGCGATGTCTATCTAATGAATCACGTCTCCTGTCCCGCCATTTTGGTGGAGTGCGGGTTTCTCTCCAACGAGACGGAGACGGAGCGGCTACAAGATCCATCCTATCAAACGCTGCTGGCAATGACCATCGTTACAGCAGCATGGCAATCGTAGAAATATAGAGGAACTACCGATGAAAAAAACAGTGTATTTTTGTACGGAATGCGGCAACGAAAGCCCCAAGTGGCAGGGAAAATGCCCTGCTTGCGGCGCATGGAATACCATTGTAGAACACACCGAGAAACAAGGCCCTGTCAAGCAATCCCGTCGGGAATCTATTGGTGTTAGCAAGACAGCACAAAAGATCTTAGACATCAATCACGACCACGAAATTCGGTTTACTACCGGTATGCACGAACTGGACAGAGTGCTGGGTGGCGGCGCAGTGGCCGGCAGTTTGGTGCTTGTGGGCGGTGCACCCGGCATCGGCAAATCCACATTATTGCTGCAAATCTGCAACAGTTTGTGTTCCAACAAAAAAGTACTGTATGTTTCTGGGGAAGAAAGTGAAAAGCAACTGAAATTACGGGCAGAACGGCTGTGTGTTCTGCCGGAATCGTTGTATATTCTATCCGAAATTTGTTTGTCTGACATCACAGATACCATTGAATCTATCAAACCGGATATCCTGATCGTGGATTCCATTCAAACCATATATAATGAGAATAATGATTCCACACCGGGCAGTGTTTCCCAAGTGAAGGACTGTACTATGTCCCTGATGCAAATTTCCAAGAATCAAGGCATTACCGTTTTTGTAGTAGGCCATATCAATAAGGATGGCGCCATTGCTGGACCAAAGGTTTTGGAGCATATGGCAGACTGTGTTCTGTACTTTGAGGGTGACAACAACACACCTTACCGCATGCTCCGTGCTGCAAAAAATCGCTTTGGTTCAACAAACGAAATCGGCGTGTTTGAAATGGCGGACAGAGGATTGGTGGAAGTCCCCAATCCCTCCCAACTGCTTTTGGAGGGCAGGCCGGAAGGCGCATCCGGTACTTGTGTCGCTTGCGTGATGGAAGGAACCCGTCCGGTCTTGGCCGAAGTGCAGGCATTGGTATCCAAAACAAGTTTTCAGGTGCCCAGAAGGACCTCTGACGGCTTTGATTACAACCGGGCAGTATTGCTCATGGCCGTTGCAGAAAAGCGGGCAGGTATGAAACTGAGTGCTTTTGACGCCTACATAAATGTGATCGGCGGTTTAAGTCTGGACGAGCCAGGAGCCGATTTACCGGTCATACTGGCTGTAGCATCTTCATATCGCGACAAGCCGATTCACAGTAAATTAGTGGCTATCGGAGAGGTTGGTCTGACCGGAGAAATCCGTTCTGTCACGCAACTAAATCAACGCATTGCGGAAGTTGCACGACTGGGTTTTGAGTACTGCATCATTCCAAAAAACAACTCTGAGAAATTAGATCTACCGGCCGGACTGACGGTATACCCGGTCAGGAATCTCATGGAAGCAATTGAAATAGCGCTATAACTATTTAGATTTGTAAGTTTTGTTGGATATTTTCTAGTAATCTACTTAATTTTTATTCTATATTGCTCTTGAAAGTTTTAATCAAGAGTGATAAGATACGCCTTAGGTCAAACAGAAAACGGAGGCGTTATTATGGAATTTATATTAATCAGTTTGGCTATTGCTATGATTGGTGGACTTATTGTATCCAGAATCACAAAATTACTGAATTTACCTGCTGTAACAGCCTATTTGGTGGCCGGTCTTTTATTGGGACCGTTTTGCATCGGTGCATTACGTATTAAGGGTCTTGGTTTTAACTCGTTAGAAGATGTGGAAGGTCTGAAAGTGATCACGCAGGTTGCTTTAGGCTTTATCGCTTTTTCCATGGGCAACGAATTTCGCCTGTCCCAGTTGAGGGAAATGGGTTCAAAATCCATTACCATCGGCATTTTACAGGCAGTAGGTACAACTATCTTAGTAGACCTTGCACTGATTGCTTTGCATCTGCTTTTCCCAAGTGTATTGAGTCTGCCTGCTGCCATTGTATTGGGTGCCATTGCATCTGCAACTGCCCCCGCCGCAACCCTGATGGTCGTACGGCAGTATAAGGCTGACGGACCGCTGACAAGACTGCTTATGTTGGTGGTTGCCATTGACGACGCAGTAGGCCTCCTGCTGTTTTCTATATCCTTCGGTATTGCTAACGCCTTGGAAAGTGGCGCGGCCAGTATGCTGGATGTCATCGTAAATCCCATGATCGAGATCATTCTGTCTTTAGCATTGGGCGCTATTATGGGTTGGCTTCTGAATCGTGTGGAGTATCTTTTCCATTCCCGTAGTAAGCGTATGACCATCTCTGTTGCGTTCGTATTGCTGACTGTTGGTCTGTCTATGCTAAAATTCCACATCGGACCTATCCATCTGGAGTTTTCCTTGTTGCTGGTTTGTATGATGACCGGAACTGTGTTCTGCAATGTCTGTAAGTCCTCTGAGGAATTGATGGAACGCGTTGAAAAATGGACAGTACCCATTACGCTCCTGTTTTTTGTGATCTCCGGTGCTGAATTAAATCTGAAGGTGCTGATCAACCCCATTACACTGCTGGTTGGTGTCATTTATATCATCACCCGTTCTCTCGGAAAATACTATTTTGCAAGATTAAGTTGTTCCCTCACTAAGTGCAGCGAGAAAATCACCAGAAATCTTGGATGGACATTATTGCCCCAAGCCGGTGTATCTTTGGGAATGGCTCTGACTGCAACAGCGCTGAATGACGGTCACATGGTACAAAATGTTATTCTGTTTAGTGTTCTGATCTATGAACTGGTTGGACCTGCGCTGACCAAACGGTCTTTGGTAAACGCCGGTGAAATCAATCCGGAAGGAAAGACAAACGCACGGACAATCAATGTCCCGAAGCCTCCTGTCAATATACACGATTAAAAATCTTCCACATAAAATCCTCTCCCGGCCGAATATGACGACCGGGAGAGGGAAGTGGGAGATTATTTTTCTGTAAAATCCAGTTTTGAGAGGGGATTGGCCTCTGCAGCAATTTTTAATTCTGTATTTTCAATATGTGTATAGATTTGTGTTGTGTTCAAGTTTTCATGGCCCAAAACTTCTTGAACTGTCTTAACATCCACACCGCCTGAGAGCATCATAGTCGCAGCAGTATGGCGCAGTTTGTGGGCAGAAAATTGCGTAGCATCTAAACCTGCCTTCAAAAATGCTTTTTTTACCAACGCATGTACTGCATCCACACTGATCCGATTGCCGTTTCTGGATCCAAATAAGGCACGATTATCGGATAAAACTATTTTCTGTCTCTCCAGAAGATATGCATCAATCGCCTTTCGACAAGGTGTTCCAAAGTACACAATGCGCTCTTTATTGCCCTTTCCAACAACGCGTATCCGATCTTCATATACATCTGTTATGTTGAGCCCTACCAGTTCGCTGCGCCGAATACCGCAGTTTAAGAACAACATAAGTATTGCGTAGTCCCGCGCTTGATTCTGTCCGGAGACAACCTCCAGAAGTCTAGCAGACTGCTCATAAGTAAGGTATTTCGGCAAACTCTTGCGTAGTTTCGGATACTCCAGATCAGCAACCGGATTCTCTGTCAACTGTTTTGTTCTAACAGTCAAATACTTGTAAAACGACTTAAGTGCTGACAGTTTTCTGGCCCTAGAAGCAGGAGAGATACCATAATCCGGAGCAGGGGAGTCAGGATTAATTGCCCGATCATTGGCCAAATATGAAAGAAAATCAAATATATCCGATGTTGTGATGCTACTAATAAACGAAACATCAATATCCTTAATATTAATATCCTCCAAATTGGTATGCAGCGGCATATCGTTACGCATTAGCTTCATAAACCGTAGGAACATACGCAGGTCCAAATAGTATTCATCAATCGTCCTGGGAGACTGTCCTTTGATCGTCTCATGATATGTGAGAAAATCTCGCAAAATCTGTGGACAATCCGTGTATCGCTTCATATCTATACCTCCAAACGAACAAATGTACTATAATAGATTAGTGTGTAAAAAATAATGATTTAGTCCTTATGCTGAATCTTCAACCGGAGAATAGTGCTCTATTTAATGATAAAATAACAAAGATTATTGCAAAATACAAGTAAATACTTTAATGATCCACGGTGCGATGTTTTTATTAAATAAACATATACATATTGCATGATCATTTTACAACGAATATATCCCCATGATATCATAAAACAAATTCAGTAAATAGGAAAAGATAGTAATAATGATGTAGATAATACAATTGCAAACGATAGCAGTTTATTAGAAATTAAATGACTGACTGGAAATGTAAATCAAAATACAATGTACAAACGAATGACAATATAATATCGATTGTAAAATATAAAAAGAGAATTATAATAAACATAATTGACGGATGAAACTTTACGAATCGGTAGACAGCATCATTATAGGTGTAAATATTGAGCCACAGGATTTGTCTAAACCGTATTATAGCATACTATACATCACTAACGCAACAAAATTTTTATTTTGTTGCGTTGGTGATGTTTAAGGGTTCAGCAAGTTGGGCAAAAAAGACTCCTTCCCTTTATGCATAATCTTTTTCCTTTACAACCGATTCTGTCAATGTTAAAATAAATACAAGAAAAACAATGGGAGGTATTCTATGGCTATTAAACGAATTGGTGTACTTACCAGCGGTGGCGATGCTCCCGGTATGAATGCTGCCGTACGGTCCGTAGTGCGTACTGCTATGTTCCACGGAATTGAGTGTTACGGAATTCGTCGCGGCTACAATGGTCTGATCAACGGTGATTTGATCCGTTTGGACGAAAAAAGCATTTCTCATACCATTAATCGCGGCGGTACGATTCTTTACACCGCACGAAGCAAAGAATTTATGACCGAAGAGGGTCAGAAAAAGGCTGTTTCCACCTGTAAATTCCTCGGTCTTGACGGCGTTATTGCTATTGGCGGTGATGGCACATTCCGTGGTGCTAGAGCACTGTCCAGTTATGGCATTAATGTAATTTGTATTCCTGCCACTATTGACAACGATATAAGTTGCACTAACTACTCTATCGGATTTGATACCGCAGCAAACACCGCAATCGAATGCATTGACCGTCTGAGAGATACTATGCAGTCCCACGAACGCTGCTCTGTTGTGGAGGTTATGGGCCGAAATGCAGGTTTTTTGGCTATGTATGTAGGGCTTGCCGTGGGCGCTACCGCTGTACTTGTTCCCGAAGAGCCGTTTGATTTTGAAAAAGATGTTATTGAAAAGATTCGCAGAGCAAGATTTAACGGTTTTACACATTACATGATTGTTGTTGCTGAAGGTTCCGGTTCTGCTGCAGAGATCGCTGCTAGAATTAAGGAATCCATTGATTTAGATCCGCGAGTAACGGTACTTGGACACATTCAGCGAGGCGGCGTTCCCACAGGACGAGACCGTGTCAATGCAACGAAAATGGGTTACTTAGCCGTAGAAAAACTCCTTGAAGGAAAGACTAACAGGATCATTTGCACAAGTAGTGGAAAGTTTACCGATGTTTCCATTGACGAAGGACTGGATATGGAACGAAGAATTCAGAAAATGGAAGTTGATGTATTGGCGGCTATGACTGGTCTTTAATACAATCCCCCTCCCCTCTCCGGTTACACCGGAGAGGTTTTTAGTCA
>JAZSRS010000068.1:0-11517 GCA_045538595.1 Faecousia sp. | reverse complement strand
ACCGCTTGGCCTCCGACTTTGTAGTTCCCAGCACGGATGCGACCATCTCTTTGGTGGTGCTTTTGCCCACAGAGCCGGTAACACCTACCACCTTCATACCGATACGCTCCCGCTCACCCCGGGCGATCATACCCAAAGCAAGGCGAGTATCTTCCACCACGATAGCGGGATAGTCTCCGTTTGCGTGGGTACAAAGGACGGCGGCTGCACCGTTTTGCAGTGCGCTGGGGATAAAATCGTGACCGTCCCGCACACCCTGCAGTGCAACAAACAGTTGTCCTTTTTCGATTTTACGACTGTCGTTGCCTGCGCCTAAAAAGGTAATATCTTTATATTTGGGGTCAATCTTGCCGCCGCACCAAAGTGCCGCCTGCTGCAAAGTAATTTTACCCATTATCCGTTCTTCTCCTTCAAATATGCGGCTACCACTTCCCGTTCATCCAAATGGTGCTTCACACCGCAAATTTCCTGGTAGGTTTCGTGACCCTTTCCAGCAAGTACTATTATATCATTTTTTTGCCCAATGTCCATAGCATGATGGATGGCTTTTATGCGATTTTCTATGACTTTATAGTTATTTTTTGCCGTATTTACCCCTTTCAGGATGTCTTGGATAATCTTTTCAGGATCTTCTGTACGGGGGTTATCGGAGGTAATGATGGCATAGTCGGCAATGTCAACGCCGATTTTTCCCATAATGGGGCGTTTGATAGGATCCCGGTCGCCACCGCAGCCAAACACGGCAATCAGCCTGCCTTGACAGTAACCCTTTACCGAGGAGAGAACATTTTCCAGTCCGTCAGGGGTGTGGGCAAAGTCGATCAGCACAGTATAGTCTACACCCGGGGTGGGCACTACCTCTACCCTTCCCTTAACGCCCTTGGCGTTGCGTAGGGCGTTTGCGGCATCTTCCAAGGAAATACCAAGCCCCATAGCGCAACCCAACACCGTCAGTGCGTTATACACCGTAAATTTGCCGGGAATGGGCAAGTTGACCTTTGTGTTCTTCTCGCCATAGACCGCCGTAAAAGAGATGCCGTCGGCAAGGAGTTCCAGATCTTTTGCATACAAACCTGTCTTCTCTTTCGCAGAGGTGTTCAGTACCGGACAGGCAGCATTTTCTGTCATTTGATGAAACCAGGTATCGTCCCGGTTAGCAACTGCATAGTCGCAGCGGCGGAACAGTTCTGCCTTTGTCTTGCAATAATCTTCCATGGTCTTATGGAAGTCCAGATGGTCTTCTGTCAGGTTGGTAAATGCGCCTACTGCATAGTGTAGGCCCGCCACTCTATCCAGGGCAATGGCGTGGGAGGAGACCTCCATAATGGCATAGGTGCAACCGGCATCCCGCATCTGGGCAAGGAGACTCTGCAGTTCAAAACTTTCCGGCGTGGTCCGCTCTGTGGGGATCACCAGATCACCGATCATATTCTCCATGGTACCGATGAGGCCCACCTTAGCACTCAGCACTTGCTCCAGCACGTGTTTCAAAAGGAGCGTAGAGGAAGTTTTACCGTTGGTACCGGTGATGCCGATGAGTTTCATCGCCTTACCAGGGTGGCCATAAAAGTTTTCGCCCAGTTGCGCCAGCGCCAAACGATCAGAGGCCACCTGAATATGGGGCACAGATTCCGGTTGGGGCTGCGCCGTTACAATGGCAGATGCGCCTTTTTCCAACGCCATAGGGATATATTGATTGCCATCGGTGGCAAAACCGGCAATGGCCACAAACAGGCTGCCGGGCGTTACCTTCCGGGAATCATAGACCACCGTTGTGATCTCCGTATCCATGGGCATATTGGTCTTCAACAGGTTGATCCCTGCCAGCAACTGACTTAATTTCATAGTGTTCTCCTTTGCAGCCGGGGGCTAATCCGCGGCTTTTGTATCCGTAAATGTAAGTTTTACAGTGCTGCCTACCGTAACTTCCGTCCCCTTGGGTTCTGACTGGGCGGTTACCACGGCATTTGCGCTGCTATTACCTATTTGCAAAATATACAGTCCCAATTTTCCCGCCTCGTCACTGGCCTGCTGGCGGGTCATTCCTGTAAAATCCGGAACTTCCACAGTCCGAATCTCCGGTTGTTCTCCCAAGTATAAAAGCATCTGACTATCTCCCGGTATCACATTCCCGGCTAAGGGAATCTGACCAGTAACAGTCTCACCCGTGCCTACCGTCTGAGCCGTGATACCAAGGCTTTTCAGTTGTTTCTGGGCCTCCTGCAAGGATAATCCCGTAAAGTCCTCTACGGTGATCTCCCGCCCTGCGGCGTCCTCCTGGGTATAATTCCGCTTTACTTCCAAATAGGGCAAAATGTCTGCCATTACCGCGCCTACGGTAGGCGCAGCCATCACGCCACCGGAAATATAGATACCTGTACTGCGGGAGGGGGTATCCAATGCCACAAGTACAATATACTCCGGATCGTCCATTGGCGCAACCCCCACGAAGGAGACAATTTTATCCTGCACCCGTTGACCGTTGGCATCGAAGACATCGATCTTCTCACTGGTACCGGTTTTCCCGCCGATGGAAAATCCGGCAACCTGGGCATTTTTGGCCGTTCCCTCTTCCACAACAGACTGCATCAGTTGCCGCATAGTTGCCGAGGTCTCTTCCTTGATCACCTGACGAATCACAGTTGGCTCTTGCTGCAGAACCACATTGCCGTCTGCGTCCATCACCTGCGATACAATATACGGCTCCATAAGGTACCCGCCGTTTACCACCGCAGAGATCCCTCTGACCAGTTGCAGGGGCGTGAGTTTGAATGTCTGTCCAAAAGAGCCGGATGTAAGAGAGGCAGTTCCCCATTTATCCGTGTTTGTGACCAATTCTCTATCGAAGAATACGCCCTTGCTCTCCCCTGCCAAGTCAAATCCTGTTTTTTCAAGGATACCAAAGTTTTTCACATATTCGTAAAACCGCTCGCCGCCCAATTTTAGTGCGATATGGGCAAAGGCAAGATTGCAGGAATTTTGCAGGGCTTGGGGTGTTTTTTGTGCCCCGTGGCCGGTAGATCGCCAACAATGCAGTTTTTGCGCCCGGCCGGGAATCTGCTCTGCACCGGAGCAGTGGAAATTTGTCTCTAGATCGATCGCACCGCAATCCAAGGCAGCCGCCATAGTCATCACCTTAAAGGTGGATCCCGGCTCATATCCGTCGGAAATACACCGATTGCGCCACTGTTTCAAAAGCGCTGCATTCTTGGCCTCTTGGTACGATTTTTTGGCCTCTGTATAACTTTGAGAATCCTCCGGTAGCAACATGTACTCTGTCCGCAATTTCTCCAGATCGACGGCTGTTTTCCCGTCGTATATTTCCAAATAACGATTGGGGTCATAACTGCCCAGTGTGGCCATAGCCAAGATCTCACCGGTATTCACATTCATTACCATTCCAAACGCGCCGTTTTGCACATCGTACTTGGCAATGGCAATTTCCATTTGCTTCTCCAAACAGGCCTGCACCGTGGTATCCAAGGTCAGCACCACACTGTCTCCCTGCCGGGAAGCGATGTAATTCTCATAGGAGAAGGGCATATCCATTTCGTTATTGCCCTTGGTGGTAACTACGCTACCCACAGACCCTTCCAGGTAACTGTTATAGGCCGCCTCCACGCCCTCAGAGCCGGTATTGGATGCATTGGTAAACCCAATCACCTGGGCGGCTAAACTGCCGTAGGGATAATATCTCTGGGTGCTGGGCTCCAAATGGATGCCGGAAATGCTCCGCTCATTGATATAGGCGCGGATTTTGGCAGCCGTTTCTGTGTCGATTCCCGCTGCCAACTGCTTGTATCGCATTTTGGTATCCTGCGCCTGTTCATAGACCCATTGGGAATCCAAGTCCAGGATATCCCCCAAAACATTGGAAATATCTGCAATATCCGCTTTGGACTGTTTCAGTTCGTGGGGATCTAAATACACATTCTCTACACTTTGACTGCAGGCAAGTATGTGCATATTCCGGTCGTAGATAACACCTCGTTCCGCAGTCACCCGTGTGGTACGGGTCTGATTGCGTAAGGCCAGCCGGGAATAATAGTCATAATCCCGTACCATCAGGGTATACAGTTGCATAAATACCGGAATAAACGCCAAAATACCCAGACACAGCGCCGTAATGGTAATCCGGCGATGCTGCCCGGTATCCTTTCGTATGCGACTATACTCCCGCTTCTTTGTTCCTTTCGCCATTACACTCCGACCTTTCTTAAAAATGGGCAGCAAGGGAACCCCTCGCCGCCCATCGCAGCCTTATTTAAGTGTATTGGCCAAGTCATTCTTTATGCAAAAAGTCCGGTTAAAAATGTACCGATCCGCTGCCACAGGCTTACTTGGGGAAGTTCCTGCGGAGGGAGTGCGATCTCAATGGGAATACGAACTGCTTCCTCTTGAGGGATCATACCCAGCGCCAGCGCGGTTTTATGAATGGCTTCCAGATCGCATTCTTCGTTGTACTGCGCCTGCAACGCCATATTTTCCATTTGTAACTGCTCAACTCGCTGCTCCATCTCAGCCGTTTTTCTATGCTCAGCGCGGAGTTGGCTGATACCCACGGCCATCATAATCAGCATAACGGTGGCAACCACGATTCCCAATGCCGCAACAGGGTCTACATAGATGCGCTGGATTTTCTTTTTCTTGGCAACCGGCACTGTGCCAAATTTAGGGGCCACAGGGGATACGACACGCTTGGCGGTATTGCCTTGGGTATAAAACTGCACATACTGAACATCTACGCGTTGTACCATATCTGCGACTCCTTTCTGTTTATATTTTTTCGCAAATCCGGAGTTTTGCGCTTCGGGAGCGGGGATTGACTTCCAATTCTTCACTTGACGCCACGATGGGCTTGCGGCTGATAAGTTTTACCAGGGGTTTCTTTCCGCACACGCACACCGGAAAATTAGGCGGGCAGGTGCAGCCTTTCGCCGCTTCTGCTATGGCATTTTTTACGATTCTGTCTTCCAATGAATGGAAGGTGATCACGGCCAGTCTACCTCCGGGATTCAGAAGCGGAATGGCTGCGGCCATGGCTTTTTCCACAGAGCCAAGTTCGTCATTGACCGCAATGCGGATCGCCTGAAAACTCCGTTTTGCCGGGTGTTGTTTTTCCCGCAGTGCCTGGGCAGGCATTGCCGAGCGGATCACATCCACCAATTCCAAAGTGGTTTCGATGGGAGACACCTCTCTGCGTCGGCAGATAGCCGCTGCGATCAGAGGTGCGTATCGCTCTTCACCGTAGGTGAACAGAATGCGTTTCAATTCTTCTTGAGACCAAGTGTTGACCACTTGATAGGCGCTCAATGCATCCCTGTTGTTCATACGCATATCCAAGGGAGCGTCCACCATATAGGAGAAACCCCGGGCGCCATCGTCCAACTGGGGAGAGGAAACACCCAAATCCAAAAGGATACCGTCCACACCGGAAAGACCCAAGTCCTTTACCACCTGCGCCATTTCGCAGAAATTGGAATGGACAAGGGTTACATTGTTTTTGTACCCCGCCAGCCGCTCCCCTGCTGCCGTTAAGGCAACCGGGTCCCGGTCTATGCCGATCAAACGGCCTGTGGTGAGGCGTTTTACAATTTGGGAGGAATGCCCTGCGCCTCCCAGTGTGCCGTCGATGTATACACCGTCGGGACGAATGGCTAGGCCGTCAATACACTCCTGCAGAAGCACCGAAATATGGTGGAATTCACTCATAGACCGATTGCCTCCAGGGATGCCAGCAATTTTTCAGGAGTAAGATTCTCTTCCTCAAACTTCTTAAATTCAGCAGCGTCCCAGATCTCCGCCTGCCCTGCCCGGCCGACGATCATCACATCTTTACCGATGCCGGCATAGTCCAGCAGGAACTGGGTCAGTCCGAAACGGAACTGCTTATCGGGATTACACTGCGTTGCATTCATGAAGATCAAACTGGTGGCTGCAGAACGCTGGGAGATAGGCAGCATATTATAGTTTTCGCTCAATGTGTTCCAGTCCTTTGCGGTATACACCGTCAGGCAACGGCAACCGCAATTGACACCCAGTGTGACATAAAAGTCTTCACCCAATTCTGCCCGGAGTTTTGCCGGTACAAAAAGCCGGTTTTTCTCGTCCAACTTTGCAGAATATTTTCCGATCACTTGCGATCACCTCCTCCATTTTGCTCCACTTTACTACCATTTTGCTCCATTTACTGATAGTATAAAGGATAGTTTTTCAAAAATCAACACTTTTTTTGCTGATTTTTCAAAAAATTTCGCAAAAAACACCGGTTTTTGCAATTTTAGAACGATTGTTCTATTAAAACAGAGGAAAGCGTTACATTTTGTAATTTCTCAAAGAATTTTTCATGATTTATACCGGTCATTTTGGAATCACAAGTGGAAAACGACCCTGTCATCTTCCAGTTTTGCATAGACCTTACTGGGTTTTCGGGAGCATTGTAGCAAGAACACTGCCAGCGGCCCCTCCACCTGTTGCTGCACCAAATGGCGGATCTGCCGCGCGCCGCCCTGATGCTTGCCTTTGATGCTCAAATCTGCGGCCAATTCTTTCGGGAATGCAATCTGTATTCCCGCAGCCGCTGCTCTGGATTTTAATTGATTTAGATATTTTTGCGCAATCTCTTCCATAGCCTTTTGCTCCAAAGGCGCAAAGGGTACGATTGCATCAAGCCGTCCCAGGAACTCGGGGTTAAAATGTTTGTGGAGGGATTCTTCCGTTTGTTCCTTTCTGCCGGCAGGTTGAAAACCCAGTCCATCGCTTTTTATATTTCCTCCCAGATTAGAGGTCATAATCACAATGGCATTGCGGAAACTGACCCGACGACCGGTTGAGTCTGTAAGCACACCCTCTTCCATAATTTGCAACAGAATGCCAGTCACATCCGGGTGGGCCTTTTCCAGTTCGTCCAGCAGCACCAAACAGTAAGGTCTGCGGCGGACTGCTTCCGTGAGTTTGCCACCCTCTTCATATCCCACATAACCGGGAGGGGCACCGATCAGACGGGCCACAGTATGCTTTTCCATAAACTCCGTCATATCCAGCCGGATCATAGCCTCTTTGCTGCCAAACAGTTCTTGGGCAAGTACGCGGCAAAGTTCTGTTTTTCCCACGCCGGTAGGGCCGGTAAGCAACAGGCTGGCCACCGGTCGGGTCTCCTCCCGAATACCGCAAAGGCCACGGCGCACACATTCCGCCACCTTGCTGATGGCTTCCTTTTGTCCCACCACCTGTTTTTCCAGAATGGATTCCAGTTGCAGCAACCGCTGCTTGCGGTTGGCGGTCAATCTGCCCACGGGAATCCCCGTCCGGGCCGATACTGCCCAGGCCACATCGGCGGCCGTTACGGTCTTACTCCGCCGTCCCTCTGTGCTGCGGGCTGCCATACGTTGCATTCTGTCCCGGAGTTGAGCCGCTTTTTCATACCGGCTTTCCCGCACCGCCTCCTGCAATTCCTCTTCCAACTCCTGCCGCTCCGTATTTTTACCTGCGTACAGGTCTTCCATACGGGCGTGAGACGCCCCTTCATCCAGCAGGTCGATCGCCTTGTCAGGCAAATAAAGATCCGGCAGGTAACGGACAGAGAGTTTCACCGCCTCCTGTATTGCCTCTTCAGAGATCCGGATGTGGTGGTGGCGTTCCAACCCCGGTTTTAGGCCGTGTAAAATGGCAAGGGTCGCCTCTCTGTCCGGCTCTTCCACCATTACCGGTCGGAATCGCCGTTCCAGCGCCGGGTCTTTTTCGATGAATTTCTTATACTCGGTCATAGTGGTAGCGCCCAGCATTTGCAATTCCCCTCTGCCCAGCGCTGGCTTCAAGATATTTGCTGCGTCGATCGCCCCTTCCGCTGCCCCGGCGCCCACGATGGTATGCATTTCGTCCACAAACAGGATCACATCTCCTGTGCGTCGGATCTCTGCCAGCACATCCCGCAGCCGTTCTTCAAATTCTCCACGATATTTTGTACCGGCAACAAGATTTGCCATATTCAGGCTATACAGCCGTTTATTTTTTAGTTGAGGCGGCACAGCCCCTGCGGCCATTCGTTGGGCAAGTCCTTCTGCGATCGCTGTTTTGCCCACGCCCGGTTCTCCCACCAACGCCGGGTTATTTTTGTTCTTACGGCTTAATATGCCAATCACCGTGTCAATCTCCTGATCCCGACCGATTACCGGCTCCATCGTTGCCGCCTTTAGGATCAGATCTTCACTGAATTGCTCCAGCAATTTCGTTGTAACCGCCTCCTTACTTTTATTCTCCGGTTTCCTCTGTTGCCATTGAAGGGACTCCACTGTCTGACTGAACAGATCCTCCGTATCCACGCCGCTGAGGATCAGCAATTCCTTTGCAGCCGTTTTCTCCTGCCGCAACATGGATAGCAGGATATGGGTCGGCTCTACCCAAGCGGAATGCTGGTAGGCTGCCTCCTGGCCTGCAAAATGTAAGATCCGTCGCATCTGAGCAGAAAACCCCTGAGGGAGAGGCAATCCCGGCGTTCCCACGCCATACAAAACTGCAGCCAACGACTCTGTGATCTCCGGACTTACACCGGCAGAATGGAGCAAATATCCGGCAATATCTGTTTCCTTTGCCATGGCCACCAACAGATGGGCGCTGCCCACATAGCCGTGTCCCAAATCCCTGGCGATCTTCGCTGCTGAGAGTAAAATCTTCTCCGTTTGTGTGCTATACCGCATAAGTACCTCCTGCCTCCGGAAATTCTTCCCGCAGGATTTCAAAAATATACAGCGGTTTTTTAAAAAAATGATTGCATTTTGCAAAATCCATGCTAAAATAAAGTTGCATTCCTCTGGAATGGACATAACATACTTAATGGAGGGAAAATCATGGCTTACAAAATTACTGATGCTTGCGTCAAGTGCGGCTCCTGCGCTGACAACTGTCCCGTAGAAGCTATCTCTGAGGGCGATGAGATCTTCGTGATCGATGCTGACATCTGCGTTGACTGTGGCTCCTGCGCCGCCAACTGCCCCACAGAAGCAATCGTAGAAGGCTGATTCTCCGATTCTGCTATCAGCTTGCGTAGCCGGGTATGCCCAGTACGCAAGCTGATTTTTTTCTTAGGCAACACTAAGGAGGGTACTATGGAATTTTTACATAATGGGTTCACATTGGAACTGTGTGAAGGGGCGTTCCCCCTCAGCACAGATTCTATGGTGTTAAGCGGCTTTGTGCGGCTGCCCCGCCAGGCCAAGGTGCTGGACCTGGGTTCCGGCTGCGGAACACTGGGTTTATTACTATGCGCCGCAGATCCCAACTGTACCGTTACTGGCGTGGAGATCAATCTTGATGCCCACAGTATGGCGGTTCATAACAGCGATGTCAACGGCATTGCCGGCCGTCTTACCAGTATATGTGCAGACTTGCAATCCGTCCCCTCTTTGTTTGCCCCGGGCAGTTTTGACTGCTGCGTATCCAATCCACCCTACTTCCCTCCCGGTTCTCAAAGTACCCACAACACGGTTGCCCGGCACGAGACCGCCTGCAGTTTGCAAGGTCTGTTTCAGTCTGCTGCTTGGGCGATTCGGTATGGCGGTGATTTCTTTTTGGTACACAAGCCGGAGCGGCTGGCAGAACTATGCGCCTGCGCTGCCGCTGTTCAGTTAGAGCCGAAACGGCTGCAACTGATCCGTCACAGACCGGACGATCCCATTTCCCTTGTGTTGCTCCAATGCCGCAAGGGCGGAAAACCCGGTCTAATCATTGAGGAAAACACCTTGAAAGACCGTTTCGGTAGCCCGTCGGACTTTTATTGCAAACTTTATCACATTTAGGAGGTCCCTTATGGCAGGTATGTTATATTTGGTTCCCACACCCATCGGAAATCTTTCCGACATTTCCATTCGGTGTCGGGAAACCCTGGAAAATGCAGATTTTATTGCTGCGGAAGACACACGGGTGTCCTCTAAACTATTAAATCACTTGGGTATCAAAAAGAGCCTGATCAGTTATTTTGAACACAACAAAGCACAGAAAGGTGAGATCATTGTGCAACGGATCTTAGCAGGAGAAACCTGCGCGCTGGTATCTGATGCCGGAAGTCCCGCCATTTCTGACCCCGGTGAAGATCTGGTAAAACAATGTGTTGCCGCTGGCATTACCGTCAGCGCCATTCCCGGCCCCTGCGCTTTGGTTACCGCGCTGAGCATTTCAGGGCAAGCCACCGGAAGATTCTGTTTTGAAGGTTTCCTCTCCACCGCTAAGAAAAGCCGGCGAGAGCATTTGGAATCGCTTCTCAAAGAACAACGGACTATGCTCTTCTATGAAGCCCCTCACAAATTGTTGAAAACCTTGGAAGATATGGCCGCTGTGTTTGGCGGAGACCGCCCCATCAGTTTGTGTCGGGAACTGACAAAACTCTACGAAGAAGTGATTCGCACCACATTGCAAGGCGCGGTAGAACTTTACACCAATCAGCCGCCTAAGGGCGAATATGTGCTGGTAGTAGCAGGCGCAGAGCCGGAAAAAGAAGCCACCGCCACCACAGAAGACGCCGCCCAATATGTAGCCAGACTGATGGCGGAGGGTCTTAGCCGCAAAGATGCGGTAAAGCAAGTAGCCGCTGATCTAAACCTGCCAAAAAATGTTGTGTACGACGCCTCCCTGGAAAACTAAAATAACCCTCCCCTCTGCCGCATAGGATTTGGCAAAGGGGAGGATTTTTCTATGATTATGAGTTGGATATGGACAGGACTTTTAACCATTTCAATCTTAGCAGCCGCTGCAACAGGGAACGGCGGGGCATTATCCGCGGCTATTCCCAAAGGGGCGCAGGCAGGTATCACACTGGCCATCTCTATTGCCGGGTCTATCTGCCTTTGGACCGGGGCAGGCAAACTAATGGAATCCGCCGGGCTCACTGGAAAACTGGCGCGGATCCTCCGTCCGTTACTGCACAAACTTTTCCCCAGCACAAAGGACGATTCCCATCTGGAGAACTGCCTTTCCGCCAACATATGTGCCAATTTCTTAGGGTTAGGCAACGCCGCGACCCCTATGGGCATTCTGGCCGCTCAGCGAATGGCAAAGGGACGGAACGGTATTGCCACAGACGAACTTTGCAAACTGGTCGTACTGAACACCGCGTCCATCCAACTGATTCCCGCCAATGTGGCAGCCGTGCGTTCCAGTTTTGGCTGCGCCTCTCCCTTTGACATTTTGCCGGCGGTATGGATCACCAGTCTGTGCTCTGCCGGCTTGGGCGTGGCTATGGCCTACATCCTAGGAAAGTTGTGGAAGCATGGTTGACTACATCGTTCCCCTGATATTATTGATTGCCTCTGCCTTGGCGCTGCGGAAGAAGGAAAACAGTTATGATCTTTTGCTGACCGGCGCCGCCGATGGATTGAAATTACTTTTGTCCATCGTACCTACGCTGGTAATTCTGATGACTGCAGTGACTATGCTGCGGGCTTCCGGGGCGATTGAAACGATTAGTTCTTTTCTTGCGCCGGCATTTCGATTTGTGGGAATTCCGCCGGAAACGGCAATGTTGGT
>JAZSRS010000007.1:0-58028 GCA_045538595.1 Faecousia sp. | reverse complement strand
TCTCAAAGATTCCTCGTTCCATTTTTCCGCGTTCCAACATTTTTCATCACCCGGAACCATTATATCATAAAATGCAGAAAAAGCCCAGCTTTCGCTGGACTTTTTCGACAGACTGCAACGGGTGTCCAAAGGACACCCGTTATTTTTACAATATAAGAAGTAGGCTGCTAAAAGCAGCCCGCCGATATTTTTGTTTATTCTTCCCAGTTGTGCCACACGTTCTGCACATCATCGTCATCTTCCATGGCGTCGATGAGTTTCTGCATCTGGGAGGCCTGTTCTTCACTTTCCAACTTCTGATAGTTCTGGGGGACCATTTCGATCTGTGCGGAAACAAAGGTGTACTTTTCCAGTTTGGCAACCACGGTGTTGAAATCGTCGGGAGTGGTGTAGATGGTGAAGCAATCCTCTTCGGCCTCAAAATCATCTGCGCCGGCGTCCATTGCGTCCATCATCACTTCTTCTTCGTCGTAATCGCCATCTTCGTTGTCAATGACCAGCACGCCTTTTCTGTCAAAACTCCAAGCCACGCAGCCGGAAGCGCCCAAATTGCCGCCGAACTTGTCGAAGTGATGACGCATAGAGCCTGCGGTACGGTTGCGGTTGTCGGTCATGGTCTCCACGATCACGGCAACGCCGCCGGGGCCATAGCCTTCGTAAGTAATGGTCTCGTAACTGTCACCGCCACCTGCGCCGGCAGCCTTCTCCAGGCAACGCTTAATGTTGTCGTTGGGCATATTGGCGGCTTTCGCCTTGGTGATAATGGTTGCAAGCCGGGAGTTGTTGGCAGGGTCGGTGATGCCGCCGCCTTCTTTCACGGCAACGATCAGTTCCTTTGCAATCTTAGTAAAAGCAGCAGCGCGCTTGGCGTCCTGTGCGCCTTTGGTTTTTTGAATATTATGCCATTTGGAATGTCCGGACATAAGAATCTTCCTTCCTGTTACTTGTAAAATATCCTGTATATTTTAGCAAAATATGCTGGGAAAATCAATAGAATTTCATACAGTCGTGGTGATTTTTTGATAAAACAACCTTTATTTCCGGGAAGGCGGCCTGCAACTTCTCAGTCAAGTAGGTTGTTGCAGGGTTTTCCGTGTGGAAATGACCGGCATCGATCAGATTCACGCCCAGTTCTTTCGCATCCCAAAATTGGTTGTATTTCACATCAGCAGTAACAAATGTATCGCAACCGGCCGCAATTACCTCCGGCAGGGAAGAGCCGCAGGAGCCGCCGCCCACCGCCACGCGACAGACCGGCTTTCCGCCGTCCACATATCGCAAACCTTGACAACCAAGACGGGATTTTACGTGGCTTAAAAATTCCTGTAAGGTGCTGTTAAACTGCCCTGCTCGCAACAGATGTTCACTTCCAATTACAGATACATCACTAAGACCCAACCGCTGAGCCAGAATGTCATTCACGCCCTCTGGCGCACAATCCAGATTGGTGTGGGCGTTGATGGCAGCAATATCATTGGCGATCAAAGTCATCACCGCCTTGCCCACAGTGGTTTGGTCGGTAATGCTGGTAAGAGGCTGAAAGATTAGGGGGTGATGGGTAACCAGTAGATCTGCGCCCAATTCCGCCGCTTCCTGACAGACAGATGTGAAAGGATCCAATGCCACCAGTACAGTCCGGACTTCTTTATCTTTCCGACCGCAGAGGAGTCCCGTGTTGTCCCAACTCATTTGATAGGCGGGAGGGGCAACACGCTCAATAAATTCTAAAATATCAGCAACTGTGATCATGCATATTCCTTCTTTCGCAGTTCTTTCAAAGCCGCTACCTTAAAGGGGTCGGCCAGTTCTTTCTGATTGGATACGATCATCTCCAATCCACCTATTACCCACTGATAGTAGGCGGACAGATATTCATTTTTCTTTAGTACCGGCGGGAAATAACACTCTCCGGGCGTCAGCGTATGACCGGGCTGCCAAATGACTTCCATCACAGTATAAAGAAATTTACCGTCTTTCAATACCTGTTCCTGCCGGATATACCACCCGGTCTCTGACAGATATTGTCGCAACATGGGGGTTTTGGATTGACATTGGAGAATCAGGCGATAGTTCTCATTTTTTAGCCAGGGAGCGGCAGACAGAATAGATACCATCGTATCTCCGCCCATACCGGCGCATACCAACACATCAAAATCCCGGGGAATATTCTTAGCGCCGTCAGAGAGATAAAAGGTCATCTTGTCCCGTACGCCGAATTTTTCACTGTTCCGTAAGGCGTTTTGTAAAGGGCCTTCGTTGATGTCGGCAGCGATCACCTGATCTGCAATGCCGTTTCTCAGCAGATAAATGCCAAGATAACCGTGGTCACAACCGATGTCTGCAATCCGATCTCCGGACTTGATATATTGGCAACAGGCCAGCAGTCGGCCGGATAGGGGAATCTTCATACTACACCTCATAAAGAATATGCCACCCCGGCAAAGACGGGATGGCATAGCCGGTTATTTACTCTGCTTTTGCGGCCTGATCAGCCTCATAGGCTTCCAGGAAGTGATTCAACTGGGCCAGGAAAGGATCGCAGTCGATGCCGTGAACGGCGCAGGCTTCCTCAACGGTCTCGCCCCGTGCAGAGGGGCAACCCAGGCAATGCATACCGATGGCAAAGAACAGGGGAGCAGCCTGCGGTGCGATATCCAGAATATCACCGATAATGGTGTTTTTTTCAATTTTTACAGCCATAATTTGACCTCCTATAACATTCTTTCCGTATTATAACCCCACACTTGCAAAAAAACAAGAGGGAAATTGCAGTTTATGTCATAGAAAAGTGCCGACCGGAAAGGGTCGGCACAAATAATTTGTCAGGAAATGGAGAATTTCTTCACCAGTTTGTTATCGCTAAAACTAAACAACTCTTCTACTTCGACTTCCACCTCGGTGGTGCTGTCATTCAATTTATAAGCCACTTCAACCTCCAGAGATGTGCCTTTCTTGATGGCCTTGCTCTGATTATCGGAATCATAGTTTGCGTTTTCATCTAGAATATAGGCGTGATTTAGTTCCACACCGTTTTGATAGGCTGAATCAATAAAGGCAAGTGTAAAGGAGGTGGCATCATCATCTGCTACATTGGTAAAGATGTATTTTACAATGATAACATCCTTGCCCTCATAATCCTCAGCCAATCGGCAACTGTCGATGACCAAAGAGTATTCACCGATGGTGTCATTGCCTTTTCCTGTGGTGCTTACACTATCGCTAACTTGATCAGATGTACTGCCTTCACCGCTGCTCTCGCCGCTGCCTGCGGTGAAGATAAAAAACGCCGTGATCAACAAAATTGCTAAAATCCACTTATTTTTCTTCATTGTCCTCTCTCCTTAAATTAAAAGTAACACAAATTGTAGCGGCGCAGAAATAGGAAACAATATCCCAAAGATCACCCGTTCCTGAAACAATACCGCAAAACTGCAAACATTCCCAAACCAATCCGCTGAGAAAAGCAGCGCACCCGCAACACAAAGTTTCCAGCTTGCCAGCGGCAAACAATGCTTGCAATCCAAATCCGAGAGATACGCCCCAGAGAAAATCCGGAAAGTAAAAGATCAGAAAATCACAGGATAATGGTGCAAACCATATACGAAGCGGAGTAATGCAAGGAATGCCTGAAAACAGTCTTCCAATATATGTGTTTTCCCGAAACAGGACATACAACAGACAGCCGAAAAGTAAACTGACCGCACTTATAAAAATATTGGCATATCGTCTCGTCATAAGTCCTGCACCCTTGCCTATAATACTCAATCTTTGAGTAAATGTCAATACTCAAAATATGAGTATGTTACTATGGCAAAAAGGCTACAGGAGGACAAATTATGGATTACAGAACAAGAATTCGTAACATTCGGGAAGATCGTGATTTCACCCAAGCCCAAATAGGAACTTTACTAAATAAGACGCAACAGGGATATAATCATATTGAAACAGGCAGAGCAGAATTAAAAATTGAGGACTTAGTCAAATTATGCCAATTTTATAATCTGTCGGCTGATTATATCATCGGTTTGATCAACACACCGAAATCATTCAAATAGAAATTAGATAATCTGTCCTCCTGTGATAAAGCAGAAGAGGACAGATTTGCATTTTTCCCGGTTTTGTGGTATTGTAATGAGCAAAGGAGAGGATATGTATGTTGTATATCGGCTGCCACCTGTCTGCCTCCAACGGCAATGTGGCAATGATACATACCGCCAAGAAACTGGATGCCAACACCTTTGCGTTCTTTACCCGCAATCCCCGTGGCTCCCGGGCCAAGGAACTGGACATTGCCGACTGTGAAGAGGCGATGGAACTGCTGAGCCAAAACGGTTTTGGCAAACTGGTCGCCCACGGTGCGTATACTATGAACCTGTGTACTGCTAGGGAAAAAGACCGGCTGTTTGCGTGGGATATTCTCAAAGACGATCTATACCGTATGGGATTTCTCCCTGGTAACTTCTATAATTTCCACCCGGGCAGCCATGTGGGTCAGGGTGTGGATGAGGGAATCCGGCAGATCGTTGCGGCTCTGCAGTACGCCATGGAACAAGATGCCCCGGTCACCGTGCTGCTGGAGACGATGGCAGGAAAGGGTAGCGAGGTAGGCGGTCGTTTTGAAGAACTGAAAGCCATTATTGACGGTGTGGGCAGTGAAAGAGTAGGTGTGTGCATGGACACTTGCCATGTATACGACGCCGGCTACGATATTGTAAATGACTTAGACGGCGTATTACAAGAATTTGACGAGATTATAGGCCTGGACCGGCTGCAGGCATTGCATCTGAACGATTCCAAAAATCCCTTTGCCAGCCATAAAGACCGGCACGAATGTATCGGCAGCGGCAGTCTGGGACTGGAGACATTCCGGAACATCGTCAATCATCCCAAATTAAAGGGAAAGCCGATGATTTTGGAGACCCCCAACGAACTGCCGGACTACGCCAAGGAGATCGCTCTGTTGCGGCAGATGGAACAGGCGTAAACTTCAAGAATAACAACAAGGAGGTGTGGATATGGAGCAATTTTTTCATACATTGCAAACGGCGCAGAGTACCTATTCCAATGTGCTGGTAGGTATTTTGCGGTATGGCGCTCCCATTATGGCATTCATACTTCTGTTTCGGTGTTTATTGCCGCTGCTGACCTTCCGGCGTGAGCCGGAGATCTGGGCGTGGCTGTGCCTGCGGGACGGTACGAAACTCCCTATCACCCATTGGGAAAATACTATTGGCCGCAGCAAACGCAGTGATATTGTGATCAATGTTCCCACCGTTTCCCGTACCCACGGTGTTCTCACCCGGTATGACGATGGCAGTTGGACTGTCAGCGATTCCGACTCTTCCGACGGCATTCAGGTCAACGGCAGAAAGGTGAAGATATGGGCGCTGGGACCCAAAGATGTAATTACCATCGGTGGTGTGGATATGCGGCTGGAGCCGATCTCCCAGAAGCAAGAACAGATCTTGGCCAAATTGCGGACAAAAGGCTCGTCTTTTTTTGCCAGCCTGATCAATGTTTTGATACTCACCGTGTTCCAATCCCTTTGCTGCCTTGCTTACCTGATGAACGGCAAAAGTGAAACCGCCCAATCCGTGCTGATCGGATTTGCAGGCATTATGGTGTTGCAGTGGTTGCTGTTGCTGTTCTATGTGTGTATCCACAGAACTTCTTTTGAGGTGGAATCCATTGCGTTCTTTTTAAGCACATTGGGTATGACAGCCATAGCGGCGGTAGTGCCTCAGGAAACTGTCAAGCAACTGATCGCCATTGTGCTGGGATTGGCAGTGTTTCTGCTATCCGGTTGGTGCCTGCGGGATTTGGAACGGGCCAAGAAGATCCGTTACCTTGCAGGGGTTGCCGGTCTGGGATTCCTACTGATCACGTTGGTGTTCGGTCAGGAATACTATGGTGCTAAGAACTGGCTTGTAATCGGCTCGTTCTCGCTGCAGCTTTCAGAACTGAGTAAGGTTTGCTTCGTGTTTGTTGGCGCATCTACCATGGATCGCCTGATGAAAAAGAGAAACCTGATCCTGTTCATTGCCTATTCCGGCATCCTGTGCGGCTGCCTTGCGCTGATGAATGATTTTGGTACAGCGCTGATCTTCTTCGCCGCATTTTTGGTCATTGCCTATATGCGTTCCGGCAGCGTGGGAACAATCGGATTGGCAGTGGCTGCATTGGCCTTTGCCGGTGTGCTTGCGCTGCGGATTGCGCCTCACGCTCTGCGTAGATTTTCCTCTTGGCGGCATATTTGGGAGATGCCTTTGGACGGCGGCTATCAGCAAACTCGCGCACTTATGTGCCTGGTATCCGGCGGTTTCTTCGGATTGGGCGCAGGCAGGGGCTGGATGAAAAATGTATTTGCGGCGGATTCTGATGTGGTTATCGCCACCGTGGGAGAGGAATGGGGACTGGTGATGGTCCTATTCCTGCTGATTGCAGTGGTAGGCCTTGTGCTGTTCGTGATCCGGTCTGCCGCAGTGAGCCGCAGCAGTTACTATACCATCGGCAGTTGTACCGCAGCGGCTATTATGACAGTGCAGGTGATCCTGAATGTGCTGGGTACGGTGGATGTGCTGCCCCTGACTGGTGTGACATTCCCGTTTTTGTCTAACGGCGGCTCCAGTATGATCTGCGCTTGGGGACTGCTTGCCTTCATCAAAGCCGCAGACACCCGCCAGAATGCCAGTTTTGCGGTGCGTCTGCATAAGAGGGGAGGCCAGGAGGATGAATAGAATCGCATCCCGGGCTTTGGCTCTGTTTTTGATCATTGGCCTGCTGATCGGCGGCGTGGTGTTCTTCTTGGTGGAATACCTGGTTAAATCCGATGACTGGGTGGTGTTCCCTGGCTCTCCCCATGTGTATAACGGCGGCAATATCGGCTGCGGCGTGGTGGTAGACAGGGAAGGCGCTCTGCTGCTGGACTTAAATGACGGCCGTATGTATTCCAATCTTTTGCCCCTACGGCAGTCTACAGTCCATTGGGTGGGTGACCGCTTTGGTAGTATCAGCGCCCCGTCCCTTTCGTATTATGCCGCGCAAATGGCAGGTTACGATCTGATCAGCGGCGTGTATAACTACGGACAGACCGGCGGTGTGGCGGAACTGACGCTTTCGTCTACTATGCAAATGGCGGCATTGGAGGCCATGGGAGAACACAAGGGTACTGTGGCGGTGTATAATTACAAAACCGGTCAACTGCTCTGCGCGGTGACCACCCCCACCTATGACCCGGATAATGTACCTCAGTTTACCGAGGGAGATTCCCAGTATGAGGGACTTTATGTAAACCGCTTTCTCCAGTCGGCCTATATTCCCGGCTCGATTTTCAAGATCGTTACCTTGGCTGCGGCACTGGAACATGACCCTGCCATCGCAGGGCAGACCTTTGCTTGTACCGGCAGTTTGAAAGTAGGCGATCAGGAAGTGACCTGTGAAGATCCCCATTGGGAGCAGACCTTGAAGCAGGCGTTCTGCAACTCCTGCAACTGCGCCTTTGCCCAAATTGCTCTGCAAATGGGAGAGGAAACTTACCGGAGTTATGTGGAGAAATTTGGCATCACCCAGGCCATTTCCTTTGACGGTATCACCACAGTAAAAGGTAATTTTGAAATCCTGGGCGGTGAGGATATCAACTTGGCTTGGAGCGCCGTAGGCCAGCACAGAGACTTGGTAAATCCCTGCGCTTTTTTGACCTTTATGAGCGCCATCGCCAATGATGGAAAGGTTACTCAGCCCTACTTGGTGGAAGAAATTTCTGTGAACAACAACCGCACCTATGACGCAAAGACTCGTTCCGGAGACCGAATCCTGTCTGCCAAGACGGCCAAGACGGTGCAGGAATATATGCAAAATAATGTGGCCGTCAAGTACGGCGCGGAAAATTTTCCCGGCCTTACTGTAGGCGCCAAAACCGGTACCGGCGAAGTGGACGGCGGCAAGAAGCCCAATGCTATGCTGGCAGGTTTTGTGCAGGACGAAAACCTTCCTTTGGCATTCATCGTATGCGTGGAGGATGCCGGTTACGGCAGAGCCGTGTGCGTTCCCATCGCATCTCAGGTGCTGGAGGCAGCCAAAAAGGTGATATCCTGACAGAATACGGTAAATTTTGCAAAAAATTGCAAATAGAATCCAATTATTTGTATTTTTGTGATTGACAAATGTTCGTCTGAGAGATACAATAAGCACATCTTTTTTGTATGAACCTAAAATTAAAAAATGTTGATCAGGAGGAAAAGAATATGAAAAAGTTATTGGCTTTTGGATTGGCCGCCATTATGGTTCTGGCAATGTTTGCCGGCTGCGGCAAGAAAGAAGAAACAGATCCTAACACCATTAAGATCGGTATGTCCGGTCCTCTGACCGGCGGCGCAGCGGTTTACGGTGTTGCAGTAGAAGCCGGTATGAAGATCGCCGTTGAGGAGATCAACGCCAAGGGCGGTCTGCAGATCGCTTTCAAGTCTCAGGATGATGAGCACGACGGCGAAAAGGCCCTGAATGCTTATAACAGCCTGAAGGACTGGGGTATGCAGATCTTTGCCGGCGCAGTAACAACATCTCCCTGTCTGGCAATTGCTCCCACCACCGTGGAAGACAATATGTTCATGATGACCCCCTCCGGATCTTCCGATAAGATTGCTCTCACCGGTAATAATATTTTCCAGATGTGCTTTACCGACCCCAACCAAGGCGCCAGCGCCGCTGAGTTGGTAGCAGAGAAGAATTTGGGTACCAAGATCGGCATCATCTACGACAACTCCGATGACTACTCCAAGGGCCTGATGAAGGGCTTCAAGGACAAGGCTGCCGAACTGAACCTGAACATCGTTGTGGAAACCTCCTTCACCGAGGCGAACAAGAGCGACCTGACCACTCAGGTCAACCAGTGTAAGGATGCAGAATGCGACTTCGTATTCCTGCCTTTCTACGCAACAGAGGCCACTCTGGTGCTGAACAGTGCTAACAAGATCGGCTACAAGCCTACTTTCTTCGGCTGTGACGGTATGGACGGCGTGCTGACCATCGAAGGTTTCGACAAGTCCTTGGCAGAAGGTTTGGTTCTGATGACTCCCTTCAACCCCGATGCAGAGAACACCAAGTCCTTCGTAGAGAAGTATAAGGCTGCCAACAACGGCGAGACTCCCAATCAGTTTGCCGCTGACGGTTACGATGTGATCTACTCCCTCTACAATGCCTGCGTTGCTCTTGAGATCGACGGCACCACTCCCGCTTCTGAAGTTTGCACCAAACTGCAGGAGTACTTCAAGACTTACAAGTTCACCGGTATGACCGGCACCGATATGACTTGGGATGCTAGTGGTATGATCTCCAAGGTTCCCGCTGCCGTGAAGATCGAAAACGGTAAGTATGTTGATATGAAATAATGGTTTTGGAATGGGAGGGGAGACCCTCCCATTCCTCCGTATCCTTCGGCAGTCTATGGGAGCGACCGGAAACCGGTTGTTGCCATAGACTGTTGAGAAAGAGAGGCTTTGTTATGGAAATACTGCAATATCTCATAAACGGTATCAGTATCGGCGCTGTCTATGCCATCATCGCCTTGGGCTATACACTGGTTTACGGCATTGCCAAAATGTTGAACTTTGCCCACGGTGATGTCATTATGGTCGGCGCGTACATATCATTCTGCGTAACCAGTTACTTGGGACTGCCTTCTGTCGTGGCAATTCTGGTTGCTATGCTGGTGTGTACGGTTTTGGGTATCCTGATCGAAGGTCTGGCTTACAGACCCCTTCGCGGCACACCCAGCCTGGCGGTTCTGATCACCGCCATCGGCGTCAGTTACTTCCTGCAGAATGCTGCCCAATTGATCTGGGGCACTGCTCCCAAAAATTTCACCAGCGTGGTGACGATGAGCCCCATTATGATCGCTGGCGGCCGACTGGTCATTACCGGCGAAGTGATCCTGACAGTAGCGGTTTCTGCATTGGTTATGATCGGTCTGACACTTTATACTGGCAAGACCCGTACCGGCAAGGCGATGCGTGCCGTGTCTGAGGACAGAGACGCCGCCCAACTGATGGGCATCAATGTGAACCGCACCATTTCTACCACCTTTGCCATTGGCTCTGCTTTGGCAGCAGTAGCAGGCGTGTTGCTTTGCTCCACTGTTCCTGCATTGCAGCCTACCACCGGCTCTATGCCCGGTATCCGTGCCTTTACTGCAGCGGTGTTGGGCGGTATCGGCTCTATGCCCGGCGCAATGTTGGGCGGTGTGCTGCTGGGTATCATTGAGACCTTCAGCAAGAAGTATATTTCCACGGACTTCAGCGACGCAATCGTATTTGGCGTCCTGATTTTGATCTTGCTTGTAAAGCCCACCGGTTTGATGGGCAAGCAGGTCCAGGAGAAGGTGTGAGGTGGTTGCCATGAAAAAAATGTTGCAAGACAAGACCTTCCGAAAGAACCTTTCTATCTACCTGCTGGTAACCGTCGGCTTTGTGGTGATGCAGATCCTGTCCTCCCTTGGTATGCTGGGCAGCGCAGTAAAAGGATATTTGGTTCCCGTCTGCGTGTATATCGTTATGGCTGTTTCCCTGAACTTGCTGGTAGGTATCTGCGGTGAACTGAGTTTGGGTCACGCCGGATTTATGGGCGTAGGCGCGTTCAGCGGTATTATCACCGCCACACTCCTGCAATCTACCATTCCTGATCCGATGTTGCGGCTTGCCATCGCTATTCTGGTTGGCGGTGTGCTGGCAGGCATCTTCGGCGTGGTGATCGGCATTCCCGCTCTGCGTTTGCGGGGCGACTATCTGGCCATTGTTACCCTGGCTTGCGGCGAAATTTTGAAGAATATCTTCAGTAACCTCTATGCCGGCGTAGATTCCGAAGGTTTCCATATGGCCTTCCGGGTGGGTGCATTTACCCTGAAAGAGGGCGGCAAGATGATCATTGACGGCCCTGTGGGCGCCACCGGCATTACCAAGATCGCCACATTCCCCGCCGGTTTCGTGCTGATCCTCATCACATTGTTCGTAGTGTTGAACCTGATCAATTCCAAGGAAGGCCGTGCCATCAAGGCAGTGCGGGATAACCGGATCGCTGCGGAATCCGTGGGTATCAATGTGACTGCTTTCCGTATGAAAGCCTTTGTGGTGTCTGCATTTTTGGCAGGTATGGCAGGCGCGTTGTTCGGCCTGAACTTCTCCTCTATGAATGCCACCAAGTTTAACTTCAACAGTTCTATTAACATCTTGGTGTTTGTGGTGCTGGGCGGTATGGGTAATATCCTTGGCTCTGTCATCTCCGCCACTGTTCTGTATGTGCTGCCGGAGGCGCTCCGCGGCCTGGATGACTTGCGTATGATTCTCTACGCCGTGGTGCTGATCGTGGTGATGCTGTGTACTTGGTCTCCCAAACTGAAGATGAGTATTGCAGCCCTCAAGATGAAAGTAAAAACAAAAGTGCTCCGGCTACTGGGCAAGAAGGAGGTGGCTTCCGATGAATGAGTACTCCCGTAAAATGGTGGAGGTTACCAGTACCAACTTGCTCCGTGAGCAGGATATGGATAAGCCGCCTGTTTTAGATGTTCGAAACTTAGGTATCGACTTCGGCGGTCTGACCGCGGTGGACGGCTTTAATATGACCATCGGCCCCACTGAGATCTCCGGCCTGATCGGCCCTAACGGCGCCGGTAAAACCACTATCTTTAACCTGCTGACTTCTGTGTACCAGCCTACCCGTGGCTCTGTGTTGCTAAACGGAATCGACACTAAGGGTATGACCACCGCAAAGGTCAATAAAATGGGTATCGCCAGAACATTCCAGAACATTCGTCTCTTTGACGATATGACCGCATTGGACAATGTAAAGGTGGGTATGCACAACTCCATCAAGTGTTCCTTCCTGGCCTCTGTGCTCCGTCTGCCGTCCTACTTTAAGGCAGAAAAAGCAGCGAACCAAAAGGCGATGGAACTGCTGGACTTTATGGGTCTTGCAGATGTGGCCTATACCAAGGCAGGCAGCCTGCCTTATGGCGTGCAGCGCCGTCTGGAGATCGTCCGCGCATTGGCTACCGACCCCTCCATCATTCTGCTGGACGAACCTGCTGCCGGTATGAACCCCAGCGAGACTGCAGAACTGATGCACCAGATTCGCAGAATCCGTGATACCTTCCAAATCGCCATCTTCCTGATCGAACACGATATGAACTTGGTTATGAATGTGTGCGAAGGTATCGTGGTGGTGAACTATGGCCGGATCATTGCCAAGGGTACACCGGAACAGGTCAAGGCAAATCCTGCGGTTATCGAGGCTTACCTTGGAAAGAAGGAGGAGAAGACCGATGCTGAAAATTGAGGATATGCACGTATACTACGGCGCAATTCACGCAGTAAAGGGCGTCTCCTTTACCGTTGGCGAAGGTGAGATCGTGGCGTTGGTAGGCGCAAACGGCGCCGGTAAAAGTACTATTCTGAAGACCGTCTCCGGCCTGATGCACCCCCGCAGCGGCTCTATCACCTTTATGGGCAAGAACATTGCCCATACTGAGGCCCATAAACTGGTGCATCAGGGCTTGGCTCATGTGCCGGAGGGCCGGCGGATATTCCTGCAGATGAGCGTGCAGGAGAACTTGGAGATGGGCGCATTTACCCAAAAGGATGTGTCCAAAGAGGACTTGGAGAAGGTGTTTGAACTGTTCCCCCGGCTGAAAGAGCGCCGCAAGCAGATCGCAGGCACTCTCTCCGGCGGCGAGCAGCAGATGCTGGCTATGTCCCGGGCGCTGATGAGTAAGCCGAAACTGATGATGTTGGACGAGCCGTCTATGGGTCTGGCACCGATCCTTGTGGACCAGATCTTCACCATCATCAAGGAACTCCACGCCGCAGGCACTACAATCTTGTTGGTGGAGCAAAACGCCAGCAAGGCATTGGAGATTGCTGACCGGGCCTACGTTTTGGAAACCGGTAAGATCACATTAAGCGGCACCGGCGACGAACTGATGCACAGTCCCGAGGTGCAAAAAGCCTATCTTGGCGGATAAACCCATACACCCCCTGCATAGAATCCTGCAGGGGGTGTTTTTTATGTGTCGGCGGAATCAACTTTGGGGATATATGGTGCTGGCGTTTGGCATCGGTGTACTGGTGGGAACATGGTTGGAAAGCGGCCTGTTTTGTCATCTTGTGGGCCTTTTGGCTATCTTTTCAGGCTTTGCTATATGCCGCAGAAAATAGTTGTCATAAACTTGTCCTCTGCAGAATATGCTTTGGTATCAGAAGTTCCATAAGGAGTGATTTGCGTGGAAGTGCAATTTGAAAAGATTCCAGTGGCATATTTACAAAAAGTCGTCCAAAATATCCGCAGTCGGGAACAGACGGCGGAAGTGCGGCTGCCGGAAGATATGCCGGATATCGGCAATGTCTTGGGTGTTTGGGGACAGGTGGTGGTGCGTGGCAAGGAGTGGAACGCAGATACCATGTCCGTGTCCTGCGGTGTGATGGCATGGGTGCTGTATACCCCGGAAGAAGGGGAGGGTGTCTGCAGTATCGAAACTTGGCTGCCTTTTTCTATAAAATGGGAACTGCCGGACAGTGAGCAGGAGGGAAAAATACAAGTATCCTGTCTGCTACGCAATATAGATGCCAGAAGTACCTCCAATAGAAAACTGATGGTCCGGGCCAACCTGAGTGCCAACGGCGAGGCGTGGATCAATGCCCAAGTACAGGTGTCCTCTCCCAGAGAATTACCAACCGATGTGAGACTCCTGACCGCTGCTTACCCGGTGATGCTGCCCAAAGAGGCAGGGGAAAAGGCCTTTGTCTTGGAGGAACAACTGTCTGCCCGGAGCGGTCCAAAACTGAAGAAGATCCTCCACTACTGCCTGCAGCCGGAAATTCTGGAACAGAAAGTGATGGCAGGCAAGGTAGTATTCCGTGGCAACGGCGCTTTGCACATTCTCTACGAGGGCGAGGACGGCAGACCCTACTGTTGGGATTATGACCTGCCATTTTCTCAGTACGGAGACTTGGAGGGAGAATACGATCAGGATACAACTGTGTCCGTATATCCCTGTGTGACCAGCCTGGATCTGCAGACGGACGAAGAAGGTAACTTGCAACTGAAGGCAGGGGTGCTGTCCCAGTATTTGTTGCAGGCCCGTTCGGTGCTGACCTTGGTAGAGGATGCCTACAGCCCTGTGAGACAACTGACATTGACCCAGGAATCCTTGGCGTTGCCTACGGTTTTGGATCAAACCGCCCAGGTGATTCACGCAGAGCAGTCCCATCAGGCAGATATTCAGCAGGTGGTAGATGTGTCGTTCTATCCGGATTTCGGCCAGACACACCGGACAGAGCGAGGTGTGCAGCAAACTCTGCCAGGACAGTTCCAAGTACTTTACTATACTCCGGAGGGGGAACTGTCCGCTATGCAGTCTCGCTGGGAAGGGGAGTGGAATCTGAACACCGCTCAGGAAAACCCTGTATCCATTGGTGTTGCGCCCCAAGGGAAACCCCAAGCCGTGGCCGGCGCTGGGGTGGTGAATCTGCGGGCAGATGTGGCGGTAAACGCCACCGTCTCCTCTGGAAATCCCATGGAAATGTTGACGGGCTTGGAGATGGGGGAAGCAGAAAAACCCGACCCTAACCGCCCCAGCCTGATCCTGTGCCGCAAGGGGAATCGAAGAATGTGGGATGTGGCCAAGGAAACTGGCTCTACGGTGGAAAGAATTATGGAGGCCAATCAGTTGACGGAAGAACCGGCCGAGGATCGGATCTTGCTGATTCCGGTGATATAAAACAGAAAAACCGCCGCTGTATGGGAGTGCTACAGCGGCGGGTGGCGGTTGTCGCATTCGGGGAGAATGTCCGCCATAGTTAAGGTTATCGCAGAGCCTGACAGGATACAAGGGAATCCTGTCGAAGGCTCTGCGATTTTGTTTACGAAAATTTTGTTGATTTATGCTGGTGGATACTGTAAAATAAATACATAAATTTGGAACACGGGAGAGAACTATGAATAAATTGTTTGATATAGACAGCCCGCTTATGCAGGCAATGTCCCGGATCGTGGATCTGGTGTTGCTGAGTTTTTTGTGGTTTGTCTGCTGCCTGCCCATTATTACCATCGGCCCGTCTACTACGGCTATGTACTATGTTACCCTGAAAATGGCCCGGAAGGAAGAACTGAAAATTACCCGTGAATTTTTCAGCGCCTTTAAGAGCAATTTTAAGCAGAGCGCCATTATGAATCTGATCTTCCTTGTGGTTGGTGCTGTTTTGCTGGCGGATTATATCATTATGTCCGGCGCAGAGGATACTATGGGTATGTTCAGTAGCGTGTGCTTCTTTGTGATGTTCATTTGGCTGCTGTGTGTTGTCTTTTACGCCTATCCGCTGCAGGCCCAGTTTTTCAATACCATTAAGCAGACACTGATCAACGCAGCGATTCTTTCTATGCGTAAATTCCTGTACACGGTGATCATTTTTGTGCTGAATATGCTGCCTGTGATCCTGGCATATATGCGCTGGGGCTCTATGCTGCTGGTCCGTACCGCCCCGCTGTGGATTCTTCTGATGCCGGGCGTGGTTGCCTTTATTAACGGCAAACTGTTTGCAAAAATGTTTGACCCGTTCCTGAAAGCGGGCAAAGAGGACACAGAAAACGAATAAATGATAAAGGGTATTGCCAAAGGGCAATGCCCTTTTTGGGATTATCTTGGAGGAAAATAATATGATGCCAATGAGAGGAAGAATGCAGCCGAATTACCAAAGACCAAAGCCGCCCAAATCCCTGAAGGATTTGCCCCGGTATTTGTCGGAACTGTTCGGAGGCTTTTTTAAGCGGTTTTTCTATATTTTGAAACTGGTGTGGAATACCGGCCACTGGATTCCGGTCTTACTCACTTTCGTGGCGCTGTTCCGGGGCGTTACGCCTGTGATCGGCTCCCTGATCTCTCAGCGTATTCTTAACGGCTTGCAGACTGCCGTTGCCAACGGAGGTCTGCCGGAGAGCGAGTTTTGGTCCTCGGGGATTCTGTATCTGCTGATCGCTTTTTTTGCTTACCGCTTGCTAATCTTGGTGGTCAATAGCGTCAGCAGCGCCTTAAACCGGATCGCCGGTGAAAAAGTAGTGGTGGAAGTCAAACGGCAGATTATGGAGAAATCCAAAGAAGTGGACTTGGCATCCTTTGACAATCCGGTTTTCTACGAGAAAATGGAAAACGCCAACCGGGAAGCTGGCCACAGACCGCTGCATATTCTCACAGAGACATTGGGCGTTGTCAGTTCTGTGATCGAACTGATCAGTTTCCTGATCGTCCTGTTGTCTGTGCCTGGTCTTTCCTGGATCACCTTTGTGGTGATGGCGGTTTCTGTGCCGTCTGCCATTGTGAACTTTACATACCGCAGAAAGAACTTCCACTATATGCGTTTCAGTTCCAAGGAACGACGGCAGATGAATTATTTCTCCGGTGTTTTGGTGGACAAGGACTTGGTGAAGGAAATTCGGCTTTACGGGCTGGCGGATGATTTTATCGGGCGGTTTTTCTCTGCTTTTAAGGCTTACTATAAGGGTATGCGGAAACTGATCGTCAGCGAAAGCGCGTGGCATATTTTTTTCGCAGTGGTCACCGGTGTGACCAATCTGATTTTTTATATTATCATTGCCAAGCAGGTGTTTACCGGGGAAATTCAAATCGGTGACTACACATTGTATACCGGTGCCATTACCTCCGTGGCTACCTGTGTCAGCACCCTGATCGCCTCCACCGGTTCGATTTATGAGGGCACGCTGTTCATTGACAACCTAATCGCCTTCCTGAATGAAAAGCAGACCATTGTCCCCGCTTTACCCAATCCCCAGCCGGTGCAAAAAGGCATCGGCCATACGATTTCTTTTGTGAATGTGAGTTTCCGTTACCCCGGAATCCAGAAAGATGTGCTGAAGGACATCAGTTTCACCATTTCAGCAGGGGAGACTCTTGCCTTGGTGGGCTTAAACGGCGCCGGCAAGACCACCCTCATCAAACTGCTGACCCGTTTGTACGACCCTACCGCCGGACAGATTCTGCTGGACGGAAAAGACCTGCGGGAGTACGATGTGGAAAGCCTGTATCAGACCTTCGGTATCATCTTCCAGGACTTTGGCAGATATGCTTTGAATGTACGGGAGAATATCGCTTTGGGCAACCTCCGGAAGGAATCCACCCAGGAGGCCATCGAATACGCCTCCGGTCAGAGCGCAGTCAGCGATTTTGTAGAGAAATTGCCCGACGGTTACGATACGCCGCTGATGCGCATCTTTGAGCAAAGCGGCACGGAACTGTCTGTGGGCCAGTGGCAGAAACTGGCCATCGCCCGGGCGTTCTACGCAGACTCTGACATCCTGATTCTCGACGAGCCTACTGCCTCTTTGGATGCCATTGCAGAACAGGAGATATTCAGCCAGTTCGACAAACTCAGACACAATAAAACCACTGTGTTCGTATCCCACAGACTTTCCAGCGCTACGCTGGCAGACAAGATTCTTGTGATCGATAACGGATGCCTGAGGGAGATGGGCAATCACAAAGAATTAATGGCCCAGCAGGGGGAATATTACCGCCTGTTTACCACCCAATCCAAGCGCTACATTGATGAAGTTCAGCAAAATCCCTCGCCGGAATCCTCCCGTCCTGATTTTTTGCCAAAACCTCCTCGGGATTTTCGTGGTGGAGACAGAAGATAATTGTCTGATACAAAAAAGAAAACTGTGCAATATGACGAAAATCCTTGTCAAAATTTTGCACCCAAAAGTTAAAAAAATGAAAAAAAGTACTGATCGTAACCTTGTATTCTGAAACGGTGTGGTGTATAATGATCAGGTATACTGGGTAGTAGTATGGATACCTATGGACAAGTCGCAATTTGGAATAGAAAAAGAGGCCGGAAAATCCCGAGAAATACAGATGAGGTGAAACCGTGTTCAAACTGGTAATTGTGGAAGACGAAGACAATATCAGACATAGTTTGGAATGTTTCATTCCCTGGGGAAAAATGGGATTTCAGGTAGTTGCTACTTTCAGCGACGGCAGCGATGCGTTGGAGTATTTGAAGGACAATCCCTGCGACGCAGTGATGACCGATATTCTTATGAGCAGAATGAGCGGTCTGGAAATGATCCGTCAGTTACATACCATTCACCCTCAGATCAAGGTCGTGATCCTCAGCGGTCACAGTGAATTCAGTTATGCCCAGCAAGCCATCCAGTATCAGGTGGTGCATTACTTAGTAAAGCCTGTAGATGTGGACGAACTGATGGGCGTGTTCACCAATATTGGAGAACAACTGCAGCAGGAGAAGAGAGAGGCACCTGCGGAAGAGATTATCGCATATGGAGATCTTCCCTTGGATGCAGAGCCGTCGGCAATTCCGGAATATAAATTGTTGGTTATGGAATTAGATCTGAACAGTCGGGATACCCTGACCCGCGTGCTGAACCGAATCGTTTCCGAACGGCAGAATCTCTCCTTGGAAGAGTTGCGAACGGCTTTGGCAGAACTCTATGCTGCCACCGCGTTCTGCTATCAGAAGCGGAAGACGGATGTTGCGTCCATTACCGGTGGGAAATTTACGGCAGACCATTTGTACAGGGCTGACAGTCCGGAAGGCTTGGCCGCCTGCCTGATAGAGGATTTTGGTATTCTGTGCGATGCATTGAAGACCGGAGGACATAAGAGCCGGCACGGCGTGATCGAACGGGTCGCCCAAGACCTGCAGGAACATATTGCGGAAGATATAGGCCACGATACTCTTGGCAAAAAATACCGGCTTCATCCCGGTTATTTAAGCCGTCTGTTTAAGCAGGAGATGGGTGAGACCCTGTCGGATTACGTACTGCGGATCCGGATCGAAAAATCTGCCCTGCTCTTGAAGGAGGGGCAGTATAAGATAGGAGAAATCGCGGGAATGGTGGGCTACAGCACCCCGTCCTACTTCTCCATTATGTTTAAAAAATACACCGGTTACTCTCCCAGAGAGTATTGTCAGAGGGTGCTACTGTGATGGAGGACCAAAGATCTGTATGGCCCTACATCAAGGGCTATAAGTTCAATAAACTGTTACTTAAAAATACAATGATCGTATTTTTGCTGGTAACCCTTCCTCTGCTGCTGGTAATCGGTATCAATTATGATAAATTCACTACCGTGGCAAACGGTTGGATTATGGATATGAATGAGGAACTGCTGCATAAAAACGCAGTAGTTACCGACAATGTCATGGAAAACTTCCTGGACACCTTGAATAAATTGTCTCAACTTGAAGAGGTCAAGGCGGTTGTACAGGCTGAAGATCTGGACAGTACATATTACGAAAATGTAGCCCGGGCCAAGCAGTCAGTGGAGGCAAAAACACTGTACGATGATTTTATCACCTCCATGAGCATTTACTCCGACATAAATGAAATGCTCATTGGCGAGCACGGCGTAGCGCATGTGTCCCAAAGTGTTGATAAGGGGAAATGGTATGATATACATAAGCAAGAACCCATGTTTTACCCCTATGTGCTTTTAAACCACGGTAACAGCATTTTTATCTGCCAGCCTATCTGGTCAGCGACGGGACAGCGAGCAGGCCTGTTTGTATTGGAAATGGAGATACAGGAACTCCGCAGTTTGCTGGAAAGTCAGGAACTCTCCCAGCAAGGTCTGTTCTTTGTGCTGGATGCCAACGGACAGATTGCCTACTGTAGTGAGAAGCAATTTGATTCCTGGGATGAAGCCGTCAAGGCGGAATACCAAAGCGATATTACAAAGGCAATATCCGGTGAGACCCAATTGTTTGCCGACCACGGAAAACGGGTGGTCTCTGTGATGCCCTCTGCCCATAAGAGTTGGAAATACGCATTTACCACCCAGATGCTGGATTATCAGCGTGAACAGTCTGTGGTCCGCGGCTTTTTGATCTCATCTTTGGCGGTTGGCATATTCTCCAGTCTGATCGTGGCTTACCTAATTACACTGGTGACCTACCGCCCGATTAAGAAAATCATGAATGTGATCGAGAATCCCAGATTGCATTGGAACGAAAGGGAAGCCACCAAACAGTCTAATGAAATGCTCTACATCACCAGCAACATACTGGCAGAGGAGGGTGTAGGAGATGAAGTCTCCGAAGAATTGGAGGCCCGTGTCCGGGCGCTACGGCACTCTCAGTTCCGGGCGCTGCAATTCCAAATCGATCCCCACTTCCTGTATAACACGCTGGAGACCATCAAATGGAGCGCCGTTGAGGAGATGGGCCTAAACAATAAGACCAGTAAAATGCTGACGAAGGTGGCCCGGCTGTACCGGTTCGGTTTGGAAAACGACGATGTGATCGTGACACTGAAGGAAGAATTGGATTTCCTGAAGTTGTATATCGAAATCGTCCGAATGCGTTTCGGTGATGCGATTCAGTTTCATTGGGATATTGATGAAACTTTGTATGATTGCAATATGATCAAGATGTGCCTGCAGCCTATTGTTGAGAATGCTATTCAGCACGGTTTGCGTCCTCAGAAATATCACGGTAACATCACCATATCCGCATATCACGAAAAGGAATGTCTGCATATCTCCGTTGAAAATGACGGTCAGGTGATTAGTCAGGGAGATTTAAGAAAACTAAACGATAAATTAAAAACAGGCGCAGGCTTTGAAGAAAACAAAGTAGGCCTGCGGAATGTAAATGAGCGAATCAAACTGATATATGGAAAGAAATACGGTGTGAGTGTCAGCAATGTAGGATCCGATGAAACATCAGAGGATTCCGTTGCCAGAACTCGTGTGGTACTCTCTTTTCCATGCAGAAATTTTAATAGGAGTGAAGAAACGAAATGATGCAGAAGATGAGAAGATGGATAGTTGTTTTGCTGGTGGCAAGTCTCATGTGCTCCACTATGGGCATGATGACTGTGGGCGCAGCGGACGGCCAGAATTCCGACGGAGACTGGACCTACGATCCCAATGCTCACCAAGGCGCCAATACATACTATCACTACATGCAGAAGCATTTGGACGCAGCCAAGCCTGATATAGAGATTGCGCTGGATGTTACTGATTTTAAGGTGGTTGAGCCGGAGAGCAGAAATGAACCGTCCGGTACAGCCCTGTATGAAAATCTGGAAGGCTCTGCAAAGGGCGTGAATATCCGCGCCAAGGGCGAACAGGTGATCTTCACCGTTGAGATTCCCGAAGCCGGCCTGTACTGCATCGAACTGGATTACTTCCCTTTGGCAGAGAGTAACAGCCAGTACCTGTTTGCATTGGCCATTGATGGCGAACTGCCCTTCACTGAGGCAAACAGTTGCGTTCTGAGCCGTGTATTCAAGAACGAGCCCATCACAACTGACGAAAAGGGCGACGACCTCCGTCCCCAGGCCTATCAGGTACCTGAGTGGAGAAAGCAACTACTGGTAGACCAGACCGGTGTTTACGGCACTCTGCGCTTCTATCTGGAAGCCGGCAAACATGAACTGGCCTTCAGTTTTGACGGTACTCCCTTGCTGCTGCAGGGCGTTACCCTGAAGCAGGAGGCTTACCTGATGTCCTATCAGGACTATATCTCCCTGAATCAGCAAAAGGGATACAAGGAAGTTGAAAATGTTCTGAAACTGTACCAGGCAGAAGATTATCTGCTGCAGTCTCACTCTACACTGTGGCCTGCTGCCGATAAGAGTAGCCCCTTGACTCAGCCGTTCTCTTACGATAATGTTAAAATCAATTACGGTGGCGGCGGCCAGTGGAAGCAGCCTGGTCAGTGGATCACATGGAAGGTCGATGTGCCGGAAGACGGCTTTTATAACATTGGTTTGAAATATAGACAAGGTTATCTGGACGGTTTGTTCAGTTCCAGAAAGATTTATGTCGATGGCGTTGTTCCCTTCGCAGAATTGAATGCGATCCGCTTCAACTACACTTCCCAGTGGGAGAATATGGTGCTTGGCGGTGATGCTGGTGCATACAGCATTTACTTGACTGAGGGTGAGCACGAAATTACGATGGAGAATGTGGTTGGCGATCTGACCGATACCATGGGTGTGTTGCAGGCGGTTGTTACCAACCTGAATGAGATGTACCTGTCCATCATTATGATCACCAGTATTGATCCCGACCCCTACAGAGACTACTATCTGGAAAAACTGATTCCTGACCTGGCTGATAACTTCCAGGCCAATGCAGATCTGCTGTTCGCAGAATCCAAGCGCTTGGAAGCCATTGTTGGTAAGAAAGGCGCAGAAAACGCCTTTATTGAAGACGTTGCCTATAACCTGCAGAGTTACGGTGAAAATATCGTCGACCTGACCTATAAGGACAGATTGACTACCTTTAAGAACGATATTAACGGATTGAGCGCAAAACTCTCTGCCTATCAGGAGCAGGCATTGGATATCGACTATATTGCGCTGATGTCTTCCGATGCCAATATGCCCAAGACCAAGATGAACGCATGGCAGTGGATCGTATATCAGGTTAAGAGTTTCTTGGCTTCCTTTAAGAATAAGGAAGTAGATAAGGGCGAGAAGTCTGTTCGAGTATGGATTAACTCCGGTATTGACCAGTATGAGATCCTGAAGAACATGATCACTGACGAATTTACGCCTAGAACCGGCATTGAGGTCAATCTGGAACTGTCGCAAGGCTCCATCGTGGATGCGCTAGCCGCAGATTCCGGCCCGGATGTTATGCTGAATGTGGTATCCGATACCGTTGTGAACCTGGCACTCCGCGGCGCAGCAGTAGACCTGTCCCAGTTCGACGGTTATCATGAAATTCTAGACCAGTATGTAGACGGTTCTGAGATCCCCTTTATGCTGGAAGGTAAGTACTACGGTATGCCTAATACCCACGGTTGTATGGTTATGTTCGTCAGAACAGACATCTTTGACAGTATGGGTCTAGAAGTTCCCCAGACTTGGGATGATATGTACGACGTGGCCCAAGTGCTGCAGCGTTACAATATGTCCTTGGGTTCTGCAGCAAGTTTCGCAAACCTGCTGTACCAGAACGGCGGCTCCTATTTCAATGAAGATATGACTGCTGTCTGTCTGGATGAGGATGTGGCAGTTGAGGCACTGATCCAACATACAGAGTTCTTTACTAAGTACGGTTTCCCCCAGTCTTACGACTTTACAAACCGTTTCAGAACCGGTGAAATGCCCATCGGTATCACTACATACACTATTTACACAACACTGAAGTATACCGCCCCTGAAATCAGTGGCTTGTGGGATATTTACCCCACTCCCGGCACTCTGAAGGCAGACGGCACGGTTGACCGCACCCAGATGGATAATACCGGCACCGGCGCGATTATGCTCAGTGAAGCAAAGAACTACGATTACGCATGGGAATTCATCAAGTGGTGGTCCGATGCAGAGGCACAGTCCAGATACGCCAATGACCTGGAAGCTGCGCTGGGTATCTCCGCAAGATACAACACTGCTAATCTCACCACTCTTCGTTCTCAAGGCTGGACAGCCAAGGAACTGGCCATTTTGGAAGATCAGTTCGAAAATCTGGAGTTTATCCCCATCGTTCCCGGTAACTACTATGTAACCAGAGGTATTAACAACTCTGTCCGTGGTGTTATCGATAATGGCGAGAACGCCCGTGAGATACTAACCGAATGGACAATCAAGATCAATGAAGAAATTACCCGTAAGAGAAACGAATTCTATTTGAATAACTAGATTGTCTAAAAAAAGAAGAAAGGGATGAGTCGTATGAAGAAACCTTATCGGTTGGCTGCATCGTTCAAACAGATGCAGATTGAACGCACAAGTTATTTTATGATAGCGCCGTTTCTGATTGCGTTTTTTATCTTCACGGTGTTGCCGGTTATGGCCGCAATCGCCTTGAGTTTTACAGATTTTAATATGTTGCAGACCCCCAACTGGGTTGGTTTTGACAACTATAAAACCCTGTTTCTGAATGATGATGTGTTCATCATTGCAATCAGAAATACCATGATTATGGCATTTATTACAGGTCCTGTGGGCTACATTGCCTGTTTCATCTTTGCATGGTTCATTAATGAATTGCCCAACAAGATCCGTGCATTTATGACATTGGTTTTCTATGCTCCTTCTATTGCAGGTAGCGTCTACTTTATTTGGACCTATATCCTCAGCAGTGACCGTTACGGTGTGCTGAACGGTGTTCTGTTGAAGATCGGCATCATTGACGAGCCGATTCTGTGGCTGATGGATACAGACTATATGCTGATTTGCTGTATCGTGGTACAGTTGTGGCTCAGTTTGGGTACCAGTTTCCTGTCCTTCGTTGCAGGCTTTAAGACAGTGGATACCACATTGTATGAAGCCGGCGCCATCGACGGCGTTCACAACAGATTCCAGGAGATCTGGTTCCTGACCCTGCCCCAGATGAAGCCCCAGTTGCTGTTCGGTGCTGTTATGCAGATTTCCAGTTCCTTTGCAGTTGGCGCTGTGCCGGCAGCATTGTGCGGAAACCCCTCTGTTGATTACGCAACACATACAATTATTAACCATATTGATGACTACGGCGGCGTTCGATTTGAATTGGGCTACGCCTGTGCGATCAGTACTGTTTTGCTAATGGTAATGCTGATCGTGAATAAGGTCATCAATAAGTTACTGGTAGATGACTAAGGAAGGAGAGCGTATATGAAAAGATTTCGCTTACATAAACAACTAAACCGCTCTCATTTCGGCAACTTTTCCATCTTTTTGATGCTGGTGGTCGTTGGTGTGTTTATGGGTTTGCCCCTGTACTACAACATCGTCCAGTCCTTCAAGCCGGTAGAAGAACTGTTCATCTTCCCTCCGAGATTCTACGCAGTAAACCCCACATGGAACAACTATTCTCAACTGTTCCAGTTGGTGTCTGACCTGACGGTTCCCTTCAGCAGATACCTGTTTAACAGTATTTTCGTTAGTTTGGTCAGCACTACAGTTAGTGTTATGATCGGCGCTATGGCGGCATATCCCTTTGCTAAGAAGAAATTCCCCGGCAGAGAAGCACTGTGGAAACTGATTATGCTGACCCTGCTGTTCTCCGGTGGTGTTACCGCATTGCCTTCCTACATTATTAAGGCAAAATTGCACCTGATCAATACCTATTGGGTTCTGATCCTGCCCACATTGGCATCTACTCTGCATATGTTCCTGATGCGTCAGTTTATGCTACAGATTCCTGACTCTCTGCTGGACGCAGCCAAGTTGGATGGCGCAAACGACTTTGTGATTTTCCTGAGAGTGGTTATGCCCAACGTGAAGCCTGCATGGATGACCGTTATGGTATTGTCCTTTACAAGCATTTGGAATACCGGTTCTGCCGGTGTCATCTTCAAGGAAGAGTTCAAACTGCTTCCCACTGCACTGAGCCAGATCAGTGCCGGCGGTATTGCCCGTTCCGGTGCATCTGCAGCAGCAGCGGTACTGTTGATGATTCCTCCGATTGTGTCCTTTGTTCTGACCCAGAGCAAGATGCTCCAGACCATGGCACACTCCGGCATTAAGGATTAAGACGCCAAATGACTTTGAAGTGAGGTGTTTACATGAGTAAAAAAGTAATATGCCTGATGTTGGCGATCCTACTTGTGCTGACCTCCTCTGTTGTAACGGTTTTTGCAGCCCAGCCTGACAGAACCTATACTTATGAGGATGATGTAACCTATCAGCCGGTACCTTCTACCAATGCCTATCAGGTTAAGATCATTGTGGATGAAGCCGTAATGGGTACCACACAGTTAAATAACCCCAGAGACATTTTCGTGGGCGATAATGACCATGTTTATGTCTTGGACTCTGGCAATTGCCGAATTCTGATCCTGGATGAGAATTACAAGTGCGTCAAGGAACTGAGCGAATTCAAATATAAGGAAGAGGTGCTCACCCTTGCGGAAGGCGCTCAGGGTCTGTTCTTCCGGGAATCCAACCAGATGCTCTACATTGCAGATACAGAAAATGACCGCGTGATCGTTTCTGACCTGGAAGGCAATGTAAAGAATGTCTATCTGAAGCCGGAAGGCGAATTGCTGGATCCTGCCATTGCTTATAAGCCCAAAAAGATCATCGTGGATAATATGGGCATTATGTACATTACATCTGCCAATATCAATACCGGCGCATTGCTGGTGGACAGCAGCAACAACTTCCTGGGTTTCTACGGTACCAACAGATTGGCCATGACTGCAAAAATGCGGATGGAACTGTTCTGGCGTAGTATTCTTTCCAAAGCGGCCAACGCCCAGTCTGCAGTTAGTTTCCAGCCTGTGGAATTTAACAATATGTTCTGGTCCGAGGATAGATTTGTTTATGTTGTCTCTCCCGTAATTGACTCCAATGAGTCTTCTGTTTCCAAATTAAATGCGCTGGGTGCCAACGTATTCCCCGAGCCCATTGATATGTTCGCTTTGTCCTACGCAAGAAAGATCCCCAATATGGCTTTGACAGACATTACTGTGGATAACGAAGGCGCGGTGACTATCGTTGAGATTACCACCGGCCGTATCTTCCAGTACGACGAGGGATGTAACCTGTTGGCAGTGTTTGGTGGTTTGGGTTATCAGGAAGGCTTGTTCACGCAGCCTATTTCTTTGGAATCCGACAGTCAGAACAACCTATTGGTGCTGGACGCAGGCAAGAAGACCATTACCGTTATGGAGCAAACATTCTACGGCAAAATGATTCGTTCCGCTAACTACCTGTATAATGAAGGCCTTTACCAGGAATCCATTGAGCCCTGGATGGAAGTTCTGAGAATGAACGCTAACTATACACAGGCCTATGCCGGTCTGGGTAAGGCATATATCAGCATGGGCGAGTACAAAAAGGCAATGGAATATTTTGAACTGGGCAAAGATCAGGAAGGCTATGGCGAAGCCAAGGGTCTACTCCGTGATCAGATCCTGCGTGAGAACTTTGCGCTGGTGGCCGCTGTGGTGATTATTGTTCTGGTTGCTATACTGGCCTATGAGCAGATCATTGACTTAGGTTACGCCATTTTCTGGCGTATCAGAAGAAAAATCAGAAAGAAGTAGAGGGGGAAAAAGTATGAAGCGTACAGGATTTGATACAATGAGCCCCTACTTGTATCCTTTTTATATTTGCCGGCATCCGAGAGACGGTTTCTTGGAACTTAAGGCAAATAAAAAAGGTTCCACAACCGTGGTGCTGATTACAGTAGCGTTGTGGCTCTTTGTGGAATTGTTCTATCGGGCAGCAATGGGCTTTGATATGAACGATTTTGATTTGGAAGACTTGAGTTTACTTCGGACATCCCTTGTTACCGTTATGGTTTTTGTAATGGTATGTCTTTCCAACTGGTGTATCTGCACTTTGATGGAAGGAAAAGGTAAGTTGAAGGATATATGTGTAGTAGCGGCAAATGCCCTTGTTCCCTATATCATTGTTCGTTTTATCACCATTATTCTCAGCTGGGTCTTGGTCGGTACTGAAGAGACCTTCCTAACCTATGCTGTAATTGTAGCAGAACTTTGGGGTGCAATGATTGCGTTCAGCGGTCTGCAGGAGATTCACGAGTATTCTTTTGTAAAGACAATTTGGGCTATCATATTGACGATCGTTTGCTTGATCATCATGTTCTTTATTGCATTAATGCTGCTGATTCTGTTTGAACAGTTGTATTATTTCATTGCAACAGTCTCGTTCGAACTCAGATATTAAGCGATAGCATGGAATGGAGAATACAATGAACATAAAAGAAAAGTTTTTTAAATGGAAGCGATGGATCCATAAAAAGAAAGAAACAATCATGCGCGTGATCAGCATTACCCTGACCGTTGTGATTGTTGGATTGATCGCTTGGGCCGCATTCGGCATCCATCAGTCCGACTTGGAAAGGGAAGCCGCCAAGGATACGAGCAAGGATAAGACTGCTATTAAGGCCACTTCCAAGTATGATTACGGCGAACCCGGCTTCCAGCAAGTGGCAGAAAATGAAAAATTCATTATGTCTGCCGATTTTACCACCGCAGAGATCCAAATTACTGAGAAGGATTCCGGAATGGTCTGGTATTCCAATCCTCAGGACAGGGCGGACGACAAGGTTGCGACCATTGTGTCCAGATTGGCCAGCCAGATCCATGTCAACTTCCTGAATGTGGAAGAAGGCGTGTTCGTGGAATTCGATAACTACGGCGGTAGTATCAAAAAGGGTAGAATGGAAAGCGAACGAATCGAAAACGGCGTGAAGTTCACATTCGGTTTCCCTGTGGCCAATGTTTATATTCCTGTGCAGTACACTCTGTGTGAAGATGGTTTCAAAGCAGAGGTCATTACCAGTGAGATCAAAGGCGTTGGCAAGAACCCCTTCCTAGTAGAGAGAATTTCTTTGCTGCCTTTCTTCGGATCCGGCGGATTGAATGACGATGGCTACCTGCTGATCCCGGACGGTGCTGGCTCTATGATCGACTTTAACAACGAAAGACAGAGTAAGCAGTCCTATGACGCGCCGGTATACGGTGTAAACCCGACCATTGAAAAGACAGAAGAGGTTAGCATCCGTGAGGATATTGCCTTGCCTGTGTTCGGTGCTAAGTGCAACGACCATGCTTTCCTGGGTGTTATCACCAATGGTGAAGCCTGCAGTACAATTTCTGCAACCACCAGCAAGAAGGATAGCAATTATAACCACATCTATCCCAGCGCAGTGCTCAGAGAGTATGATCTGATGTTCGAAAGAGGTAACGATAAGACCTATAAGGCAAGTTACACTATCGATTATACCGAGGACCTGCTGGAAGGTGAAAATTATTCTGTTCGCTACTTCTTTATGGATGGCGATAAGGCAAATTACACCGGCATGAGTGAGACCTACCGGAATTATCTGAAGTCCGAGAACAAACTTCACGATTCTGAACTGGCAGATGAGAAGTACATGGTGCTGGATCTGGTTGGTGCCGTCAGCATTAAGAAATATGTGATGGGCGTCAAGAGACCGGTCGTTACCGCTATGACCACCTACAATCAGGTTTGTGAGATCGTTAAGGAACTGAAGGCGCAGGGCGTGGAGAATCTCGTCATTAACTACATCGGCGCTTTGGATAGCGGTCTGAATAATAAGGTATATAATAAGGTATCTAACGAGTCTGTCCTTGGTTCCAAGAAGGAATTCAAGGCCATGATAGAATATCTGGAGCAGGAAGGCGTTCTGTTGTTCCTGGAGACCAACCCCGTTGATATTTATGAAAACGGCAACGGCCTGACTGAAAATGGCGACAGCGTCAAGTCCTTCTTTGATCAGTATGCATTCCAGTACAAGTATGATCTGGATAAGGGTACGCAGATTGCTGATTCCCGTTGGCACTTGCTCCGTCCTGAGACGGTTGTGAATGTAGCAACGGACTTTGCAAAGTCCGCCAGCGGATACGGTGTTAATAACATTGCCCTGAACCGTGTGGGTAAGGTTTTGTATTCCAACTATGACGAAGAATACTACCTGTCCAGAAACAGTGTTCTGAAGCATTGGAATCAGGCTATGAAGAATGTGCGTGAAAACGCCGACCTGCTGATGGTTCACGGTGGTAACGCTTACACCACTGCCTATGCAGATATCATTACCGACTTGGCTGACAGCCATAGTAACTATGATATGCAGGACAGAACAGTTCCGTTCTATCAGTTGGTATTCCAGGGCAACACTGTGCTGACTGCCAACGGTATCAATACCACCGTTGACTATGAGTACTCCTTCCTGAAGGCATTGGAAACCGGCAGCAGCCTGAAATTCAACCTGATTTACGGCGATGTCTCTGAGTTGGTAGGTACAGATTATAACACCATGGTTTCCTACTCCTATAACTTCTGGAAAGATGTTATCGTTGAGGAATACTTGGAAATGCAGAAGGCTACGGCACAGTTTGCAGGTCAGGAAATCGTTCGCCACGAAATGCTGACTGAGGATGTAACCTTGACAGTCTATGAGACTGGTGCATTGATCGTAAATTACGGCGAGGAAGCATACACTTATGGTGAAGAAGAAGTCGGGGCAAGAGATTACCTCGTTCTTCCGGGAGGCGCAAAATGATGAAGAGAAAAAAGTTTACATTATTAACGAAAACCGATAGAACTGGTTTGATGTTTGTCCTTCCGTTTATCATTGGCTTTATCTTCCTGTTTATGAAGCCTCTGCTGGAATCTCTGAATTACACCTTTAACAGAGTTTCCGTCGGATCTGACGGCTTGATTTTGGAGCCAATCGGCTTTGAAAACTGGCGTTATATGTTTAAGGATGACTTGGCATTTATTAAAAATCTGCTTACCATGTCCCTTGGAATGCTGGTTGAAATTATGGTTATCATGTTCATCAGTATCTTCTTGGCGGTTTTGCTGGTGGATAAATTCCCCGGCCGTGTGCTGTTCCGTACTTGCTTGTTCCTGCCGATGATTTTTGGTGCGGCCCCTATTTTGGACGCATTTGCAAAACTGGGCGGCTCCAATGAAATGGCAGAAACCAGCAACGCATTCATTACCATGTCCGGTGAAATGAGCGGCTTTGTGGAGGAGATCATTTCCAGTTTTGGTATCCTGACGCCACTTATAAAGAAATTTACAGTATACGCCGGCACCCTCTTCAACCTGATGTGGAGTACGTCTTTGCAGATCATTATCTTCATTATCGGTTTGCAGGCTATTCCCAGCCAGTTGTATGAAGTTGCTAAGATGGAAGGTGCAACCAAGTGGGAAACCTTCTGGAAGATCACCTTCCCGCTGCTGACCCCCAGCATCTTGCTGTGCCTGATCTATTCGATCATTGACTACTTTAACTCCAGTACAAATCCTGTGGTTATGTTGATCGACCAGAATATGATCGGCCGTTTGGATTATGCCTGTGCCCAAAGCTGGGCCTATTCGGTCATCATCTTTGCAATTGTCATCCTTGTGAATGCAATTGTATCCAGATGGGTCATTACTTTGGATTAAGGAGGAATGAAGACTATGGAACGTAGCCCATTAATCAGCAAAAGCGCCCTTGAGTCCATTTTCTCCTTTGTGTACAAACTGTTTCGGTATGCGCTTCTGATCGGTATCAGTTATATTGCTATCTTCCCGATCATTCGGATGATCTCCACATCCTTGACCACCGCAGAAGACTACTATTCCGGCAACCACGGTTTTATCCCGCCTCTGCCCACCTTTGAGAACTATAAGAATGTTCAATCTTATTTTAGTTACTTTAAGCATGCAAAAGTAACGCTGGCTATCACATTTACCAGCACACTGGTTTCTGTGTTTATCTGTTCTCTGATTGGCTATGGCCTGGGCAGATACAAGTTTAAGGGTAATGGCCTGGTGTATGCTGCAGTTTTGTTTACGATCATTATGCCTATCCAGACTGCGCAGATCCCTCTGACCTACTATTACCGTTGGTTTGATATCTTCGGTATCGGCAAACTGATCGGTTTGTTTACCGGTAAAGAATTTACCGTAAACTTGCTGCCCAACTTGGGAAGTTTCTTGGTCCCGGCTCTGTTTGGCGTTGGTCTGAAGTCCGGTATCTTTATCTTCCTGTTCCGTCAGTTCTTTGCCGGTATGCCCAGAGACCTGGAGGAGGCGGCAAAGTTGGATGGCTGTAACCCCTTCAAGATCTACTGGAAGGTTATGCTTCCCAATATCATTCCTGTTTTGGTAACGACGCTTCTCCTGTCTGTTATTTACTACTGGAATGACTCTCTGGTTTCCGGCATGTCCAACTTAAAGATGGGTACACCGATCATGGTGGAAGTGGAGAGACTGATCACCTTGCAGCAAGGCGCACACCATGTTTCTGCAATGGCTATGCAGGTGGAATACTACTCCGTTCTGGTGATGGCAGTTATGCCTTTGGTTGTGGTATTCATTTGCTGCCAGAAGTTCTTTGTTGAGTGCATGGACCGCTCCGGCAGCAAGGGATAATACCCACAAGTAAGTGTGCAGACGCAGATTTTGTGCATGTTGCGTTTATTTGTCTAAGAATAGGTTAAATAAATGAGCAAATGTTATAAATTTGATATTGCAAAAACATATTTTCTTGATATAATAAGTATGGAATCAAAAAAATAAGAAAAGGAGAATAACAATGAAAAGATTATTGGCCCTTCTTTTGGTTCTTTGCATGGTGTTTGCCTTGGTAGCATGTACGCCCAAGGACCCCGCCGATTCTACCGGTGGAGATGAGACCACCGAGGATACCAAAGAAACCACCCCCATCCGTGATGATATCTCCGCCGTTACACCTGCACCTATTCAGCCCGGCAAACCTTCCGGTGGCGAGAATGATGACACCCCCGCAGAGACCGTTCCCGACAGCAACGATGAGTACATCAACCCCGAAAAGTTTGGCGGTAAGGAACTGCAAATCTACGGTATTTCCAGTATTGTTTATGATGATATTGATAATATGGGCAAGGGTAGTTTCCTGTGGATGATGCGCGCAGCAGCTGAAGAATGGGCAGCCCTGAACAATGTTACCCTGTCCTTTGATGGCGACTATGATGGAAATACCATCCTTGGCGCTATCAACAGTGGTGAAAGACCTGACCTGTTGCTGTTCTACACCGATATCCCCGGTCCCTCTGCTCTGGGTATCACAAGAGCATTTACGCAGGAAGAGTATGATAAGATCGCAGCGATCTGCGGTTCTACCTACCTGGATATCATGAACTATAAGGGCGAGAGCCATGGTGTTTCCCTGCCTTGGTCCGGTAACTCCTTTGTTTACTACAACAGAACCATGTACGAAAACTACGGTGTCAAGTCCCCCAAGGATTACTACCTGGAAGGCAACTGGACCTATGACACCTACGAAAAGGCTCTGGAAGATGTAACCAGAGATAAGGACGGCAACGGCAAGATTGACGGCAACGACACCTATGGTGCCGGTTCAATGATCTATCTGGCTTACCCCTATGTGCTGACAGAAGGCGAGGACGGTAAACTCATCGGTAATATTGGCACATCTGAGCAGTTTAGAAAATATGTTGAAATGACCTATCGCAGCAAGACTGAGACTTTGACCACTGCAGGTCCTGTGGATAAGTACTGCAACATTGCAACTCCTCCTCAGGCTGCAACCTTCATCGGTGATGCTGAGTGGTACAACTTTGAGCATCTGTACGAAGTGATTGCCAACGGCGATGTCATTGAGGTCGTTCCGCCTCCCGTATTCTCCACTGAGGATCCCACCCGCTGGAACATCTACTCTGAGCAGGTTTCTTCCATTATGAAATCCTGCGATGAGCCGGAAGCAGCGATGTCTCTGCTGTGCTATATGCTGAAGGTTGGTATGCGTTATATGTCTGACTTCAGCGTTGGTCTGTATAACTGCTCCTACGAAGGCATCCGTGGCGCCTGCGATTACAGCGCTGGCTGGAAAGAAAACTTTGAAATGATTCTGGAAGACAGAAGAGCCCTCTTTGCTGAGATCGAAGACTGGGATCAGGATACCTATGTAAAGATGATCGAAGATATTTTTGCATCTAAAGCTATGCTGAACAGACACTACATTGGCGAACTGAGTTACGGTTCTGAACTGACAGAAATGCCTCCTGCATCTTCCATTCCTCTGATGGCACAAAGACAGGAAAGTTGGATTACTACATACAACAATCTGTACGCAAAATAACCGCATAGAAGGCAATATAATATGTAACCTTTCGGGGCGATTGCATAACGCAATCGCCCCAATTTTTGTCATGCACAAAAATATTGTATTATACAAAAGTGATATATCTTATCCTGTAAAAAATGATGTTTTTGTATTGTAAAACAAAATTTTCTTTATTATAATATAATTAGGCAGACCAAATAACAGAAAAGGAGATCAACTATGAAAAAACTGATAGCACTGCTTTTGGTCATTGGCATGGTGTTCACTTTGGTCGCATGTACGCCCAAGGACACCACCGATCCTACCGGTGGAGATGAGACTACCGACGATACCAAAGAAACAACCCCTATTCGCGACGACATTCAGGCGGTTAATCCCGCACCGATTCAACCGATCAATCCCGATGACGGCTCCAGCGATGGCGGTACGACTGAAGAACCTGCATACAAGGTTGTAAACAGCAACGACGAATACATCAACCCCGAAAAGTTTGGCGGTAAGGAACTGCAAATCTACGGTATTTCCAGTCTTGTTTATGAAGATATAGAAAATATGGGTAAGGGCAGTTTTCTTTGGATGATGCGTGCAGCCGTTGAAGAGTGGGCAGCCCTGAATAATGTAACCATTTCTTGGGATGGCGACTATGAAGCCAATACCATTCTAGGCGCTATCAACAGCGGTGAAAAACCTGACTTGCTATTGTTCTGTATGGATATTCCCGGTGCTTCCAACTTGGGCATTACCAAAGCATTTACCCAGGAAGAGTATGACCAGTTGTCTGCCATCTGCGGTAAGACCTATCTGGACATGATGAACTACAAGGGCGAAAGCCGGGGCCTAGTTTTGCCTTGGTCCGGCAACTGCCTGTTCTACTACAACAGAACAATGTTTGAAAATTACGGTGTCAAGTCTCCTAAGGAATACTACCTGGAAGGCAACTGGACATGGGAAACTGCAGAAAAGTGTATGACGGAAGTAACCCGAGATAAGGACGGCAACGGTAAGATCGACGGAAACGATACTTACGGTTCCAGTTACCTTGGCTGGATGGGTACTCCTTATGAACTGACCGAGGGCAATGACGGTAAATTGACCGGCAATATTGCTACATCTGAAGAGTTCAGAAGATTTGTTGATATTTATTATCGTGCATCTACCGAGACTCTGATGAATGCCGGTCCTATTGATAAGTACTGCAACATTGCAACACCTCCTCAGGTTGCAACATTTGTTGGAGACTGCGAATGGTACAATTTTGAGCATCTGTACGAAGTAATTGCCAACGGCGATGTCATCGAGGTTGTTCCCGTTCCTGTGTATTCAAATGAAAACAACACCCGCTTCAATACCTACTCTGAGCAAACTATGTCTATGATGTCCTCCTGCGATGAACCCGAAGCAACTTTGGCTTTGATGAGTTACCTGCTGAAGGTTGGTATTCGTTATATCTCCGACTTTAGTGTTGGTCTGTATGAGAACTCTTACGAAGGCATTCGCGGTGCATGTGATTACAGCGCTGGCTGGAAAGAAAACTTTGAAATGATTCTGGAAGACAGAAGAGCAAAGTTTGCTGAGATCGAAGATTGGGATCATGAGACTTATATGAAGATCGTGGAAGATTTATTTGCAAGCACTGGCCGTCTGAATAGGAAGTATATCAATAGATTGTCTTGGGGCTCTGAAATCTACGAAATGCCTCCTGCATCCTCTATTCCCCACATTGCTGCAAGACAAGACAGTTGGATTACTACATACAACAATCTGTACGCAAAATAGGTATTTAAAATCAGATTCCGTAAATCCCTTCGGGGCGATTGTGTTCTGCAGTCGCCCCGATTTTTTAGCGATTGTTTTGATAAAAACAAAATCCATATGATAGATTCATTCCTGCAATTTCTTTATTTTTGAAGGGATTTGATAGGAAAAGAGTAATATATGATATTGCAAATGGTATGTGTTTTGCTATAATAAATATGAGCAACTCAGAGATTTTATAGAATTGTGGGATTGCCAATTGTACGATGGTTGCTGTCGGCAGGTTGACGGTTTGATTTATAACTGTAAACTGCAGCAGACAGTCCGGATATCTTCGCAAAAAGGGAAGATATTAGAAAGGAGAAAGTATGGAAGATAAATTATATCCCGTAGACTGTATCACATTGAATGGCCGTATGGATGATCCTGTATGGGAATCGGTGGAGACTTATACCGATTTCAGAGAAGTGAAGATCGATGGCCAAATTCTGACTGAAGAACAGACCTTCTTTAAGATCGTTCCCTGTAAAGACCGTATTTATGTTGGCATTAAGTGTATGTCATTGGATACAAAGAAAATCTTTACATCCAATGCAGATGTGTGGAATGCTGAAGGCATCGAACTGTTCCTCTCTCCCTCTGGAAATCCTTACGATTTCTATCAGTTCTATGTGTCTCCTAAGGATATTAAAATTGCCAATTATTACGAAGAGGGTGGAAACATTTCTCCCGATCCCTATGAGCCGGAGTGGAGTTATGCCTCCTATATAGGGGAAGATTACTGGACCTCTGTAGTAGAATTGCCTCTGACTGCATTTTACATGACCACCCAAGACCGCTGGAGTTCCAGATGGCTGGTCAATGTGGCCCGTCGCCATATCAGTCCCTCCCACAGTTACCACTATAGCAGTTGGAGCACTCTGACCGACGGTTTCCTGTTCCCGGATAAATTCAATTCCCTAGACGGTTTTCCCATCCGTTCTCCCAAAAATGAATTCTGCATTTCCCAAGTTACCGCTGACATCACCGAGGAACGGGAAGACGGCTACCGTGGCCTGATGAATGTAAATATCAATGCTGCCTACGGCGGGGAATTTGTGTTTACCTCCGATTACGCAGACACTGCCACCGTGGTGCTGAACAAGGGCCTGAATGCGTTTACCGCACCCTGCCATTTTGAAGAACTTACCCGATACAGCGTCTGTGTCTCATTGACCCGAACAGAAGATAATGTGGAATTTAAGCGCCATTATCCGGTAAAGGTTTCCTATGAGCCCATTATGGTTGCTTTTACCAAACCGGAATTCCGCACCAACTTCTATCCCGGCCAGGACTGTACCAGCATCGAAGGTAAAGTAAAGGCGGCCCTGCCTGTTACCTTGAAACTGGAGGGCCCCGGTATTGAGACCCAAGTGATTACACCCAACGAAGATGGTAGTTTTGTATTTGCTACCCCCAATTTTGAAAAGGGCGATGCTTTCCTGACTGCCACCACTGCAGAAAATGAAATCGTAAAGAAGATTCGCAATTTGCCTCCTTCTGAGAATATGATGACATGGATCTCTGGTGGCAATCTGATCGTGAACGGTAAGCCTCTGCTGCGACGCAATATGTACGCAGATTACTACTTCGGCGGTGAGGCATTCAAGCGGAAATACGATGCTGAGGACCTGCATTTGACCCGTGAAATCGTCAGCCAACGGGGAACACTTTCATCTTTCCGTGTCATTCCCGGCTCAGAATCTATGGGTGGCGAGGCAACTCTGGACGCCAGACCCAGCGATAAAATGATGCAGCATGTGGAATCTGTTGTGAAGGATAACCAAGGCCGTGATTTTGCATATTACTATATCTGCGACGAACCGGAGTGTCGGCGGATATCTCCCATCTACCTGCAGTATATCTACGATCTGATTACAGAAATGGACCCCTACCATGTGGTCCTGATGGCTAGCCGCAGCGCTGATACTTATGTGGATGTTGCTGACTGGTTTGAGACCCATCCCTACATCAACCCCAGTATGGATAAGGACGGTAACCGTGTCTATGTTCGTAACATCAATACTGTGGGTAGATGTGTGGACGACATTGTTAAACTGAACAGACCCGACAAGTGTATCGGTTTCCTGCCCACTTGCTTTGCCGAGTTGAAGGGAAGAAAGGATCCGTACCCCACCTTTGACGAGTACATTTGCCATACATGGGTAGGTATGATCCATGGCGGTAAGACTTTGTGGCCCTATGCCTACCACGATATCAATGACCGGGCATCTATTTATGAGGGAACTCGCTATATTTTCTCCAGTTTTGAAGCCTTGGAAGAACTGATCCTCCACGCAAAACGGACTGTTTTGATGAGAAATGATAAGATCGACTCTGTACTTTACGAACTGGGTGAGGAGAAGATGTTTGTCCTCTGCAATATGACCGGCGAGCTTCAAAAAGTAACCTTGGATGGAATCAGCGGTACTTGGTACGCATTCCGCCAAAATCGTCAGATCACCGGAAATGCATTCGATCTGAAACCGCTGGAAGTGGTCATTGGTACTACTGAGGTAAAGGATACCGGCCTGCCCACGTATCAGGAGACATCTGCATTGATCGACGAAATAGAATACCGACGTACCCACAGTGGCAGCCTCCTGTTCGAAAGAGATGCAGATATTGAAATTACCAAGTCTGCTGGCTCTTCCGGTTTGGGTTGGTGTTCGAAACTGTTCGACGGTGTTCATGATAACCTTGCTTGGGAGAGCAGAAGCGCCGGAGAGAAGTTCTTGGAACTGAACTTGACCAAGATCAAGCCTAACTTTAATAAGGTAGTAATCTGTGGTCATAACATTGCAGATATGGAAGTTTTGGTCAGAAATAACGGTGAACTGACGACTCCCGAAATGGCAGAGGTCAAAACCGAAGAATTTTCCACAACCTTCCTGCTGAAAGACACTGTTTGTCCCGATGCTCTGCGTCTGGAGTTTAAGGAAAAAAACGTAGAAGTTTACGAAATCGAAGTTTTTTAATTGATCTTTTTTAAGAAACCGGGTGGCTTTTACCACCCGGTTTTTACTGTTCAAAAACATTTGTTGGTCTGTCGTATTTTCCCCCAAAAAGGCGAAAATATCGGTGATTTTTTGCAGAAAAACTATTGCAATTTCTGCTTTCTTTGTTATAATGACCATAAGCGAATTTGGGAAAATTTGCTGCAAAAAAACGGTGATAATGCCGCAATTACACAATGGTTGCCTTTGCAGATAGGCGACCCGTATGTCTTCTGAAAACAGAAAGACATCGGAAAGGAGAAAGTATGGAGAACAAACTGTATCCCGTAGACTGCATTACATTAGATGGCCGTATGGACGAGCCGGTGTGGAATCAAGTAGAGGAATATACCGGTTTTAGAAAAGTGGATCTTAAGGGCGAACTGCTACAGGAAGAGCAGACTTTCTTTAAGATCATTCCCTGCGAAGATCGGATCTACTTTGGTTTTTATTGCCCGACTATCGATACTAAGCGGATGATGGCAGCCAACTATGATGCCTGGGGTGCGGAAGGCATCGAACTGTTCCTCTCCGTATCCGGCAACCCCTATGACTTCTATCAGTTCTATATTTCTCCCAAGAATATTAAGATCACCAGTTATTACGAAGAGGGCGGCAATATCCGACCTGATCCCTATGCGCCGGAGTGGAACTATGCTACTTATGTGGGTGAAGATTATTGGTCTGCTGAGGTAGAGATTCCCTTTACCGCCCTTTATATGACTACCCAGGATCGCTGGAATACCAAGTGGTTGGTCAATGTGGCTCGTCGCCACAGAGATAGACAGAATGCCTTACAACTTAGTAGTTGGAGTTTCCTAACTGACGGTTTCCTGTTCCCCAATAAGTTCAATTCTTTGGACGGTTTCCCCATTCGTTCCCCCAAGAACGAACTGCACATTTCTTTGGTTACCGCCGAGATCAACGAAGAGAAGGAAGGTAACTACCACGGCACATTGAATGTGCATGTCAATGCTGCATACGGCGGTGAATTTGTGTTTGATTCCGATCACGCAGACACCACCACCGTTGTACTGAACGAGGGTCTGAATACCTTCACAGTTCCTTGCTATTTTGAGAATCTCACCCGTTACAAAGTAGCCGTGTCCCTGACCCGTAAAGAAGATGGCGTAGAGTTTAAGCGGTACTATCCCGTAAAGGCTTCCTATGAGCCTCTGGTGGTGACCTTCACCAAGCCGGAATTCCGTACCAACTTCTATCCCGGCCAGGATACCACTACGATTGAAGGCTGTGTCAAGGCAGCCCTGCCTGTCACCCTGAAACTGGAAGGCCCCGGCATTGAGACCCAGACGATCACCCCCAATGAAGATGGTACCTTCGTGTTTGCTACTCCCAACTTTGAAAAGGGCGACGCATACCTGACTGCCACTACTGCAGAAAAGGAAATCGTTACCAAGATTCGCAACCTGCCTCCCTCCAAGCACATGATGACTTGGGTATCCGAGGGTAATCTGATCGTCAACGGCAAGGCTGTGCTGCGCCGTAACCTGTACGGTGATTACTGGTTTGGCGGCGAAGCCTTTAAGCGGAAATATGATGCCGACAACCTGCACCAGACGCTGGAAATCTGCTCTCAAGAGGGTACTTTGGAAGCCTTCCGTATCATTCCCGGCTCGGAAGCCATGGGCGGTGAAGCGACATTGGATGCAAGCCCCAGCCAGAAGATGCTGGATCACGTAAAACATATTGTGGAATCCAATCAGGATCGGGACTTTGCATACTACTACCTGTGCGATGAGCCGGAGTGCCGGTATGTATCTCCCATCTACCTGAAGTATCTGTACGACCTGATCACCGAGATGGACCCCTACCATGTGGTTTTGATCGGCACTCGCAGCGCCAATACTATGGTCAATGCAGCTGACTGGTTTGAGACCCACCCCTATATCAACCCCAGCACGGCTGAGGATGGGACCCGCGTTTATGTCCGCAATATCGCCACAGTTGGTAAATATGTAGACGACATTGCCAAGATGAACAGATCCGACAAGTGTATCGGCTTCCTGCCCACTTGCTTTGCCGAGTTGAAGGGAAGAAAGGATCCGTACCCCACATTTGACGAGTATATCTGCCATACTTGGGTGGGTATGATCCACGGCGGCAAGAGCCTGTGGCCCTACGCCTACCACGATATCAATGACCGCGCCTCCATCTATGAGGGTACTCGTTACGCATTTTCCAGTTTTGAGGCATTGGAAGAGATGATTCTTCATGGCAGCCGTACAGTACTGCTACGAAATAATGAGATTGACTCCGTGCTTTACGAACTGGGCGACGAGAAGATGTTTGTTGTTTGTAATATGACCAACGAGCCTCAGAAGGTCACTCTGGACGGCATCAGCGGCATTTGGCACGCATTCCGTCAGAACAGTGAGATCAACGGTAATACTTTTAACCTGAAACCTCTGGAAGTGCTGGTTGGTACATCCGAGGTGAAGGATCAGGGTCTGCCTACCTATGAAGAGACTCTGGCTGTTGTGGAAAAGGCTGAGTATGAGAGAACCCACCGCGGCAGCCTGCTGTTCGAAAGAAATGGCGACATTGAAATTACCAAGTCTGCCGGTTCCTCCGGTTTGGGTTGGTGTATGAAACTCTTTGACGGCGTTCCGGACGATTTGGGTTGGGAAAGCAGAGCCGCCGGCGAGAAGTTCCTGGAACTGAACCTGACCAAGGTGCAGCCCCACTTCAATAAGGTGGTTGTCCACGGCTACAACATCTCCGATATGGAGATCCGCGTCCGCAATAACGGCGAACTGAGCGTTCCTGAGATCGCAGAAGTGCAGACCGAGGAATTCTCAACCACATTCCTGCTGAAGGACACCATCTGCCCCGAAGCACTGCGGCTGGAGTTCAAGGCTGGTGTGGTAGAACTCTACGAGATCGAAGTGTTCTGATTGCACACATTTGAAACCCAACCGGGCGGCACGAAAGTGTCGCCCGGTTTTTCTTGCAGAAAAGCAGATTTATAATGGATTTTTTTGGAAATATGTGGTATAGTTATACTGTGTGAATATGTCCGCATATGGAAAAATAACAATAAAGAAAGTGTGAATTGAAATGACCAAAATCGATATATATTCCGGCTTTTTAGGAGCAGGAAAAACTACCCTCATTAAAAAAATGATCTCCGAGTGTTACGCAGGCCAGAAGTTGGTGCTGATTGAAAACGAATTTGGCGAGATCGGCATTGATGGCGGTTTCTTGCAGGATGCAGGCATCAATATTACCGAGATGAACTCCGGCTGCATTTGTTGTAGTCTGGTGGGTGATTTTGGCAAAGCCCTGACCCAAGTGATTACAGAGTATGCCCCGGACCGGATCGTGATCGAACCTTCCGGCGTAGGCAAACTGTCCGATGTGATCGCCGCGGTGAATAAGGTGGCTGGCGAGAATGTAGTGCTGGATTGCACCGTTGCCGTTGCCGATGCCGGTAAAGTGAAGGTCTATATGAAGAATTTCGGCGAGTTCTATAATAACCAGATCGAAACCGCAGCCACCATCATCCTGTCCCGTACAGATACTGTTCCCCAGCAAAAACTGGATGCTGCGGTGGAATTGCTCCGGGAACACAACCCCACTGCCACTATCGTAACCACCCCTTGGGATCAACTCACAGGCACCCAACTGATGGAGGCTATGCAGGGCGATGCAAAGGTATCTGCTGACTTGGCAGAAATGGAGGAGGAACTCCACCATCACCACGGGGAACATTGTTGCTGCGGTCACCACGGTGAACACCATCACCACGACCACGAGGAGCACCATTGCTGCAGCTATCACGGTGAACACCATCACCACGACCACGAGGAGCACCACTGCTGCGGCCACCACGGGGAACACCATCACCACAACCACGAGGAGCACCATTGCTGCAGCCACCACGGGGAACACCATCACCACGACCACGAGGAGCACCACTGCTGCGGCCACCACGGGGAACACCATCACCACGACCACGAGGAGCACCACTGCTGCGGCCACCACGGTGAACATCACCACCATGACCACGAGGAACACTGCTCCTGCGGCCACGACCACCATCATCACGACCACCACGCAGACGAAGTGTTCCAGTCCTGGGGCGTGGAGACCCATAAGAAATTTACTGCGGAAACCATCCGCTACGCGCTGGAAATCTTGGACAGCGGTGCTTGTGGCGCTGTGCTGCGTGCCAAGGGCATTGTTGCAACAGAGGACGGCAGTTGGCTCCACTTTGACTATGTCCCCGGTGAGATCAATCTGCGTACCGGCGCTGCCGCCGTTACCGGTAAACTCTGTGTTATTGGCGCAGAACTGAAGGAAACGATGATCACAGAACTGTTTGGAGTGTAATATGATACAGATTCCCGTATATGTATTCACAGGATTTTTGGATTCCGGAAAGACGAAATTTATTCAGGAAACCTTAGAAGATCCCTGTTTCAATGCCGGTGAGCGCACTTTGCTACTGGTATGTGAAGAGGGTGAGGAGGAATATGATTTCTCCACTTATCCTCATCAGAATGTGTTTTTAGAGGTGGTAGACCAGCAGACAGTTACCACCAAGCAGTTGCGAGAACTGGCTAAGAAACACAAAATCCAGCGCGTGGTTGCAGAACTGAATGGTATGTGTATGGTGGGAGACCTGTATAGCCGATTCCCCGAGGAATGGGCCATTGCGCAGGAAGTGATGTTTGCCGATTCCACCACCATTATGGCCTACAATGCCAATATGCGCAATCTGGTTATGGACAAACTGGTGGGTGGACAGATGGTGGTATTCAACCGCCTGGCGCCCGGTCAGGATGTTATGCCTCTGCATAAACTGGTTCGCGCCGCCAACAGAAGAATGGACATTCTCTACGACTATACCGACGGCACCACCTCTTTTGACGATATTGAAGACCCACTGCCCTTTGACATCAATGCCCCGGTGATTATGGTGGGTGATCAGGACTATGCTCTGTGGTATCGGGATGTTACGGAAGAGCCTCAGAAATACCACGGCAAAACCGTCAGTTTTAAGGGACAGGTGGCAATGCTCCGTCGAGAGAAGAACGGTATGTTTGCCCCTGGCCGGTTTGTAATGACCTGCTGCGAAGATGACATTCAGTTCTGCGGTGTACCCTGCCGTTATGAGGGTGCCAAATCCTTAGAGCCCCGTTCTTGGGTAGCGCTGACTGCCACGATTCAGGCGGAAAAACATGTCTTATACCAAGGGGAATTGGGTCCTGTGCTGATGGCAATCAAAGTAGAGCCGGCAGACCCGGCAATCCCCGATATAGCAACATTTTGACAGAAAGGAGCGGCCTATGTATCAGCCTTTAGCAGACCTGCTGCGACCGGAGACTCTGGACGAAGTCTACGGGCAGGAGCATATTTTGGGAGAAGGAGCGGTGCTTCGCCGCTTAATTGATTCGGGAAATATTCCCAATATGATCTTCTATGGCCCCAGCGGCACGGGAAAGACCACCGTTGCCAATATTATCGCCAAGCAGACCAACCGCACTTTGTACCAACTGAATGCCACCACCGCCTCCACTGCGGATATCAAAAACATCGTGGCAGAACTGGATACCTTTATGGCCCCCAACGGTGCGCTTCTGTATCTGGACGAGATCCAGTCTTTCAACAAGAAGCAGCAGCAGTCTCTTTTGGAGCACATTGAAAACGGCAAGATCACCCTGATCGCTTCCACCACGGAGAATCCTTATTTCTATGTATTCAACGCAATCTTAAGCCGCTCCACGGTATTTGAATTTAAGCAACTGTCTGCCCAGGCAGTGCTGCAGGCCGTGAAGCGGGCAGTGGAGCATATGGAGCAGCGGACTGCCTTGAAAGCCAACTGCGAAGAGGGAACATTGGAATATATTTCCTCTGCTTGCGGTGGAGATCTCCGTAAGGCGCTGAACGCCATCGAGGTGCTTTTTTCTGCCGGCGTTCCGGAGGGGGATATACTGCATCTGACGCTGGAGGACGCGAAGGTTGTGACCCAAAAGAGCGCTATGCGTGCCGATAGAGATGGGGATAACCACTATGATCTGCTTTCTGCCTTACAGAAGTCCATTCGCGGCTCTGACCCGGATGCCGCCTGCCACTATCTGGCAAGGCTTTTGGAGGTTGGTCAGATGCAGTCCGCCTGCCGCCGACTGATGGTGATCGCCGCGGAGGATATTGGACTGGCTTACCCTATGATCCTTCCTATTGTAAAATCCTGTGTGGATATGGCCTTGATGCTGGGCATGCCGGAGGCACGGATTCCCTTGGGCGACGCGGCAGTGCTGATGGCTACCAGCCCCAAGTCCAACACCGGCCATGTGGCATTAGACAGTGCTTTGGCTGATGTCCGGAAAGGGAAAAGTTTTGATTTTCCCCGCCATCTGCAAAATATGCACGCAGACACCTACACCATGGAGCGGGAGCAGGGCTACAACTATCCCCACAGTTACCCCAATCATTGGGTGCAGCAGCAGTACCTGCCGGACGAACTGATTGGCACAAAGTATTACACCTACGGCGATAATAAATTGGAGCAGGCCGCCAAACAGTACTGGGCAGCCATAAAGGGGGAGTAGTATGGATGTACAGGTAGGAGATATCCTGACAATGAAGAAGGCACACCCTTGCGGTGAGAAGCAGTGGAAGGTGCTGCGTACCGGCGCAGACTTTCGACTCAAATGCTTAGGCTGCGGCCACGAATTGATGACCCCCCGATTTAAGGCGGAGAAAAATATTCGCCACATTCAAAAGAATATCTCGACAGAATGAAACGGCAGCCGATACAATCGGCTGACGTATTTTTTGATTTGTTCTAACTGCCGGTAGAAATCCACAGGGGAGAGGGGGAATGTGTAGAGGAACCCCCCACCTCAACCGACTGGATTTTTTGCTGCCACAGGATATACTGAGTGCACGAAAAGGGGGTGCACCGATGATGGTCCGGACAGAGGGTGTTATGTTGCTGAATTTTTTGGTGAATTTCCTGCTGCTGGTAGGTGCGGCGCGATTTTGCGGTTGTCCTGTCAGTATATGGAGGACCGCAGTAGGCAGCGGATTGGGGAGTATTTACGCCGGCGCTTGCCTGTTGCCGGGGTTTCATTTCCTGGGAAATATTCTATGGCGGCTTGTAAGCCTTGCCCTTGTGGCGGTCATTGCCTACGGCCTGTCGATTAGCGGATTGCGCAGAGGTTTGGTGTTCTCCTTTTTGTCCCTGATTTTGGGCGGGGTGATCTTAGGACTGGGTAATGGCGGTATAACTGGTGTGATCTGCGCAGCGGGCTTGATCTGCTGGCTTTGTTGTTTCCGATTTGCCGGGCATTCTGCCAGAGCGGCCTATATTCCTGTGGAACTAAACTATGGACAAAAACGCCTGCAACTTACTGCCCTGCAGGATACGGGCAACACCCTCCGGGATCCCATTACCGGACGGCAGGTGCTGGTGGTGGGGGCAGATGTGGCCGGTGAACTACTGGGGCTAACAAGGCAGCAACTGCAAAATCCGGTGGAGTCCGTGGGCATATTGCCGGGATTGCGGCTGATACCCTACCGCAGTATTGATAAATGTAGTTTTCTACTGGCCTTGCGACTGCAGGATGTGAAGATCGGTCAATGGCAAGGCAGTACTTTGGTAGCATTTGCGCCGGAGGGATTGAGTGCAGAAGGAGCATATCAAGCACTGACAGGAGGAGTCATATGAAGGGAAAAATGCTGATTTTGTTGACGAAGTTAGGGTTGCTGCCCCAAAGATGTGTCTACTATATTGGCGGCGCCGATGTTCTGCCGCCTCCCTTAAAAGGGGAGGACGAGCAGGTGGCGCTGGCTGCATTGGAGGAGGGAGATGAGAGCGCCAAACACCGATTGATCGAACATAACCTGCGACTGGTGGTGTTTATTGCCCGGCGTTTTGAAAATACCGGGGTCAGTCTGGAGGACTTGATCTCCATCGGTACCATCGGCCTGATCAAGGCCATCAGTACATACCGTAGGGACAAGAATATGAAACTTGCTACCTATGCCTCCCGCTGCATCGAAAATGAAATCTTGATGCACATCCGCAAAATTTCCTCCCAAAAATCGGAGGTATCTTTAGATGAGCCCATCAATATGGACTACGACGGCAATGAATTGCTGCTGTCGGACATTTTAGGTACGGATGAGGATATGATCCTCAGACCCTTGGAGGACGATGTGGACCTATGCGTACTGCGGCAGGCGGTCAAAGATCTGCCACCCCGGGAGCGGGAGATCATCGTGATGCGATTTGGTCTTTACGGTCATCAGGAACTGACCCAAAAGGAGGTGGCCCAGTATATGGGCATCTCCCAATCCTACATCTCCCGGCTGGAAAAGCGGATTATGCTGAAATTGCGGAAAGAACTGCTTCGCCAAACCAGTTGCGCGTAAAAGAAAACGAGCCGGGCTGTTTGTCCGGGGCGAAACTGTTATTTTGTTGGTTTAAAACTGTCTTTCAGACTGACGGAGCGATTAAACACCAAGTGATCCGGGGAGGAATCCTTGGAGTCGGGGCAGAAGTAACCCAACCGCATGAACTGATAGGAAGCAGGTGCTTTTGCGTCCTTTAGGCTGGCTTCCAGTTTGCAGCCGGTGAGCACTTCCAGAGAATTGGGATTCAGGCAGGACAGGAAATCCTTGCCGGAAGCATCGGGATCGGCATCATCAAACAGATTGCTGTACTGACGGACCTCTGCTTCGCAGCAGTTGTTGGCATCCACCCAGTGAATGGTTGCACCCTTGATCTTCCGCCCGTCGGCGGGATCGCCGCCCTTGGAGTCGGGATCGTAGGTGGCCAGTACTTCGGTAACATTGCCGTTCTCGTCGGTCACACAACCGGTGCACTGAATCACATAAGCACCCTTCAGCCGGCATTCCGGTCCTTCCGGATAAAGTCGCTTGTACTTGGGAACTGGTTCTTTCAGGAAGTCATCGGCCTCGATCCACAGACTCCGGGAGAAGGAAACCTTCCGGGTGCCGTCCTCCGGCTTGTTGGGATTGTTCTCAATTTCAAATTCTTCGCTCTGACCCTCCGGATAGTTGGTAATGGTCAGTTTGATGGGCTTGATAACCGCCATAACCCGCTGTGCGGTTTCGTTCAGGTCTTCCCGCAGACAGTGCTCCAGGAATGCAAATTCAATGGTGTTGGGGGACTTTGCCACACCTACCCGATCACAGAAGTTGCGGATCGCAGCAGGGGTATAGCCTCGACGGCGCAGACCGCAGAGGGTAGGCATACGGGGATCATCCCAACCGGAGACCCGGCCTTCTTCCACCAACTGGCGAAGTTTTCTCTTGGACAGAACAGTGTGGTCAATACCCAACCGAGCAAATTCGATCTGGCGGGGATGGTGGGGCACGGAAACATTTTCCACAACCCAATTGTAAAGGGGTCTGTGGTTTTCAAATTCCAAAGAACACAAAGAATGGGTAATACCCTCCAATGCGTCCTGAATGGGGTGAGCAAAGTCGTACATAGGATAGATGCACCACTTGTCGCCCTGACGGTGATGGTGCATATGACGAATCCGGTAAATGACCGGGTCTCGCATATTAAAGTTGCCGGAGGCAAGGTCAATTTTAGCACGCAGGGTGTAGCGATTGTCCTCAAACTCGCCGGCCCGCATACGGGCAAACAGGTCAAGACCCTCCTGGATGGGTCTGTCCCGATAGGGGGAGGTGGCGGGGGTGTTCAGATCACCGCGATTTTCCTTAAATTCCTCAGGGGTCAGTTCGCACACATAGGCCAGACCCTTCTTGATCAGTTCCACGGCATACTCGTAGTCCTTCTCAAAGTAGTCAGAACCGTAGTAGAACCGGTCGCCCCAGTCAAAGCCCAGCCAGTGAATGTCCTCTTTGATGGCCTCTACAAACTCTACATCTTCCTTGGTGGGGTTGGTATCGTCCATACGCAGATTGCAAAGGCCACCGTACTTCTCGGCAGTGCCAAAGTCGATGATCAGGGCCTTGCAGTGACCAATATGCAAATATCCGTTAGGCTCCGGCGGGAAACGGGTATGCACTGTCATACCGGCATAGCGACCGCCCTCGGCAATATCCTCATCAATAAATGCATGGATGAAATTTTTGCTTTCTGTGATTTCAGCCATTTGTCAGCGTCCTCTCTTGTAAAAAATTTGGAAATATTATAACCTATTCTTACCGGATTTGCAACCGCAAACCGCTGGGAAACCGTAATTCTTCCAGAAAATTTTCCCAATCCGTAAAAAAAGTAAAATTATTAAAAACAAATTCGGAAATTTTATAAATTTATGTTGTCAATTTGCTTGAATTATATTAAAATATATGAGAAAAGGAAGGAGTGGGTTTGTTTGCCTGAAATGAAATATAAGCGAGTTTTGCTGAAGATCAGCGGAGAAGCGCTGGCAGGAGATTTACACAGAGGTCTGGACTTTGGGATTGTTAACTCTGTGTGCCGTGTGATCAAGGCGTGTGTGGACCGTGGTGTCCAGATGGGCCTTGTGATCGGTGGTGGCAACTTCTGGCGGGGCGTAAAGGACGGCGCAGATAAAATGCAGCGCTCCCACGGCGATGCCATGGGTATGCTGGCCACGGTGATGAACGCGATTGCGGTAGCAGACGCCTTGGGCAAACAGGGTTTGGACGCCCGGGTGCTCAGTGCTGTGGAAATGAATAAGTTCTGTGAATACTTTACCAGAGACTTGGCAGACCGTTACTTAAACGAAGGCAAAGTGGTCATCTTTGCAGCCGGTACAGGCAACCCCTATTTCTCCACGGATACCGGCGCAGTACTCCGTGGTGTGGAGATCGAAGCCGATGCAATTTTGATGGCCAAGAATGTGGATGGCATATACTCTGCCGACCCCAATGTGGACCCCACTGCCGTTAAGTTTGATACGCTGACTTATGACGAGGTCTTGGCCCGTCATCTGAAAGCGACCGACACCACAGCCATGACGCTGGCGATGGACAATCATATGACTTTGGTGTGCTTTGCACTGAAAGACCCTGAAAACATTCTCCGTGTGATCAGCGGAGAGACCATTGGAACAATCGTTAAGGAGGATTAAGAAATGAACGTAGATTTCAGCGAATACAGCAAGAAGATGGACAAGACTTTGGTACACTTGTCTGAGGAATTTGACGCAGTCCGGGCAGGCCGGGCAAATCCCAAGGTTTTAGATCGCATCTCTGTGGAATATTATGGACAGGAGACTCCTCTGAACGGCGTGGCCAGCATTTCTGTTGCCGACGCCCGTACTCTGGTGATTCAGCCTTGGGATACCCAACTGCTGAAGGAAATCCAGAAGGCTATCCAGTCCAGCGAACTGGGCATCAATCCTCAAAATGACGGCCGTGTGATCCGCCTGATCTTCCCCCAACTGACAGAGGAGCGCCGTAAGGAACTGACCAAGCAGGTTAAGAAATACGCAGAAGAGGCAAAGGTGGCTATGCGTAATATCCGCCGCGACGGTATGGACTATGTGAAGAAACTGAAGAAGAATTCCGAGATCACCGAGGATGACCAGAAGAAGGCTGAAAAGGACCTGCAGGATATGCTGGATAAGTTCATCAAGAAGGTGGACGATACCCTGGCTCTGAAGGAAAAGGAATTGATGGCAATTTAACTTTTAGGATTATTGGGGGTGCTTGCACCCCCATTCACTACTATTTTGGAAAGGAGTCAGGGATGACACCTTCTGTATCGGAGAATAAAATGCCTGTCCCGTGTCATATTGCTATTATCATGGACGGGAATGGCCGCTGGGCCAAAAAGAGGGGATTGCCCCGCAGTGCCGGCCACGCCGCCGGCGGGGAATCCTTCCGCAAGATCGCCAATTACTGCCGCACTTTGGGTGTGAAATACCTGACGGTTTATGCCTTCTCCACCGAGAATTGGAAGCGTTCCCAGGAGGAGATCGGCGGCATTATGCGCCTGCTGGGCGCATACCTGAACGAAGCCATTCGGGATATGGAGAAGAACCGGGTGCGTTTTCGCTTTTTTGGCGACCTGACCCGGCTGAGCCCCCAGTTGCAAAAACTCTGTTTAGAGGCGCAAAACCGGTCGATAGATTACGATGTGCAGGTGAACTTCTGACTGTACTACGCCGGCCGGGACGAACTGGTCCGGGCAGCCCGTATGTTTGCGCAGGATGTAAAAGATGGCCGCCATATACCGGAGGACCTGACGGAAGAACTACTGGCAAGTTATCTGTATTCTGCCGATGTTCCTGACCCGGAACTGATCATTCGGCCCTCCGGGGAATTGCGGACCAGTAATTTCCTGCTGTGGCAGTCTGCTTACTCGGAGTATGTGTTTATGGATGTTTTGTGGCCGGACTTTGGTCCTGCGGACCTGGACCGCGCCATTGCGGAATACCACCGACGGAATCGTCGTTTTGGAGGTGCATAATCGTGAAAACCCGTGTTTTGGCCGCAGTTATTTTGTTGCCCCTGCTCTTGCTTGTAGTGCTGGTGCTGCCGAAATTCTTTACGGCAATCTTGGTGGGTATTTTGTCTGCCATTGGCGTGAAGGAACTGCTTAGTGGAACCGGTTTGGTGAAAGAACGCCGGCTGGTGATCTACGCAATGATTATGGCGTTTTTTATCTCCCTGTGGGGCAGTATGTACGCAGTGTATTCTCTCCTTTTGTTGGGCATTTTCTCCTTCTTCTGCGTACTTTTCGGAGAACTTCTCCTGTTTCACAGCGAGATTTCCTTTGAAAAAGTGGCGATGACCTTTGTGGCCGGTGGCATTGTGCCGTTTCTGCTCAGCGGCTTGGTGCGGATTCATAATCAGACCTACGGCCGGGTGCTGATTCTGCTGCCCTTTGTGGTTGCGTTCCTGTCGGATACCGGCGCCTACTTTGCCGGCCGGGTTTTCGGCAAACATAAACTCGCCCCCGTCATCAGCCCCAACAAGACTGTAGAGGGTATGTTTGGCGGTATGCTGGGTGCAGTTGTTGGCGTTGTTGTTTACTGTGTGGTGGTGCAGTTTGCACTGAAACTGAAAGTGCGCTACCTGTATGTGCCTGTCTATGGTATTTTGGGAAGTCTTGGCGCAGTGTTTGGCGACCTGTGCTTCTCTGCCGTGAAACGGCAGACCGGCAACAAGGATTACGGCAATTTGATTCCCGGCCACGGCGGCGTCCTGGACCGGTTTGACTCTATGATTGTGGTTGCCCCCCTGATGGAGTTACTTATGCTTTATATACCGATGGTGGTGAAATAAATGGTTCAATGTGTGAGCATTCTGGGTTCTACCGGCTCGATCGGTCGGCAGACACTGGATATCGTGGATAATCTGCAGATTTCTGTAGCGGCGCTGACGGCTGGCACCAATGTAGAGCGTATGGCCCAGCAGTGCCGGAAGTACAAACCCCGTTTGGCAGTTATGGCAACGGAGGACGCCGCCAAGAAACTGCAAAAGGAAATCTCCGACTTTCCCACCCAAGTCTTGTGGGGAGAGGAAGGCCTGATTGCAGCCGCCACCGCAGAGGAAGCGGATTGCGTCATCACTGCTGTGATGGGTATGGTGGGCCTGAAGCCTACCCTTGCGGCTATTGAAGCGGGCAAACGCATCGGCCTTGCCAATAAGGAGACACTGGTATGCGCCGGTGAACTGGTCATGGCAGCGGTCAAACGCCACAATGTGGAGATGATTCCTGTGGATTCGGAACATTCTGCGATCTTTCAGTGCCTGATGGGTCAGCAGAAAAAATCCGAAATTAAACGAATCGTTCTGACCTGTTCCGGCGGTCCTTTCTTCGGTATGACCCCGGAACAACTGCAGACCGTTACCAAGGCAGATGCCCTCCGCCACCCCAACTGGAAAATGGGTCCCAAGATCACCATCGACTGTGCCACTCTTATGAACAAGGGCCTGGAAGTGATCGAGGCTATGCGGTTGTACGACTTGCCGCTGGAACAAGTGGATGTGGTGATCCACCGGCAGAGCATTGTCCATTCTATGGTAGAGTTTGTGGACGGCGCAGTGATGGCCCAACTGGGCAGTCCCGATATGCGTCTGCCCATCCAACTGGCAATGACCTATCCGGAGCGGACGGAATGCCCCGTAGATGGGCTGGATCTGCTCACTTGCGGCAGCCTGACCTTTGCAGAGCCGGATATGGAGGCATTCCCTTGCCTGGCATTGGCCCGGAAATGCGCCAAACTGGGTGGCACAGCCTGTGCGGCAATGAACGGTGCCAACGAAGAAGCAGTTGCCTTATATTTGGATGATAAGATCGGTTTTTACGACATTTATCGTCTTGTATCCAATGCGGTGGACGCAGTTCCGCTGATCACCGACCCCACATTGGAAGAAATCTTAGAAGCAGACCGGTTGGCTCGCGAAGCAGTCCGCCAAATGCTTAAGTAAAAACGAGGATTTATATGACCATTATTTTTGCAATTCTACTCTTTAGTCTTTTGATTTTTGTCCACGAACTGGGACACTTTCTTGCCGCAAAAGCCTCCGGCGTGCGGGTCAATGAATTTGCTATGTTTATGGGTCCTGCCATCTTTAAGAAACAGGTGGGAGATACCTTATATTCTCTGCGCTGTATCCCCATCGGCGGTTACTGCGCTATGGAAGGGGAGAACGAGGACACGGACGATCCTCATTCCTTCCAAAAAGCAGCCTGGTGGAAGCGATTCATTATCTTGGTTGCCGGCTCTTTTATGAATTTGCTCACCGGCGTGGTGATTTTCGCGGCATTGATCCTGCCTGCCCAGCAGATTGTGGAGCCTGTTCTCGTAGAGTTTCAGGATTGCTGCATCTTTCACCACCAAGAGGGCTTACAGGCCGGGGATATGATTTTGGAGTTAGATGGAGAGAAAATCTACACCAATCCCAATATCTCTACCATTTTGACCTTGAATCCAAAGGTACAACACGATATTACCGTTCTGCGGGACGGCAAGAAAATAACCTTTGACGATCTCGCAATGGGACACACCCATACGGACGAAAACGGCAAAGAGTATTTGCATTATGGATTTTCCTACGGACAGGCAAAAGATGTAAATCTCCTTGAAAAACTGGATTATGTCCGCAAAATTACCTTTGACAATGTGCGAAGTGTAAGATTAAGCCTGCAAATGCTGCTGTCCGGACAGGCCGGGCTATCCGATATGACCGGCCCTGTGGGTATCGTGCAAATTATGTCCGATTCCGCCCAACAGGCGGAGAATTCCAATGAAGCGTTTCAAAATATATTGTATATCGGCGGTTTTTTGGCCATCAATCTTGCGGTTATGAATCTACTGCCGATTCCTGCCTTGGACGGCGGTCGGGTAGTAGGTTTGCTACTGACGGTGGCTATTGAGAAGATCACCCGGAAGAAACTGGACGCCAAATACGAAAGCTATATCCACGGAATCGGTATGGTTCTGCTGCTGATTCTCATGGGCGTGATCCTATTCAAGGATGTATTTATGATTTTTAAGAGGTAACAGTTATGGTAAGACAGATCAAAGTAGGCGGTATTCCCATCGGCGGCGGCGCCCCGGTGGTGATCCAGTCTATGCTCAATACCAAAACCACAGATGTGGAAGGCTCTTTGGCCCAATTGCGGAAACTCTCCGCAGCCGGTTGTCAGATTGCCCGGCTGGCAGTTCCTGATAGGGAAGCGGCTGCCGCTTTTGGGGAGATCTGTCAGGCATCCCCGCTGCCCTTGGTGGCGGATATCCATTTTGACTATAAACTGGCCCTGCTGGCCGCCGAAGCCGGGGCATCCAAAATTCGCATCAACCCCGGCAATATCGGCGGGGAAGAAAATGTGCAGGCAGTGGTCTTTGCCTGTAAAGAGAGAAATATTCCCATTCGCATTGGCGTCAACGGAGGTAGCTTGGATAAGAAACTGTTGGAAAAATATGGCCATCCCACCGCAGAAGCCTTGGTGGAAAGCGCTTTTCAGCACTTAGAACTGCTGGAAAAGTATGGTTTCTATGACACCTGCGTGTCAATGAAATCTTCCAATGTGCCTACTATGGTAGCCGCTGCCCGGTTGTTCCGCAGTAAGTGCGATTATCCTATCCATATCGGCGTTACGGAGACCGGCCCGGTGCGTATGGGTCTGATGAAGTCGGCAATGGGCATCGGCGCTCTGCTCCTGGACGGCATTGGCGATACCATTCGGGTCAGTCTAACTGACGACCCGGTGGAGGAGGTCTACGCCGCCAAGGATATCCTGAAGGCTGCCGGCTTGCGGAAAGAGGGCGTGAATATTATTTCCTGTCCCACTTGCGGCCGCACCCAAATCGACCTGATCGGTTTGGTAAATCAGGTAGATGAAGCGCTGAAAGATTGCCAAAAACCCATTACTGTAGCGGTGATGGGCTGCGTGGTAAACGGCCCGGGAGAGGCCCGGGAAGCAGATATCGGAATTGCCGGCGGCGATGGCTGCGGACTGCTGTTCGAAAAGGGACAACAAGTCTGCAAACTGCCGTATAAGGAACTGCTGCCGGCACTGCTAAAGAGAATTGAAAGTTTGTAAGAGGATACTATGAATAAGCAGATACCGTTACTGAATATGTTTCCGGACTATGCGCCGCCTGAAGCCTTGCAAGAGGCCCTTTCTCAGGCGGCCATTGTTGCTGCGGATATTAACCCGGCGACCCGGTCTGTAAATGTAACGGTCTATATGGAAACCTACCTCCCTGCAAGGGATCTGGAGGAAATTCAAAAGGGAATCTCCCTTCTTTATGGGTTAGAAAGTCTGCGTATTACCGCCAATCACCGGGCTGACCAACTGACCAAAATAGAACCCCAGGAACTGCTGGACCTGTTTACTGCCCAGAATTCCATGTGCCGGGGTATCCTGGCCGGCGCCCAGTGGGAGTGGGAGGATAATACTCTGCATATTCGGTTAAGAGCCAACGGCAAAGATGTGCTGCAAGATGTGATTCCCGGTGTCATCCGGCACTTGCAAGACCGATTTGACACCCAAGTCTCCATTTTTGTCCACGGTGGGCAGAAACTGGAGGGTGAGGCCTTGTTCCACGCTATGGAGCAAATGCGTGGCAGTATTTTGACGGAACTTCCCAAAGCCCCGGTAGCAGAGAAAAAGGCTCAGGAGCAGGACAACCCTGCTATCTACGGCAAACCATTCAAGGCAAAGCCTGTGTCTATGCAGGAACTGAACTTGGATATGGGCAGTGTGGTGGTAGAAGGCCGCGTGTTCAGCGTGGAGCATCGGGAACTGAAAAAGCGGAATGCTTGGGTCATCAATTTTGATATGACCGATCACTTCGGCTCTGTCCGGGTAAACCGCTTTATGGAAAACAGTGAAGCCAAACCCATACTGGAAAAGGTCAAGGTAGGCTCTGTGCTGAAAGTGCAGGGACGGTTGCAGATCAACCAGTTTGATAATGAAATGATTCTGAAACCCACCGCCATTATGCCCGGCGCAATGGAAAGCCGGAAAGATCTTGCGTCAGGGGAGAAGCGGGTGGAATTGCACCTGCATACGGCAATGTCCAATATGGACGCCCTGACCAATACAGACGCCGCCATTCGGCAAGCCGCCGCGTGGGGACATAAAGCCATCGCCATTACTGACCACGGCTGCTGCCAATCCTTTACCGATGCCTTCCATACGGTGGAGGACTGGAAAAAACCGCCTATCGTGGCAGGAACAGATCAGAAGATCAAGATCCTCTATGGCTGCGAAGGATATTATGTAAACGATGTAGACGATCGTATTGTAGTCCACGGCAGCAAGGATATGGCCTTTGACGAGGCCTATGTGGCCTTCGATTTGGAAACCACTGGCCTGTCTTCCCGGCAAGATGAGATTATCGAGATCGGCGCAGTCCTGATGCAGAATGGGCAGGAGATCGACCGGTTCCAGACCTTTGTGGATCCGGAAATGAAACTCTCCAAAGAGACGGTGGATCTGACCGGCATTACCGACAGTATGCTCCGGGGCGCGCCGAAACTGAAAGACATTTTCCCCCAATTCCTGGAATTTGTGGGAGACCGGGTGCTGGTTGCCCACAACGCGGATTTCGATACAGGATTTATCCGCGCCGCCTGTGAAAAACTGGGATATGAATATCGTTTCACCTCCGCAGATACTCTTGTGTTATCCCAAAACCTGTTGCAGCACCTGAATAAATTCAAATTGGATGTGGTGGCAAACGCCCTCAGTTTGCCGGAATTCAATCATCACCGGGCTGCAGACGACGCAGTGACCTGCGGTCTGATTATGGCGAAACTGCTGGAGAAACTGCAGGAAATGGATATCCATTCTTTGCAGAGAATCAACCCTGCCATGGAGGGTCTCCGTTCCAAGAATCAGATCGGAAACCGCCACGCCCGGCATATTATTCTCTTTGCCAAGAACCAGTTAGGCCTGCGGAATCTGTACCAACTGGTGAGTTTGTCCAACCTGGAATACTTCAAACGTCAACCCCGTATGCCCAAGTCGGAGATCCTGCGTCTGCGGGAGGGTCTGATTATCGGCTCTGCCTGTGAGGCAGGCGAACTGTTTCAGGCGGTGATAGACGGAAAGAGCGAGGACGAACTGAAGCGCATTGCCGCTTTCTACGACTTTTTGGAGATTCAGCCTATCAGCAATAACGCATTTATGCTGGAACGGGGTATAGTAAAGGATGAGGAGGAACTGCGGCGGTTCAACCGCACCATCGTCCGTTTGGGAGAAATTATGGGCAAACCGGTGGTTGCCACCGGCGATGTCCACTTCCTGAACCCGGAGGACGAGATTTTCCGCCACATTCTGTTGGCCACCAAAGGCTTTGACGACTGCGACCGGCCTAACCCCTTGTATTTCCGTACTACCGATGAAATGCTCCGGGAGTTTGCTTATTTAGGGGAAGAAAAGGCGTATGAAGTGGTGGTTACCAACCCCAACCGGATCGCGGATATGTGCGATACAGTGCGGCCTGTGCCGAAAAATCTATTTGCTCCCAAGATTGAAAACTCTGTGGAAGACCTGAAAGCACTGGTCTACGGCAAAATGCACCGGCTCTACGGAGACAATCCACCGGAACTGATCACCAAGCGTGTGGAAACGGAACTCAATGACATTATTTCCTGCCACTATGATGTGATCTATATGTCGGCGCAGAAACTGGTGCAGAACTCTCTGGAAAACGGCTACTTGGTAGGTTCCCGAGGCTCTGTTGGCTCGTCCATCGTGGCGTTTATGTCTGGTATTACGGAGGTAAACTCATTCCCGCCCCACTACCGCTGCCCCAATCCGGAATGTAAGTATACCACCTTCGATGTGCCCAAAGGCTTCGAATGCGGCGTTGACCTTCCGGACGCGGTGTGTCCCAAGTGCGGCACTGCCTACGCCAAAGAGGGCTTTAACATTCCTTTCGAAACATTCCTTGGATTTGGCGGCGATAAAGTACCGGATATCGACTTGAATTTCTCCGGCGAATACCAAGCCAATGCCCATGCATATTGTACGGAAATGTTCGGAAAATCCCATGTTTTTCGGGCGGGTACAGTAGGCACAGTGGCAGAAAAGACTGCTTTTGGCTATGTAAAAAAATACCTTTCTGAGCGAGGACAGGTGAAAAGCGCAGCGGAAGTGAATCGACTTGCTGCCGGCTGTGTCGGCGTGCGCCGGACTACCGGCCAGCACCCCGGCGGCCTTGTGGTAATCCCGCAGAAGTCGGGAGCCAAGCGGT
>JAZSRS010000031.1:0-6660 GCA_045538595.1 Faecousia sp. | reverse complement strand
GGCTCACAGAACGACATGGCTACGATCCGACTTGCAACCATCTCTCTGCTGGAAAACGGCAAGAAGGTCGGCGCTGACACCTGGCAGCAGCGTGTCAAGAACCAGACTCCTCATTGCGGCTTCGGCGAGGGTGGTACCTGCTGCCGTATCTGCTCCATGGGCCCCTGCCGTATCACTCCCAAGAGCCCCCGCGGCATCTGTGGCTGTGATGTTCACGGTATCGTCGCCCGTAACTACCTGCGCTTCACCGTGGGTGGTACCGCGGCGCACTCCGACCACGGCCGTGAGATCATGCACACCCTGCACCAGACCCGCGAGGGCGGCAACTATCAGGTCAAGGACCCCGAGAAGTTGATCCGCATCGCCAAGGAATGGGGCGTAGAGACCGAGGGCAAGGACATTTACGATCTGGCTCACGAAATGGCAGAAGTTGGTCTGCTGGAGTACGGCAAGCCCTTCGGCACACAGAAATTTGCAGAGCGTCCCCCTCAGCACACCAAGGACCTGTGGGCAGCCGCTGAGATCACTCCCCGGGCGATCGACCGCGAAGTTTCTCAGTCTATGCACATGACCCATATGGGTTGTTCTTCCCTGGCTGAGGCCCTGATCCGTCAGGCTCTCCGCGCCGGTCTAAGTGACGGTTGGGGCGGCTCTATGATGGGTACTGAGTTCCCCGACGTTATGTTCGGCACTCCCCGTCCCATCGACACCGAGGCTAACATCGGCGTTATGGAAAAGGACAACGTCAACATCGTAGTCCACGGCCATGACCCCTCCCTCTCCGAAATGGTGGTTTACTACGCAAACGACCCCGAAATGATCGCTTACGCTAAAGAAATGGGCGCTAAGGGCATCACCGTTTCCGGTGTCTGCTGTACCTCCAACGAAGTTACTATGCGTCACGGCATCCCCATGGCTGGTAACTACCTGAATCAGGAAAATGTAGTCCTGACCGGCGCTTGCGAAGCCATCGTTGTGGACGTGCAGTGTATTTTCCCCGCACTGGGCCCCTTGAGCAAGTGCTTCCACACCAAGTTTATCACCACCTCTCCCATTGCCCGTATTCCCGACTCTGAGTTCATTCAGTTCTCTGCTGAGACTGCTGACGTGAGCGCAAAGGCAATCGTGAAGATGGCGATTGAAAACTTTAAGAATCGGAATCCTGAATTGGTACATATTCCCAACCAGAAGCAGAAGGCAAGAGTAGGTTACTCCGTCGAGGCCATCAAGAAGGTTCTGGACGGCGTTGCCAACACCCAGGTTGACGAATTCGGCACCACCAAGCCCCTGATCGAGTGTGTCCACTCCGGCGTTCTCCGCGGCGCTGTGGCTATGGTTGGTTGTAACAATCCCAAGATCCGACCCGACACCGCCCACATGGGTCTGATGAAGAAGATGCTGGAGAACGACATCATCGTCATCACCACCGGCTGCTCTGCACAGGCTGCCGCCAAGGCCGGCCTGATGGATCCCGAGCAGGCTAAGGAATACTGCGGTGCAGGTTTGAAGAGAGTTTGCGAACTGGCTGGCATTCCTCCCGTTCTGCATATGGGCTCCTGTGTGGATATCTCCCGTATGATGGTTCTGGCCTCTGACATCGCCAAGGACTGGGGTATCAACATCTCCCAGGTTCCCGTTGTTGGCTGCGCTCCCGAATGGATGAGTGAAAAGGCTGTTTCCATCGGTAACTACGTTGTGGCTACCGGTATTGAGACCTTCCTGGGTGTTGACCCCTACTCCAAGGGCTCTACCGAAGTTACCGAATTGCTGCAAGGTGAAAACGGCATCAACAAGTGGGTTGAGGCTAAGTTCGTTGTGGATACTGATATTGACGCTCTGGGCGACAAGATGATCGCTTGTATTGAAGCCAAGCGCGCTGCATTGGGTATCTGATGAAAGTTGCGATTACAGGAAAAGGCGGTGTGGGAAAAACCACACTGTCCTCCACCCTGGCAAGGCTCTATGCCGATGAAGGCCGCACCGTTCTGGCTGCCGATGTAGACCCCGATGCCAATCTGGGATTGGCTTTGGGTCTTACCCAAGAGGAAGTGGACGCTATCGTCCCTATCTCCAAAATGCGTACATTGGTAGAAGAACGCACCGGTGCCAACGCCGCCAACAAGTTTTTTAAGTTGAATCCCCAGGTCTCCGACATTCCGGACACCTTTTCCAAAGAGATTAACGGCGTAAAACTGTTGGTAATGGGCACGGTGGATGTGGGCGGCAGCGGTTGTGTCTGTCCCGAACACGTGATGTTAAAGTCTATCCTGTCCGCTATGACCTATCGAAAGAATGATGTTGTCATTATGGATATGGAAGCGGGATTGGAACATCTGGGACGGGGCACTGCAGCCAATATGGACCAGTTTATCGTGGTGATCGAACCCGGCGCCCGTAGCGTACAGACCTACCGGAATGTAAAACGGCTGGCATCTGACTTGGGCGTGAAGCAGATCCGTGTGGTGGCCAACAAGATCCGGGATGAAAGCGATGAGGATTTTATCCGCAGCGCCATTCCCGCCGAGGATCTGCTGGGCTTTATCCACTACAACACCGACATCATCGACGCAGACCGTCAGGGCAAATCTCCCTACGATTTCAGCCCCCAAGCAATCGAAGAAATCCGCAAGATTAAATCCATTCTGGATCGTGAATAAAAACACAAGGAGGAAAAGACGTTGACACTTTTTGATAGAGTTTTCGGCGGTAACGACTATAACTACGAGCGTACAGTCGCCGCTATTGATGCTGCTATCGCTACCTACGGCGAAGCAGAACCTGTCGGTTTCCCCGACACCGCGTACTCCCTACCCTGCTACTACGGCATTACCGGCGTAAAGATCTCCAATCTGGGCGAAATGAAGGCCGCTATGGAGACCGTGAAGGGCATGATGACCCGCAACCTGCGTCTGCAGGACGTATTTGACAGCGGTGTTGCTTCTGCTCTGTGCGCAGAGTTCCTGGAAGCCCTGAAGTACCTGCACGGTGCTACCCCCTACACCGAGCCTGAGATGGGTCACCTGACTGACGCCTTCGTGCGTAATCTGGGTGTTCCTCTGGTTACCGGTGATATCCCCGGTGTTGCTGTTATCATCGGCGGCGCTGAGGATCCCGCTGAGACCGTTGAACTGGCTAAGTCCTATCAGGCACAGGGTATGCTGGTCTCCCTGACCGGTGACGCTGTGAAGCACTGCAGCGATTCCGGCATGAATCTGGGCGAAGGCGTTCGTGTGGTGCCTCTGGGTTACGAAATGCAGTCCGTTATCCACATCGTGTCTGTTGCTATCCGCGCAGCGCTGATCTTCGGTAACGTTACCCCCGGCGACTACAAGACCCTGTACAAGTACACCATGGACCGCGTCCGCGCTTTCGTCAATGCTTACAAGCCTCTGTCTGACGAGATCGTTTCCTACGGCGCCGGCGCTATCTGCCTGGGCTTCCCCGTTGTCTCCAACGAGACTGAGAATATGTTCCGCGTTCCCAAGTCCCTGATTCAGCAACTTGACACTTCCAAGTGGAACGCTACCTCTCTGGAAGCCCGTGACATCAAGATCAAGATCACCAAGATCGACATTCCCGTTTCCTACGCCACCGCTTTCGAGGGCGAGATCATCCGTAAGGGCGATATGCAGGTGGAAGTGGACGGCTCCTGTGTGGACTGCTTCGAACTGGTACAGACCAGAGATGCAGCCGAAGTGGAAGATCACAAGATCACCGTTGTGGGTCCCGAAATCGACGAGATCCCCGTTGGTTCCAAGATCTCCCTGTCCTACACCGTCGAGGTTGCCGGCAAGGCTATGCAGCCCGACTTTGAGTCCGTTATGGAACGTAAGATCCACGCCTGGATCAACTGCATTGAGGGTGTTATGCACACCGGTCAGCGGGATATGATCCGTGTTCGTATCTCCAAGGCTGACTTCGAGGCTGGCTTCAAGTTTGCACATCTGGGCGAAGTTCTGTACGCAAAGGTCAAGAGCGAGTTCGAGGCCGTTGTGGACAAGTGCCAGGTTACCATCGTTGTGGACGCCGACAAGAACAAGGAACTGCGTGCGCAAGCAAACGAGATCTTCAACAAGCGCGATGCAAGACTGGCTTCTATGACTGACGAATCCGTGGACACCTTCTATACCTGTATTATGTGTCAGGCATTCTCCCCCAGCCACGTATGTATCGTTACCCCCGAGCGTCTGGGTCTTTGCGGTGCTGTTTCCTGGCTGGATGCCAAGGCTACTCAGGAACTGGATCCCGCAGGTCCTTGCCAGCCCATCTTGAAGTCCGGTTGTCAGGACGAAAAACTGGGTCGTTACGACTCTATGGACGAGGCTGTCAACAAGTACTCTCAGGGCGCTGTTGAGCGGATCACCCTGTACTCCCTGTTCCAGGATCCCATGACCTCCTGCGGTTGCTTCGAGTGTATCTGTGGCGTGGAGCCTTGCTCCATGGGCGTGGTCATCACCTGCCGTGAGCATGCTGGCATCACACCTCTGGGTATGAGTTTCTCCGAAATGGCTTCTATGACCGGCGGCGGTGTGCAGACCCCCGGCTTTATGGGCCATGGTAAGCACTTTATTTCCTCCAAGAAGTTCATCGCAGCCGAAGGCGGCCCTGGCCGTATCGTCTGGATGCCCAAGATGCTGAAAGATCAGATGCGCGAGCGTCTGGATGCTACCGCTCTGGAGATGTACGGTGTTGAGAATTTCACCGATATGATCGCCGACGAAACTGTTTGCCAGGAAGATCCCGAGCAGTTGCTGGAATACCTGGGCACTGTGGGCCACCCTGTGCTAGGTATGGAACCCTTCGATATGTAATTCCTTGTCATAAGAAAAGGGCCTACCAAAAGGTAGGTCCTTTTTGCGAACATATGAAAGACCGCTGGAAAACAAGATGCTTGTAGACCGGGTTCCATTAAGGTGAACAACGCCAAAGGCGTTGTTGATTGAGCCCTGTTGCGGCGTTATTCAATCCACACAATAAATAGATTTAGCCGAGGACTACCCTTGGGGTAATCCTCAGCTAAATGGTACGAACTGTTTTATAGGATTTAAGCAAAAAGTGAGAAATACCAACGGTTTTTGCAGTCAACAAACAGTACATTTATGATTTTTAGCGCAAGGGTTGTATTTAACCGGTACGATATGCGGGTTGCAAAGTAAAATGGTATATGGTATAATTTAGGAAAACTTGTCGAATCACACGCGAGAAAAACAAGTAGTGTTGTGGAGTATCCTCAAAACACTTTAAAAGGAGAGAGATAGATGGAAAAAATAAAAGAAACCATTAAGAATCTGAGCAAAACGACTAGGTATCTGCTTTTGGGCGTGGTCGCGGCAATTTTGGTTGCGGTTTTGCTACTCATAGTCTTTTCGGGGTCAGGAGAGGTTACAATCAATATTGAAACTTCTCTTAAGGAAATTATTGCCAGTTCTGAGCTTAAGACTGCAGAGTATGCATACAACTCAATTGCAGAGATTAAGGATGGTGATACCACCAAGTATCATGTTGCGTACAAGGGGACGGTTAGCGCTGGATTCAATTTCGAGGATGTTAAAATTGAGCGCGACGGAAACGCGATAAGGATTGTTATTCCGGAAATTGAAATCTTATCTGTTGATGTAAATACAGATATGGAATACATTTTTATCAAGGATAAGTACGATACTGAGAAAACATATTCAGAAGCGTATAATGCGTGTTGTGCGGATTTAGAAGAGAAGGCAAAAGCTAACGAAACCTTACTCGCCACCGCAAAGGAAAGTGCCGAAGATACTATTACGGCATTAATAAAACCCTTTGAAAAGCAACTAAATGAGGGAGAAACTTTTAAAATCGTGTTTGAAACAACAGAGGAGGGTGATGAACAATGAAAAGAGTAATTGCTGCAATACTGTTGACCGTTGTTGTTTTAGGTCTGTGTGCTTGCTCGGAAAAGCAAGACGTGCCGCTTCGTGAGGAAGATATTCGTGCAGTGTGTGAGTTGGCAACATTGAAATGTTATTACAATAATGTTGCACAAATTGATAAGAAGGCAGATAACATCTTTCAAAAAGACAGAAAGATGTGGATAGAATACGAGGGAGAAGCGGTTATTGGTATTGATATGTCCAAGGTGATTATTAAAATCAGCGGAGACACGGTCAATATTACAATGCCGGCAGCCGAAATTCAATCTATTAAACCAATTGCTAATACATTAACGGAAGATTCGTACATCTGTTCCGCTGACGGTTGGCTGGTAAAGAACAAAATAACAACAGAAGATCAGAATGCCGCTATTAACAAAGGACAGGAAGAAATGAAAAAAGCCGTATTGGACAATCCGGGACTGTTCCTTAAGGCGGAAGATAGAGCCAAAGAACTGATTGAGAACTATATCACAAAGCTTGGCGAAGCAGCAGGCAAGGAATATACAATTGAGTGGACTAAGTAATTAGGTTTCAATTCAACATAAACGGGCATAGGTCAAGAAGTTTGTATTTCTGACACTGTGCCCGTTTTATATAGATTTTGATAAATCCATAGCATTTTAATAACATAAAATCAATAATAAATACATTGAAACCGCCGGCTTTCGTATGGAAAACCGGCAGCCTAGTACAGGTAGATATAATATGCTATAAAGAACGAGTAGCCACAACGAAATCCGTTATGACTACTCGC
>JAZSRS010000020.1:0-2014 GCA_045538595.1 Faecousia sp. | reverse complement strand
TTAACACAGCGACGGATTTCAGAAACGAAAGAAGTGGCTGAAAGTAAGGAGGTTTCACAATCAATGGAAAAAAAGCGTTTTAAAGTTTCCCTGACGCTGCAGATCGTCATTGGTCTTGTTCTCGGTATCATTGCCGGTCTGCTGCTGCGTAACCATGTAAACATTGCCAACGATTACATTAAACCCATTGGCACGATTTATCTGAACTTGATCAAGATGATCGTTGTGCCTGTGGTCACCCTGTCCATCATCCAGGGCGTTATTTCCCTGCAGGACATCCGTAAGGTCGGCACCATCGGCGGCCGTACCGTGGGTTACTTCCTTTGCACTACCGCCTTTGCAATCGTGATTGGCCTGGTGTTTGCTAACCTGCTGAACGTAGGCGCCGGTTATACCCTGCCTGCAGGTGAGATCACCTACGAAGCCGCTGCAGCACCCAATTTCATGGATACTATCGTCAATATCTTCCCCTCCAACATCGTTGCCCCCTTTGCCAACGCAACTATGCTGCAGGTCATCGTGGTGGCTCTGTTCTTCGGCTTTGGTATTATTCTGGCCGGCGAAAAGGGCAAGAAAGCCGCTGAGATCGTTGACAGCTTTGCTGAGGCATCCTTCAAGGTTATGGGCATCGTCATCAGCCTGTCTGCCATCGGTGTGTTTGCTCTGATCTGCCCCGTTGTGGCTGCTCAGGGTATCGAGATCCTGCTGCCTCTGGGCAAGCTGATCCTGATCTGCTACCTGTGCTATGTGGTCCATGCTGTGGTCGTGTATTCCTCTACCGTGGCGGTCATCGGCAAGGTGAATCCCTTCCGGTTCTTCAAGGAAATGTTCCGTCCCATCGTCTTTGCCTTCTCCAGCGCCAGCAGCGTCGGCGCACTGCCTCTGAACATGGAAGCCAACCAGCGCCTGGGTGTCCGTAAGGAGATCTCCAGCTTCGTGCTGCCCCTGGGTGCAACCATCAACATGGCCGGCACTGCCATCTACCAGGGCGGCTGCGCCATCTTCATTGCCCAGGTTTACGGTATCGACCTGACCTTCGGTCAGCAGCTCACCGTCGTTCTGACTGCTGTGCTGGCCTCTATCGGCACCGCCGGTGTTCCCGGCTCCGGCATGATCATGCTGGCTATGGTGCTGCAGAGCGTGGGCCTGCCTGTGGAAGGCATCGCACTGGTTGCCGGTATCGACCGGATCCTGGATATGGGCCGTACTACGGTCAATATCATCGGCGATGCTGCCTGCGCCGCCTGCGTCAACACGCTGGAAAACAAGCGCGAAGCCAGACTGGCTGCCAAGGCTGCCAAGAAAGCTGCAAGCGAGCAGTAAGCATTTCTAAATTTCAGCACCCCGCCGTCAACGGCGGGGTGCTTCTTCGTTTATAACAGGAGCATCTTAGAAAATGGAGGAGATCCCTATGAAAAAACTGCGCTACGGCATGGTGGGCGGCGGCCTTGAGGGCGTAAAATTTGTCCACGCCTGCCTGCGCTCCAATGTAAATGACAACACCTAGACCGAACTTGTAAATAAAACCAATAGCCGCCTCTCTCATGAAGGCGGCTGCGTTTATTTATTCTAATGGGAATGGGACATCTTCTCCATAGCATACGATACGCTCGTCGTTCTTGTAGTCTATAAGGCTTTCCGCTTCGTCATTTTGAGAGGCAGTCATGAACTGCTGAAAAATGAAAAGACGATACTCATATGATTGACGTAAGAAAGGGGCGGTTATTAACCGCCCACGGGAGATCATTGATCACCCCTACGAGTTGCAATCGATGTGCATGTGTGGTATAATGCCACCAAGAAAGCGAGGTTTTTGTATGCACAAGGTGTTATTCGTATGCCACGGGAATATTTGCAGAAGCCCCATGGCTCAGTATGTTTTGCAGGATATGGTCAACAAGGCTGGCCGGGCGGCGGAGTTTAAGATCGCCTCCGTGGCGGTCAGCAGGGAAGAACTGGGCAACCCCGTCTATCCCCCCGCCCGTCGGGAGCTGAACAGCCACGGTATCGCCTG
>JAZSRS010000036.1:0-14039 GCA_045538595.1 Faecousia sp. | reverse complement strand
CACTCTTGGGGTTGTCAAAGACCTCCTCCGGTGTGCCCATTTCTTCAATCACGCCGTCGGCCATATAGATGATCACATCAGCCACACTCTTGGCAAAATCCATCTCGTGGGTGACTACGATCATAGTCCGGTCCTCACCCTTCAGACCCTTGATAACCCGCAGCACCTCGCCGGTCAGCTCCGGGTCCAATGCAGAGGTAGGCTCGTCAAAGCACAAAACCTCCGGATGCATAGCCCACGCCCGGGCAATGGCAACCCGTTGCTGCTGACCGCCGGACAGTTGCCAAGGGTAGGACTCCAGTTTATCGGAAAGACCAACCTTGCTTAGAATATCTTTTCCCTGTGCTTCCAGTTCTTCCGGTGTGCCCTTCTTCAGCAAAGTGGGCGCAAGGGTCACATTCTGCAGTACATTGTACTGGGGGAACAGATTGAAATTCTGGAACACCAAACCAAAATGCCGCCGGTTTTCCCGCACCTGATCGTCGGTATATTTCACACCGGCAGAAAACAGTTGCTTGCCGTCCACGATAATCTCACCCTCATCCGGTGTCTCCAAGAAATTCAAACACCGCAGCAGGGTGGTCTTGCCGCTGCCGGAAGAGCCGATAATGGCCAGCACCTGCCCTTTTTCCAAGGCAAAACTGACACCCTTCAGCACTTGGTTATTCCCAAACCGCTTTTGGATATTTTTAACTTGCAATAACGCCATAGTCTAACCCCTATAATAGTTTAGTTTCTTTTCTATGTAGCCGAACAGCAATGTCAGCACACCGCTGAATACCAGATAGAACGCGCCGGTGTAGAACAGCGGCCACAGAAGACCCTTTTTAATAAAGGACTCACCTGCCCAAATCAGTTCATATACGCTGATGATCCGTGCCAGAGAGGTATCCTTTACCAAGGTGATCACTTCGTTGCTCATAGGCGCCATTACCCGCTTGACCACCTGGGGAAGAACGATTCTGAAGAATATCTGTCCCTTGGTCAGGCCCAGTACCTGACCGGCCTCATACTGCCCCTTGGAAATACTCTCGATGCCACCCCGATAGATCTCAGAGAAGTAGCAGGCGTAGTTGATGGAGAACGCCAAAATCGTGGCAGTAAACCGGGGCATAGCCGGCAGATCAAATACCAATCCCGGACCATAGAAGATGATGATAAGTTGGAGCATCAGCGGCGTACCCCGAATGACCCACACAAAGCACCGAACCAATGCCTTCAGCGGGGAAAACTTGCTCATTGAGCCAAAACAGATAATAAGACCCAATGGCAAAGAGAATGCCAGGGTCAGAAAAAATACTTTTAACGATTCCCAGAAACCGCCCAGCAGTTCCATGGTTACAGGTAAGAACATAGCGCACATCCTTGTAATTTATTGAGTGTAAAACGCCTTTGTACGGGCGGCTTACAGCCGCCCGTACAAAGTATCATTTGATTAGTCAGCCAGAGTCAGGTTGTACTTCTTAGCAAGGTTTTCCAAAGTGCCGTCCTTCTGCAGTTTATCCATAAAGGCATTGAACTTGGCGGTCAGGTCGGAATCCTTACGGAACGCAACGCCGTACTCTTCTTCCGTCAGGCTGATGCCGGCGGCCAGATCTGCATAGTCAGTACCTTCACCTGTCATGGCTCTTGCCATAGTGATGTCGATGACGCAAGCGTCAGAAGTACCGGACTTGACTTCCAATAGAGCAGCGGCCTGATCCTGCACCTTAATGATGTTGGTAATTTCTGCGGCCTCGGCTGCATCCTGACCGGCAGAGCCATTCTCAACAGCAACCTTCAGTTCCTTCAAATCAGCAGCGGTTGCGATGGAAGCGATCTTGTCGGCCTTGGCAACGACTACCTGTGCGTTCAGAACGTAAGGATCGGAAACAGAAGCGTTCAATTTAGCCTCGTCAGTGATGGTCATGCCGTTCCAGACAGCGTCGATGTTCTTGGTGTCCAGTTCCACAAACTTCTTGCCCCAGTCAGCGATGACGAAGAACTCAATGTCTACACCCAGTTCGTCAGCAAACAGTCTTGCAAACTCTGCATCGAAACCGGTCCACTCACCGTTTTCATCTTTGTAATCCATGGGAGCATAGTCGGTAATACCAACCACGATCTTCTTGTTGGCCTTGATGTAATCCAAATCGGAATCGGAGGACTTGCCACAACCGGCGAAGCAGGCGGCCAGCATCAGGGCTGCCAAAAACAGAGCAATAAACTTTTTCATAATTTTCATTTCCTTTCTTGTTTGGAGGATTGCCTCCGTGTTTTGTTTGATGACCGTATTATACTTTACCAAACTAAAGTTGTAAAGTGTTTTTTTACATTTTTTTGCAAGTTTGGCACTTTGTACAATTTCCGGCATTGCTTTACCGCTTTACTTTGGTAAAGCGGTATAGAAACCGCCTGTTTTCCAAAAAAAGAAACAGGACGCACCTACCGATGCGTCCTGTTTGATTACTTAAATTCCGCAGCCCGCTGACGGACCAGCGCTCTTTTCAGCCTTGCCTCCGCCAGACGCAAATCTGTATCTGTGGAGGTTTTGTTAGCCATCACGGCCTTGGCGCGAGTCTCAGACTTTTCTGCCCGGGCAACATCAATCTTATCTGCCCATTCAAAGGTGGTCGGCACCAGTTTCACCGAACCGTTCAGCACCGATACCATTCCGCCGATGCAGGCAGCATAGCGCTTTCCGCTTTCCGTCGCCACGGTAGCCAATCCCATTCCCAAGGGTGCAACACAGTTCATATGCCCTGCCATAATGCCCAAATCTCCGGTGATGGTACGGACGATCAGTTCTGACACCTGCCCGTCAAACTGCAGGCCGTCGGGAGTTACAATGGTCAAAGGAAAGGTATTCATCAGGCCTGCCCCTTCCACTTGGCAACCACATCGTCAATGCTGCCTGCAAACAGGAAGCAGGACTCCGGAATCTGGTCGTGCTTACCTTCGATGATCTCCTTGAATCCCCGGACTGTTTCCTTCAAAGGCACATACTTGCCCTTGTAACCGGTAAACTGCTCCGCCACAGCAAAGGGCTGAGACAGGAATCTCTGCACCTTTCTTGCCCGGTTGACAGTGAGTTTGTCCTCTTCGCTCAGTTCATCCATACCCATAATGGCGATAATATCCTGCAGTTCCTTGTACCGCTGTAAAATTCTCTGCACGCCGCGGGCAACCTCATAATGCTCCTGACCCACCACTTCCGGACTCAAGATCCGGGAGGTGGAATTCAGCGGGTCAACTGCGGGGTAAATACCCAAAGAAGCAATGCCTCTGTCCAACGCCGTGGTGGCGTCCAAGTGAGCAAAAGTAGTAGCAGGCGCCGGGTCTGTGTAGTCGTCAGCCGGCACATACACCGCCTGCACAGAGGTGATTGAGCCGTTCTTGGTGGAAGTAATACGTTCCTGCAAAGCGCCCATTTCCGTCGCCAGCGTGGGCTGATAACCAACAGCAGAGGGCATACGGCCCAGCAGCGCGGAAACTTCCGAACCGGCCTGTGTAAAGCGGAAGATATTGTCGATAAATAGCAGCACATCCTGATGTTTCACATCCCGGAAATACTCTGCCATAGTCAGGCCGGAAAGGCCCCCCCGCATACGGGCACCGGGAGGCTCGTTCATCTGACCGAACACCATAGCGGTCTTTTTGATAACACCGCTTTCCGTCATTTCCAGGTACAGGTCGTTGCCTTCACGGGTACGTTCGCCTACACCGGTAAACACAGAATAGCCGTTATGCTCGGTAGCGATATTGTAGATCAGTTCCTGAATCAGAACGGTCTTACCAACACCGGCGCCGCCGAACAGACCGATCTTGCCGCCCTTTGCATAGGGGCAGATCAGGTCGATAACCTTGATACCGGTCTCCAAAATTTCCGTAGAGGTCTCCTGTTCCTCATAGGCAGGAGCGCTGCGGTGAATGGGCCACTGCTCCTGTGCTTCCACGGGAGCGCCGCCGTCGATGGGCTGACCCAGCAGGTTAAACACCCGGCCAAGGCAAGCCTCGCCTACCGGCACTGTAATAGCAGCGCCGGTGTTCTCCGCCTTGGCGCCACGGGCAAGTCCGTCGGTGGAACTCATCGCGATGCACCGCACCACATTGTCGCCAATGTGCTGAGCCACCTCTGCGATGATGGTCTCATCCCCGTTTTCCACCCGGATCGCCTGCAGCAATTCCGGCAAATTATCCTCTTCAAAGCGTATATCCAGAACAGGGCCCATAACCTGTACCACTGTTCCTATTTGTTTGGTCATTGACTTTCAACTCCTTCGTTGTTTTGTCTAGGAACCTGCAACGATCTCCGTAATTTCCTGGGTGATCGCTGCCTGCCGCGCCCGGTTGAATTGCAGACTCAGTCCGTCGATCATCTCCTGAGCATTCTGGGTAGCCGCGTCCATAGCAGTGCGACGCGCGGCCTGCTCAGCAGCCCGACTTTCGCACAATGCGCCATACAGCACACCACCCAGATATTCCGGCACGATGGTTTGAAACACCGTCTCACTGTCCGGCTCGTAAAGGATCTCCTGACGGTCTCCCGTTTCCCGGGAACAGTCCTTCTGCAAAGGCAACAATTGTAAACACTTGGGTTCTTGGGAAAGAATGGACTGAAAATCCGTGTAAACCACGAAGACTGCGTCGTATTCTCCCTTTAAGAATCCCTTGCACAGCGTCTTTGCCACAGAGAAACAATCTCCCATAGACACAGATTCTGCGTGGGTATATGTCTCCGTCAGCAGAGTTGCCCCGTGATACCGCAGATAGTCTGCGCCTTTTTTGCCCATAGGCAGCACCACTGCATCTTTCTGTTCTGCGTGGCTGACAAACAGTTTCAATACATTATTATTGTATCCGCCGGCCAAACCTCTGTCGCCGGAGATCACCACATAAGCCGCCTTGTTACCTCCCTTACCGGACAGATAAGGAGAGGTCAGTTCTCCGTTGGCTGCCACGATATCCCAAATGGTGGCATACAAGCCTTCAAAATAGGGCCGGCTGGCCAAGGCTTGCGCCTGGGTCTTCCGCAGTTTGGCGCTGGCCACCATCTCCATCGCTCTGGTGATCTGCCGGGTGGACTCCATACTGCGGATCCTATTTTTAATTTCCTTGGTAGATACACCTGCCATCGTAAGACCTCCTTAGAAGCCCATTTCGGCCAGCAGGCCGGTCAGCGCCTCTTTCAGACGGGTCTCGGTGGCCTCTTCCAACTTGCCGGTGGTCTCAATGGCGGTCAGCACATCTTCATAACGGGTGTCCAAATGCTCAAAGAGCCGTCTTTCAAACTCCGCCACTTGCTCCGTAGGCACATTTTCCAGATAGCCGTTTACCACAGCGTACAAAATGCACACCTGCCGGCTCACATCTACCGGGGCGTTGTTCTTCTGCTTCAGCACCGCCACGATCCGTTCGCCCAAAGCCAGACGCGCCTTGGTATCCGCGTCCAAGTCAGAGCCAAACTGGGCAAAACTCTGCAGTTCCCGGTACTGGGAATACAGCAGTTTTAGGCTGCCTGCCACCTTTTTCATGGCCTTGATCTGGGCAGCGCCGCCTACACGGGACACGGAGATGCCCGGGTTTACCGCAGGCATAACACCAGCATTGAACAGTTCCGATTCCAAAAAGATCTGTCCATCGGTAATGGAGATCACATTGGTGGGAATATAGGCAGATACATCGCCTGCCTGGGTTTCGATAATGGGCAGAGCCGTCAGGCTGCCGCCGCCGTTTTCCTTGGACATATGGGCTGCCCGTTCCAAAAGCCGGGAGTGCAAATAGAACACATCGCCGGGATAGGCTTCCCGTCCGGGAGGCCGACGGATCAGCAAGGAGATGGCTCGGTAAGCCACTGCGTGCTTGCTGAGGTCATCGTAGATCACCAGCACATCTTTGCCTTGGTGCATAAAATGCTCACCCATGGCGCAGCCGGTGTAGGGCGCAATGTACTGCATAGGCGCCAGTTCGGAAGCGGTAGCGGATACCACGATGGTATAGTCCATCGCACCGCCCAGTTCCAAAGAATTCACGATCTGCGCAACGGTAGACCGCTTCTGTCCAATGGCCACATAAATACAGATAATATCCTTGCCCTTCTGATTCAAAATGGTGTCAGTGGCAATGGTGGTCTTGCCGGTCTGCCGGTCGCCGATGATCAGTTCCCGCTGGCCACGGCCAATGGGGATCATAGAGTCAATGGCCTTGATACCGGTCTGCAACGGTTGGCTTACCGGCTCACGCTCGATAATGCCGGGGGCGGGAGATTCGATGGGGCGGTAGGTTTCTGCCTCGATAGGGCCTTTGCCGTCAATAGGCTCACCCAATGCGTTGACCACACGGCCAATGAGACCCTTGCCCACCGGCACAGACACCACTTTGCCGGTACGCTTCACGGTATCGCCCTCTTTGATGCCGTTGTCACTGCCCAAAACCACCAAGGATATCGTATCCTCTTCCAGATTTTGCGCCATGCCGAACGCACCATTGGGGAACTCCACCAGTTCGCCGGCCATACACTTGTCCAGCCCCGACACCTTGGCGATGCCGTCGCCTGCCAAAATCACCGTGCCGGTCTCACTGGTCTGCAATCTATTCTCGTAGTTTTTGATTTGACTACGGATAATTTTCGTAATTTCTTCCGGTCTTAATTCCATAATTTCCCTACTCTCTTATCAAAGTACGGTATTTTTTAATGCTTTTTCCACAGCCTGCAAACGGCTCTGTACAGTGCCGTCCACCTGAATGCCGTCGTAAGCAAGACGCACGCCGCCCAGTACCGTGGGATCTTCCTTGCAAACAAGGGAGATCTTCTTGCCGGTCATGGCCGTTAATTTGTCCGTTAACTTCTTTTTTTGTTCTTGGCTCAGGGCAATCGCAGATACCGCACGCACCTGCAAAATCCCCTTGTCCTCATTATACTGCGCCCGGTAGGCCCGACAGCAATCTGCAAAATAGGTGATATATCCCTTTTCTGTCAGCAATTTCAGGAAATTCAGCACATAGGTATGCACCTTACCGCCAAAACTCTGCTGCAACACATCTAGCCGCTCCTGCTTGGGGAGATTCCGGGCCGACAGCAGTTTCAGATATTCCGGCTGCTGGGCAAATGCTGCCTCCAGCGTGGACAGTTCCTGCAGGATCTGCTCTTCCAGCCCTTCTTCCGCTGCCAGCATATACAGACTCTGACCGTAAACACTTCCCGCCCGATTCATTGCTGCTCACCCAATTCTTCCAGAAAACTGTCCACCAATTTCTGCTGATGGGCAGTATCCAGACTCTCGCCTACCACCTTGCCGGCGATCTCCAGGGCAATGCTGGAAATCTCGTCCTTGGCGTCGTTGAGGGCCTTTTTCTTCTCCCGGGCGATGTCAGCAGAAGCCTTTTCCCGGATGGCATCTGCCTCCCGGTTGGCCTGCCGGAGGATCTCCTCCTCCCGGTTTCTTCCCCGCTCCATGGCTTCCTTCACAATGGTCTCACCGGTTGCCTGGGCCGCGGCAAGTCGATTTTTATATTCTGTTTCCAACGCATCCGCACTGTCCTTGGCGTTCTTTGCCTCAGCGTACAGATCGTCAATTTCCTTCTGGCGGCTGTCGATCATATTCTTGACCGGCACAAACAGATAGTTCTTAGCCACAAAAAACAGAACAAGAAAGTTCAGCAATACAAACAGCGCCGTCCAGAAATTAACGCCTATAAAACTCTCAAACATGGTTTTGCTCCTTTCTGCACGAATGTTTCGCAGATAGGATTACACGTTGGTAGCAAACAGGATCAGGAAAGCGATCAGCAGAGAGTAAATACCGGTGGTCTCGGTAATGGCGCAGCCCAAGATCATATTGGTACGCAGAGTGTCCGCAGTCTCAGGCTGACGGGCCATACCCTCCAAAGCCTTACCAACAGCATTGCCTTCACCCAAAGCAGGGCCGATAGCGCCGATACCCATACACAGACCTGCACCGATTGCACACATCGCCTTCAAAAAATACGCATTGAATTCCATACTATTTTCCTCCTAAAATTAGTTTACATAATTATTCTGCCTGTTCCGCAGGCGGGGGACACGCACCGGCAATATACACCATGCTCAGCAAGGTAAACACCAACGCCTGCACAAAGCCGGAAAAAACGTCAAAATAAATACTCAGCACCGCCGGGATACCCAGCGCCAGTACCGGTACACCGGACAAAATACCGGTGGCCTGCAATAGGCCAAACACCCCCAGCAAGAGGGATGCGATCATCAGCACCTTCACAGAGGTTTTTTTCTTTTTCACCAATAGCCAAACGGCAACGCCCACAACCATCAGCGCCACGCCCATCAGCCAGCCTACGGACGCAATAAAGTTCAGCACCAGGGACGACAACATAGTAAAAGCGGTATATATAATAGATGTGATCACACCGCCGCCGGCCACATTACCGAAGTGACGGAAGGCCATAGAGATGGGCTGGGCAATTTCCGAAATGATGTTCATGGGCGTCATCACCACGATGGGTTCGGTAAAACCTTTCAGCCAAGATACAAATCCGTTGTTTTTAATATTGTTGTACCAAATGAGAGCCGTGATCATCAGTGCCCACACAAGGGTACAACTCAAATCCGCCGTTACCGACCGCAAAAATCCGGTCATACCGATCAGGCTGCCGCAGATACTGCTTAGAAACAGCGTACCCATAAAGGGCGCCCAGTGGACATTATGGGGTCCCATGGCGCTGGCCGTCAGATTATAAATCATACTGACGCCCTTTTCCACCAGTACTTGTACCCCGGAAGGCCGCTTTTTCAAATTCCTTCCCAATAAAATACAAGCGATCACCAGAGCCAGCGTTACCACAAAAGAAGATACCGTGGTTTGGGTAATGGGAATGCCGCCGAATATGGGAATGGTAAAATAGACAAACGCACCGGTTACATTGACATTCATTCTACTTGCTCACCCGGCTTTCTTTTGAAAAATTCCTGCAGCGTCAGAGTAAACCGCACGAAGATCAGGGGTACCACCAACGCGATCACATTACAAATTCCACTCCTGGCAAAGGCAAAGAGTACCAGCGCCATTACGGCCATTCGCAGAGCGTAGGAGATCTTAATGGCAGCCTGTCCACCCTTGACATTCTGCTGCTCCGCTTTATCTGCGGCAATGCTCACGCCAATGGCCATCACAAGGAAATTGGCCACCGCCACCATGCCGCCAACGATGCCGCCCAGCAGCACAGTCTTGTTAAACTGCCCCAGCAGCGCAAAAACACCCACCATAGCAGCCACGCCTACGGCTTCTCCCAGAGCGACGATCCCCGTCTGGCTCAGCACATATTTACGCATATCCATACAGGCGTCCTCCTAAATCAGTCGTGTTCCGTATAAGACAGGGGGTACTTCTTTTCCTTGGTGTCCTTGCCCAGTTTGTTCAGCGATTTCAGGTTTCTGCAAAATCCGTCCACGGCGCAGAACAACCCCAATCCAATGCCCACAAACAGCACCCAGTTTCCCAATCCAAACCGATTCTTCAGCCAGACTGCCAGCAAGACAAACCCCGCCAAGGGAACGGCCGTGCTGATGCCCAACTGGGTCAGCCAAGCAAGCAGGTGCAAGTTTTTCATACCAATACTCCCCATTTTACATCGTAAATATATTATACCAAAACTTCCCTATTATGCAAGAGGTAAAACCCAGATTTTGCCAAACTTTTCCCCTTTTCCCTCTTCCCAACCGGCCCAAAATATTGTAAACTGTAACCATATACTATAAAAGAATGGAGAAACCGCTTTGAACCAGCAAGAATTGGAAATTTTACAGGGCATTATCAGCGCCGTTGTGTTTCAGAATTACGACAACGGCTATGCTGTGCTGCGACTGAGTCTGGAAGATAAGCAGACCGTTACCGTGGTCGGCACCATTCCCCTGCCTGCAGTGGGCGAACGGCTGATGGTTACGGGAAAATGGAGCACCCATTCCAGTTACGGCCGCCAGTTTGAGGCGGAGTTTTTGGAGCGCCTGATGCCCCAGACCGCCCCGGAGATCATCACTTACCTGTCCAGTCGGGTGATCAAAGGTATTGGTCCGGTTTTGGCCAACCGGATCGTCAATCGGTTTGGCGATCAGACCCTGCTGGTGATGGAACGAGAACCGGAACGGTTAGCCGAAATTAGCGGCATCTCCGACAAGAAAGCCCTAGAGATCGGCGAGGAGTTCCGTCTGCAAGTGGGTATGCGCCACCTGATGGAATTTTTCACCCTGCATCAGTTACCTGCCGATCTGGCCGTGCGTACTTACAAACTCTACGGCGAGACTGCTATTGACCTTCTCTATGATGACCCCTACCTGCTGATGGATGAAGAACTGGACGCTCCTTTTGGAGCGGTGGACCGGTTTGCCATCGCCTTGGGCATTGCAGCGGAAGACCCCCGCCGGGTAGGTGCCGGCATTCTCTTTGAACTGCGGTACAACCTGTCGGCAGGCCACAGTTTCCTGCCAGAGGACAAACTCATCGCCGCCACGGCCCAATTGCTGAATGTGGATTCCGGTACTGTAGAAATGAGCGTAGAACGGCTGACGGAAGGGGAGCAACTGTGCAGGGATCGGCTGAACGATATTGACATTCTGTACCTACCCTCCCTGCATCAGGCAGAAGTTTACTGCACCCACCGGCTGCTGCAACACGCCGCCTGCCGCTTCCCTGCCCCAGCCTCTCTTTCCAAGAAGATCCGGCAGGCCACAAAAGACACGCACATCGAATACTCTCCCCAGCAGGAACTGGCCCTGATGGAGGCAGCCACCTCCGGTTTACTGCTGATCACCGGCGGCCCGGGTACCGGCAAGACCACCATCGTCAACGGCATCCTCTCCCTTTACGCCCAAATGGGGCTAACCTGCGTATTATGCGCCCCCACCGGCCGGGCAGCCAAACGCCTGACGGAAGTCACCGGCTATGACGCCGCCACCATTCACCGGCTTTTAGGCGCAGGAATCGACCACCACACCGGCAAACTGTTCTTTGCCAAGAACGAAAGCGACCCGCTGAAGGCCGACGCAGTGATCGTGGACGAGATGTCCATGGTGGATATTGAACTTCTGAGTAGCCTTTTACAGGCCGTTCCCCCTCACGGGCGGCTGATTCTGGTAGGTGACCCGGACCAACTACCTCCCGTAGGCCCGGGATTTCCCTTCCGGGATATGCTCCGCAGCAATATGCTGCCCTCCGTGCGGCTGACAGAAATTTTCCGTCAGGCACAAGAAAGCCTGATCGTGATGAACGCCCACCGGGTCAACCGGGGTGAACTGCCAGAACTGAGAAACCGGAAAAACGATTTTTTCTTCCTTTCCGGCCCATCAGCAGAGGAAACCGCCCAGACAATCGTCAGTCTGTGCGCCACCCGGCTGCCCCAAAACATGGGCATTCCCTCCGAGCAGATCCAGGTCCTCTGCCCCACCAAGAAAGGCCCTGCCGGTACATTTGTCTTGAACAAATTGCTGCAAAGAAGCCTCAATCCCTCTGCTCCCGGCAAACAGGAACACACCTTCGGCGAGATCCTGTTTCGGGAGGGCGACCGTGTGATGCAGATCCGGAACAACTACGACCTAATGTGGAAAAAGACCGACGGCAGTGCCATCGGCGCCGGCATTTTCAATGGTGATGTGGGCATCATTCAGTCCATCGACCTCCAGTCAGAACTGGTACGGGTGGTATTTGACGACCGGGAAGCGGATTACGATTTCACCCAGTTGGGAGAATTGGAACTGGCCTACGCCATCACCGTCCACAAAAGCCAGGGCAGCGAATACCGGGCTGCCATTCTCTCCTGCAGCAACGCCTCGCCATACCTGCTGAGCCGCAGCGTTCTGTACACTGCCATCACCCGGGCAAGGGAACTGATGATCCTTGTGGGCCGGGAAGATGTGGTGGCCACCATGACGGAGAACGCCAAAACCGGCCGCCGATATACCGGCCTGAAACTCCGTCTGCAAAAGAAGGAGGGGTAGTATGCTCCGCAAACTTCTTTCCCTGATCTTTCCGCCCAAATGCGTTTTGTGCCGGAAGATCCTCACGGGAGAGGAAACGGATTTCTGCCACGGTTGCCGCCAGAATGCCCCGGAGACAAGAAAATCCAATTTGCGGTTTTCTTTTCTTGCAGGTTGGACCGCGGTGTGGTATTATAAAGATGATGTACGGAAAAGCCTTCTGCGATACAAGTTCTCCGGCCGCCGCAACTATGCCCCCATTTACGGGCGGAGACTAGCCATGCATCTGCAAAAAGAGGGTCTTACCGACTTTGATGTGCTGACTTTTGTACCCATTGCCCCTGTTCGCCGCTTTTTCCGTGGCTATGACCAAGTGGAACTGCTGTCGGACGCCTTGGGTCAGGAACTGCATATGACATCCATCCGCACACTGCGAAAAATCCGCAATACCCCGCCCCAGTCCGGTATCCGGGATGTATCCCGCCGCCGGGCCAATGTATTGGGCGCTTACCGGATACACGATCCGGAAAACATCCGTAACAAACGCATCCTCCTACTGGACGATGTGATCACCACCGGCGCCACCGCACCGGAGTGCGCAAGAATGCTGCTGACCGCCGGTGCAAAAGAAGTGTTTTGCGCTGCCATGGCGGTAGCCAGCCATAATACCAAAAATGTAGGTGAATGATATGCAATTGATCTCCCGCGACCTGGGCATCGACCTGGGAACTTCTAATGTATTGGTTTATAAAATGGACACGGGTATCGTGGCCCGGGAACCCTCCGTGGTGGCTTTGGACCGGAACTCCGGCAAGGTACTGCAGGTAGGCGCTGCCGCCCGGAATATGCTGGGCCGTACCCCCGGCAATGTGGTGGCCATGCACCCCCTGAAAGACGGCGTGGTGGCTGACCACGACCTGACCGTGAAGATGCTGCAGAAGTTTTTCCGGGATGCCGGCGGCTCTTCCATGTTCACCCCCAAGCCTAGAGTGGTCATTAGCATCCCCAGCGGCGTTACCCAGATGGACGAGCGCGCAGTCATCAACGCCGCTATGGAAGCCGGCGCCCGGCGTGTTTACCTGATTGAAGAGCCTTTGGCAGCCGCTTTGGGCGCAGGCCTGGATTTAAGCAGCCCCCGCGGCCATCTGGTGGTGGATATCGGCGGCGGCACTACCGACATCGCGGTGCTGACTATGAACGGCGTGGCCAATGCCTCCTCTATCAAATTGGCAGGCAACCACTTTGACGAAGCCATCGCCCGGTATGTCCGTGGTAAGTACCATGTGGTCATCGGCCCTTCCACCGCCGAGGATATCAAAATTCAGATCGGCTCTGTGTTCCCCCGCAGCGAGGAGACCACTATGGTTGTCCGGGGTCGGGATTCCAAGTCCGGTATGCCCCGGGATGTAAGCCTCACTACTTCGGAAATTTGTGCCCTGCTTCAAAAATCCGCCAACCGCATTGCCGACGAAGTGCTGTCTGTTCTGGAAGACACCTCTCCGGAACTGGTGGGCGACATTGCCGACTCCGGTATCGTACTCACCGGCGGCGGCAGCCAACTTTGGGGTATGGATATGCTGCTACAAAGCCGTATCGGCATCCCTTGCAGCATTGCTGACGACCCGGCCTCCTGCGTGGCGTACGGCTGCGGCAAGAGTTTAGGCTGGATCTCCAAGATGACCGAAGGCCCTGCCAACCTGGCTCGCAAGCGCCTGATGCAGGGACTCTAAATCATAAACAAAACGGGTGTTACCAAGCCGGTAACACCCGTCTTTATTTTGCCCCGTTATCCGTTGGTGTACTCACAGGTCCGGTCACACTGCCCATCGCAGCCGGTGGGTGCAAACTGCCGAGTGGGAAAAGGGATCCGGGAGAACATCTCGCAGGGATCTTCTCCGCAGCCGGGGGTGTCGCAGCACTCCTTGGTGGGAATGCTGTAATCCAGCACCGGTACCACCAACTGGGCATCCCGCTCCAGCCGGATAATGGAAAACTGTCCCAAAGTGACCAGCAGCCGTCTCTGCTCTCCGGTGAGTACCAGTTCTTCGTCGAAGCAGCCGCAGATTCCTTCCGGAATCTTCTGCACGGTACACTCTCT
>JAZSRS010000093.1:0-13995 GCA_045538595.1 Faecousia sp. | reverse complement strand
GACGGAGTCCAGGTCATAAACGGGCTTAGCGTCCTTGCAGTCACCACCGGCGCAAACGGGGTGGTCACCGGTCAGAGCCAGCATGGTGTCGATGCCGAAGGCAGCGGCAGCCAGAGCGTCGCCCATCAGAGCCATACGGTTACGGTCACGGCCGGTCATCTGCAGGATGGGCTCCACGCCTGCCTGCTTCAGCTTAATGCACAGGCCCAGGCCGGTGGCCTTCAGGCAGGCAGACTGCATATCGGTAACATTCACGCCGTGAACCTTGCCCTTCAGCAGTTCAGCGGCTTCCATTTGCTCGGTAAAGTCATAACCCTTGGGGGGTGCCATCTCAGCGGTAATACCGAATTTGCCGGATTCCAGTGCGTCTTTCAAAATGCTCATTATTTCTTCCCCCTCAAACTGATCGTTCTGGGATAGGCAAAGTCGCAGTAACCCTTGGCATCTCTGGTCTGCGCGATCTTCTCAACCTCACCGGTAGCCTGCAAACGCTTGTAGATCTCGATCCAAGCGCAGGGATTTTCGGGGTTGACTTCGCACTTGCCGTTCTTCTGACCGCCGCAGGGGCCGTTCATCAGACTCTTGGCGCACTGGGTGATGGGGCAGATGCCGCCGGTCTTGCCCAGGACGCAGTCGCCACAGAAGCGGCAGGATTCTTCCCAAACACCGAACTTAACGGCTTCGCCCAAGTACATGGTGTTGTTGGAGGGATAGACAGGCTTGTCGCCTGCGTTCTTGGCAACGCACTGTACGCCGTCGCCACAGGACATGCAGATGATGCAGTCGGGGTTAGCGGCATTGATGGCCTTCATCTTGGTCTTCACGCCCAAATTCATGCAGCAGTAATCGCAGATGGTGGTGGCGACGACCTTCTTACCTGCGGCTTCCAAAACCTTGGTCAGTTCGTCGATCTGGGGCTGACCGCCGGTCTGACAGGCGGTAGCGCAACTGTTACAGCCAACCAGGGCAACGGTCTTGGCGTTGCCAACCAGAGCCATAACCTCTTCGGTGGGTTTTTTCTGGGTAATAATCATGTAAAACGTCTCCTTTATGTTCCTTAACAGGTGATAAAAGAATTACCTGTGATGGGCGGGGCCCATCGTCTTCCACTCTACATTATAACAAGTTTATCCGAAAAATCAACACCAATCGTGGAAATCAATCCTCTTCCGTCCAAATGTTTTCCGGAATATTCTGATAGCGATTCTTAAAAATCTTTCTGCGGAACAGATACGCCGTGTAAACCAGCCATAAAACGAAGAAAATTCCACAGGCGATACAGGCGTTCAGGAAGGAATCACCTGCAAAACTCAAGAGGAACAGCAACGGCGCGATCATTACCATCGCCGGGAAATTGGACAGGATATACAGGCTGGAAGTGGGTGTCCGCAGACCCGGATCGATCTCTTTGGTGAGGATCATACCGTTGGAGGCAGTGCCGGTGAGCGTGCCAAAACTCATCAGGAAGAACTCGTGTTCAAAGCCCTTGAAGCACTCCTTGGATACCTTCCGGATATAGATGTAGGTGATCAGAGAGCCTACCACGCTGAGGATCACGATGGGCAGGATATAATTCTTGATATCGTTGATCTCAATGGCAGCCACACCGGCTACGATCATCAGGTCGAAGGAGAAACCGGAGATCCGGTCCATCTGATAATTGTTGATGTAACTGCGGTGCATCAGGTTGTGCTTCTGCAGACGCTTCACCACTGCCTTGATGGCCATAGCCGCCAAAGATGCCCACAGGAAGTTAAAGCCCCAAGCGATGCTGTTGGTGAACTTGGAAAGCACACCCAGCAGGCACATAAAGCCGAAGGCAATGGCATAAGCCAGCGCCACAAAACCCATTTGAATGGAGAGTTTGTCCACAGACTCGTTGTCGGGGATCTCGTTGCCGCCGGGATTGGTGGGATCTATAAATTCCCCGGGATCCCGGGAATCCCGGACCTTGATCTGTCCCTTCTTTTTGAAAATGTTAATGTGCAGCACACCGAACACAGACGCCACCACAAAACCAATGGAGGCAAGGGAAAGACCAAAACTGCCGTTGCCGGCAAATTGGGCGGCTGGGGTATTGGTGAAATTCACATCCCAGGTCAGAGCGTTGCCGGGACCCTGTCCGAAGCCCAGAGGCAGGATCAAACCGCACACATAGGAAATGACATTTTTACCGTAGCGGGTCAGCAGGAAGAAAATGATGGTAATGGCAAGTCCCGTAAAGGCCTGCAGCATATAAGTACCGCCTTGCAGGGCGCCAAATTCAAAGACTTGACACCGCTTGGTCTTCATAGTGGCTTTTTCCGTTTTTAAGGTCATAGCCGCAAAACCGATGGCCAAACAGTGGTAGGTGATCACCTGCATCATCCGGTTGTCCACCAGCACCACGCCAAAAGCCTTGGTGATCATGTCCACGATCAGCAGCAGCGCGCCGCCCAAAAGGGCAGAGGGAACAAGGCATTTCCGGAACACAGGGATCGTCCGGCGAAGGATATTGCCCAGCATCAAAAACAGAAGCAACAAACCCAGTTGCACCAAAAACGACCAAACCGGGCCGTAATTGGCCATGGTAAAGTCCCAACTCATCGTATGATCCATAATGTGTCCTCCTTATTGAATATCATTGAGAGAAAGACCGTTCTGTCTTGCCAGTTCGGCCAAATCCTCGTATTCATACTTTTTTCGCGCTACCCCATAGCCGGTGGCAATTTTCTGCCGTACAGGGCCGTAGGGTGTCTGGACAGTTTCGGTTCTTCGGTCCAGAACATATCGGCGCAGCCGGTTTTCCCGCACACCCAAAGTGGTGGTGTGGCGGAAGATCAGGGGCAGCAGAGTGTCTTTGTCCTCCGGGCGGCAAAGCACCGTAAACAGGACGCCCGGACGGCTCTTTTTCATACCGATGGGGGCGGTGAACACATCCAAAGCCCCGGCAGAAAGGAGTTGCTCCATGGCAAATTTAATGGTTTTTTCGGTCATATCGTCTAAGTTGCAGGAGAGTTCTAACACATCGTCTATTGCTTGCGTATCTTCTCCCAGCATCGCCCGAACGCAGTTGGGGGCGTCAAAATCCTTTTTGCCCATGCCGTAGCCAATGCTGCTGACGGCCATAGGAGGCATCTCCCCAAAGTGGTTAACATAATATTTCAGCAATGCCCCGCCGGTGGGGGTACACAGTTCCCCTTGGATATTCCCGCTGTAAATGGGAACGCCCTGCAGAATATTGGCAGTGGCGGGGGCAGGGACAGGCAGCAGACCGTGGGCGCATTTCACCTGCCCGCAGCCCACATGGACAGGGGAGGCACATACCCGGTCAACACCCAATTTTTCCATCAGGTAACACACGGCAGTGATGTCGGCAATGGCGTCCATCGCCCCCACTTCGTGGAAGTGGATTTGTTCCACCGGCACACCGTGAACACGGCTTTCCCCATCGGCGATGATTTGGTATATGTCCATCACTTTCTGCCGGACAGTGTCGGAAACCTGCAAATGTTCCATAATGTGGGCAATATCGGTCATACCGCTGTGGTCATGGTGATGATGGTGATCACTCTCTTCTTCACCAGCAACCGATACCCGGATATGAGTGCCTTTGATACCGCATTTTATGCTCTCTTCCGCGGCAAATTCCACGTGAGGAATCCCCAGTCCGTTCAGTTCCGCTAAGATTTCTTCCCGGTTGGGAAACAGTTCCAGCAGCGCTCCGGTGAGCATATCCCCGGCGCAGCCCATGGAGCAGTCCAAATAAAGTATTTTCATTGGCTACCTCCCATATGGTTCATCATACCCGCCAGATAACCGGCGCCAAAACCGTTGTCGATGTTCACCACAGACACACCGCTGGCGCAGGAGTTGAGCATAGACAGCAGGGCCGCCAGCCCGCCAAAGGACGCGCCATAGCCTACGCTGGTGGGAACGGCGATCACCGGACAGTCCACAAGGCCGCCTACCACACTGGCCAGCGCCCCTTCCATCCCGGCGATGGCGATCACCACAGTGGCGCCCATCAGTTCTTCCGAGTGGTTCAGCAGCCGGTGCAGACCGGCAACGCCCACATCGTACAGCCGTACCACCCGATTGCCTAAGAATTCAGCAGTCAGCGCCGCTTCTTCCGCCACGGGAATGTCGCTGGTGCCACCGGTGGCCACCACGATCTTGCCCATACCGCTGGGAGCCGCCATCTGTCCTGCGATGGCAACCTTGGCGGTTTCATAATAGGTAATGGCAATTTCCTTGCCGATAGCGTCGGCTTTTTCCTTGTCCAGCCGGGTGATCAGCACATTCTTCTGCCCGTTTTCTCCCATAGCCTGCAAAATGCCGACGATCTGCTCCGGGGTTTTTCCCGCACCGTAGATCACCTCGTTGGCACCCTGCCGCACAGGCCGGTGCAAATCCACCTTGGCATACCCAAGGTCAGCAAAAGGTTGCTGCTTTAATTGCAAAAGGGCGTCATCTACACTGACGCTGCCGTCCTGCACCCCTTGCAGAAGTTTCCGAATATCTGTATTCATTCACGCACCTCCAAATCCAAAAGGACTGCGCTGTAATGCTTCTTTAGTTCTGTAACAATGGCCTGCCGATGTTTTACCAGCAGGGGGAGTTGGGATTCTTTTACCTGAATCCGGGCGGCGTCTCCCAACAGCCGAATCCGGAAATCGGAAAATCCCAGACCTATCAGAAAGGCCTCGCTCCGCTCCGTCCGTTCCAGCAGTTTTGCTGTAATGGGCGTTCCGGTGGGGATCCGGGTGGCAAGACAGGCGTAGGCCGGCTTGTCGTGGGTAAAGAGCCCCACCGCCTGGGAGAGTTTCCGAATCTCCGGCTTGGTCAGTCCGCATTCCCGCAGGGGAGAGCGAACTTGCAGTTCAGCAAGGGCTTGCATACCCGGCCGATCGTTGACATCATCAGAGGCGTTTGTGCCGTCGATCACAAGGGGATAGCCGTCCTTTGCGGCCTGCTCCAAGATGGCAGAAAAGATTCGTTTTTTGCAGAAATAGCACCGATTTTGGGGATTGGCGGCGATGGTAGCGTCACACAATACATCCAGTTCCAAAGTGGCCATAGGCACTTGTATCTGCTCCGCCAGACGCAGGGCATCGTCATATTCAAATTGGGGCTGAAAGGGGGTCTTTACATAGTAGGCTTTTACCTCCGCCCCCAGTTTGCTTGCGGCATACAGAAGATAGGCCGAATCCACGCCCCCGGAGAAGGCCAGCGCCACGCAATTGTTCTGCTGAAAAAACTCTTTTAGCACCACGGCCTACTCCTCCTTCTACTTTTCTCTCATAATACCATAATTTTTCCGAAAAGAAAAGCATAGAATTTAGAAAGTTCCAGATTCTCCCGTCTTGATTTTTGCCGGGATGTTTGGTACAATATTGCAGATATATAGACAGAAAGAAGGATGACAATATGAAACGTATCTTGGTTTTGCTGTTGGTCCTGTGTATGATGCTCTGCGCTTGCGGCAAGCGTCCCGAACCCACAGAGCCTACCACCGAACCCACCACCGAACCTACCACCGCGCCCACCACGGAACCCACTGAGCCTACCGTGGAGACCGAGCCGGTATATCTTTACCGTCATCCTCTTACCGGCGCCCCCATGGAAACCCCTTGGGAGGGACAAATCGTTGCGGTTATGATCAACAACCTGAAGAAGGCTATGCCCCAGAAAGGTGTCAGCAAGGCGGATATCTTCTATGAGATCGAAGTGGAAGGGGACATCACCCGCTGCCTGGCCGTGTTCTCTGACCTGTCCGATGTAGCCGAGATCGGCCCTATCCGCAGCGCCCGGACCGCTTTTAACAGCGTGGCGGTGTCCTACGATGCGCCGCTGATCCACTGTGGCGGCAGCCCTGGACTGGCGCTGGCCGGCCGTTACGGTGATTCCTACGATAAAATTGATAACTGGGAACATATTGATGCCGACAGCAAGTATTTCTTCCGGGATTTAGACCGCTATAATAGCGGCTATGCTTGGGAACACACCCTGTTCACCACCGGTGAAAAACTGCAGGCCGCTATTGAGGCCTACGGCTACTACACTCCCACCGATAAGACCTTCGGTTTGGAGTTTGAAGACGAGGTAGAACTTGCCGGTGAAAAGGCAGAGACCATTACCGTGAAATTCAAGGCAGGCAAGCAGACTGTTTTGACTTACGACGCCTCTATCGGTCAGTATAAGGTGAACATTCACGGTACAGAACATATCGACGGCAATACCGGCGAAGCGCTGACCTTCCAAAATGTGCTGGTCCTCTACACCAAGCAGTGGTATCACTCCGACGGCATGCACAAGTTCTATGAGACCATCGGCAGCGGCGAGGGTTATGCCGCTATCAACGGCCAGATCGTGCCGATCCTGTGGAGCAGAGAGAGCCTCCGCAGTCCCTATACCTACACCTTGGCAGACGGCACACCCCTTGTGTTGGAAGCGGGTACTACTTACGCAGCCATCGTGGGTATTAAGCACCCCATTTCCTACGAATAAAATACCTTCCCCGGCGGCAACGCCGGGGATTTTTCCAAACAGAAATACTGGGAAAAAGTTCCTGAAAAAGAGATAGAGAGGGAATGCAAATGAAATTACGGCTGACCAAACTGGAGAAGAGTTGGATTCTCTACGATATTGCCAATTCGGCGTTCATTCTGCTGGTGGCCACCTTGTTGCCTATTTACTTTGATTATTTGGCTGGCAAAGCCAACCTGAGCGAGTCGGACTACTTGGCCTACTGGGGCTATGCCGGCTCGGTGGCAACCATTTTGGTGGCCATCATCGGCCCTATCTGCGGTACACTGGCAGACCGGCGGGGATATAAGAAGCCCCTGTTCATCGTGAGTATGATTTTGGGCGTGGCAGGCTGCGCCATGATGGGCGTGGCTTGGAGTTGGCTCTCTTTCCTGGTGATCTTTGTGATTGCCAAAGTTGGCTATTCTTCCAGCCTGGTGTTTTACGATTCTATGCTCCCGGAGATCTCTGACTACGATAAAATGGACCGGGTGTCCACCCTTGGCTACGCCTTGGGTTATATCGGCTCAGTGATTCCCTTTGTGTTGTGCCTTGCGGTGGTGCTGGGGTATGAGATGTTCGGCATCAGTCAAGTTACAGCGCTGATTCTGTCCTTTATGATCACCGCGGTTTGGTGGCTGGTGTGCAGTCTGCCTCTTTCCAAGCAGTATAAGCAGAGCGCTTATCAGGAGAGAAACGGCAATCCCGTGGTGGAGACCTTCCGGCAACTGGTCAGTTCCTTCCGGGAGGCTAAGAAGCATAAGCACATTTTCGTTTACCTGCTGGCATTCTTCTTCTTTATCGACGGTGTGTATACCATCATTGATATGGCCACCGCCTATGGAAAATCCTTGGGCTTGGACACCACAGGCCTGCTGTTGGCCCTGCTGGTTACCCAGATCGTGGCCTTCCCTTGTTCCATTATTTTCGGACGGTTTTCCGCCAAATATGACACCGGCCTGCTGATCAAGATCTGCATTCTCTGCTATACCGGCATCGCCTTGTTTGCGGTGTTCCTGATGGAGCAGTGGCAGTTCTGGCTACTGGCGGGGTTGGTGGGTATGTTCCAGGGCGGTATTCAGGCGCTGAGCCGTTCCTACTTAGGCAAGATCATCCCCCCGGAACAAAGCGGCGAGTACTTTGGCCTGATGGATATCTGCGGCAAGGGCGCATCCTTTGTAGGTACGACATTGGTGGCGGTGATGAGTCAGGTGACAGAGGGTATGTCCTTCAAAGTGTTCGGCCTGCCCATTGCCAATACCGGCGTTGCGGTTGGCTCTATTGCCGTTCTGTTTGTCATTGGCTTTTTCCTGTTCTGCTATGCAGATAAATTGAATAAGGCAAGAATTTCTGTGTAAAACAAGAAAAGGGGCGTACCGAAGTACGCCCCTTAGTTTTATTTCTCCTGCATACGGAAAATCGTCATACCCGGCGCTTCGGGAGCAATGCGGCTCACCTGATACAGTGTTTCTGCCACATCCCCACGGGTCATAGGGGCGTTGCCACATAGTTCCACGCCGTTCTCTGCCAGAACGGTCAGGCTGGCAGCCGCCCAAGCGGGAACAGTGTCGTCCATAGCGGCAGTCTGCTCACTTTCCAGCATATCGCTGCTGACCGTCAGGTCCAGCGCATTTTGCAGCATCACCCCGGCCTCTGCGCCGGTAATGGGGTCAGACATAGTTTCCATATCCTGCAGGTTTTCCATCAGTCCGCTGCGCTGGGCGGCGGCCAGATAGGGCTTCAACCACTGGGGCGTATTGGCAGGGAATTCCATACCGGCAGTATCCTGCAGAGGAATATCCAGTACCTTGACCACCATAGTCAGGAATTCCTCCCGGCTGACAGTCTTGTCAGGATAGAAGAAACGGTTGCCGCCCACTTCCTCGCCTACAAACAACCCTGTGTTCCGCATCCATTCTGCTTCAAACCGGGCATCGTGGCCTACGGTGTCCGTGTACTGCCGGGCGTCGGTGGGTTTCAAAATCTGCACCGTAACCGTGGCGATCCGGGAGACATTTCCGGCAGGGTCGGTGGCGGTGTAGGTGAAGGAATCCACACCCACCTTGTTTTTCTTAGGAGTGTAGGAGAATGTGCCGTCAGGCTGCACTTCCACAGTGCCTCGCTTCGGGCCTCGTACCACCGTAAAGGTCAGGTTCTTCTCCTCCGGATCACAGGCCTTCAGACGGCCGTCGACAGGCAGATTCTTGTAGGTCTCAATGGCAAAATCCTCTGCCGCCGGGGCTTTGTCCTCCTTGCCCCGAATACCAATGGTCATAGTGGCGGGGGGTTCCACCCGGTTGCTGTAAATGGGCAGATAGGAAATGACTGCCTGACTGTCTTCCTCGGTACGCAGGGGATGGAAGGTCAGTTGTTTCAGTTGTTCTGCGGTGAGAATATCCCCAGGTCGCAGCACTCGAGACCCCAGCAGTACCGTGCCGGCGGCCGGTTGAGGCAGACCGGTGATGCAGATGCCCTTTACGGCTTCCTCTTCCTGAGAGAAGTCATTTTCGGTAAAACAATATACGGCGTCGCAGTCTACTTCTGTAGCACTGGCGCAAAGACCCAGCCCCAACAGGCAGCAAATTGCCAGAATCAGGCTGGTAATGCGAATAGAATTCATGGAAAAACCTCCTGTATTTGTGTTCACAGGTAGTGTTTACCATAGTGCGCAGAAATATACAAAAAACAGGGGTCGATTTCCGACCCCTGTTTTTTCTTAAAATCCGTCCTGCCGACGCTGGATACGCAGCGCTTTCCGCTTGGCAGCGGCTTCCAATTCTTGCTTTTGCTCATCTGTCTCCGGAATCAGCGCCGGTACTTCCACCGGCTGTCCCTGATCGTCGATGGCCACCATATCAATGTAGGCCCGGTTGATCATTTTTCGCTGGCCGGATAATTTTTCGGTATAGGTATCCACCCGGATCTCCATAGAGGAGCGACCCACATAGGTGACCATACCCTGCAGCACCACCATATCCCCTTCATAAGCGGGGGCTTGAAACTGCAGATTGTCAATGGCCGCGGTGGTGACCATAGCGTTAGAATGCCGGGTGGCCACGATGCCGGCCAGTTCGTCGATCCATTTCAGCAGTTCTCCGCCAAAAAGTCTGCCGTAGTGATTCATATGCGACGGCCGTACCAAATACTGTTGCTGGGTCATAGACTCGCTGACCTTCTTTTCTCTACGCATAATATATCGTTCCTTTCTGTCTCTTTGCCACCATCATAGCAAAAAATAGGGAAAAAGCAATCTTTATTCTGTTAATCCCTGCGTAACACTTTCTCCCGCAGAATACCCTTGTATAGTCCGTCCACGCAAGTACCCACCGGCAGATATCCTTTGGATTCATAGTATTGGGCAAGGGTAGTGTTCCCCACCGCAGAGTCCAGCCGCAGCAGAGGTCTGCCGGTAGACAGGACGTACTGCTCCGCCAGTTCCAAAAAGATGGCGCCCACACCCTTGTATTCCACTTTGGTGACGAAATGGTGCAAATACAGTGCCGGCGCTTCCGTAGGCCATCGGGCATCTTCCTTTTTGAGAACACCTGCGCAAACAATTTCCCCGGTGCGGGTGTCCTCCAGCACAAATGCCTCCCCCTCGATGCGTTTTTGCTCATAATAGGATAGGGGGTAGACTGTGTCATAATGGGTAACATTCCATTGCCGGATGCCCACTTCGTCCATCCAAGCCATTCTGTCCAGAATCATCTGATACATCTGCTGGATTTCTTCTTTCCGGATTGCTCTGAATATATAACGATCGTGCATAGTATCTCCTGTATAATATTTCTAAAAATAGCCTTATGAAACAACAAAGCCTTTCCTAGAATTATACTCCGATTATAGGCAGAAATCAAGGGATTAAGACGCGTATAAGGTCCATCGTTGATTACTTTGGGCAAGTGTGTTATACTGACAGTAATTATGTGGATATGGAGAAAAACAAAATGGAACAGATCTATTTACAAACGAAAGCAACCATTCAGGAACTGGTGGAAAAAGCCAATGTAAAACCCGGCCATATTGTGGTGGTTGGCTGCTCCACCAGCGAGGTTTTGGGATCGAAGATCGGCACCAATTCCAACCCCGATACCGCAGGTCAAATCTTTGCCGCGTTATCCGATTGCGCAAAGGCGTATGACTTTCACCTTGCCATTCAATGCTGCGAGCATTTGAATAGAGCCATCATTATAGAGCGGGCAGCCCTGCCCGGCGCGGAGACCGTGAATGTTGTTCCCCAACCCAAGGCCGGCGGATCGTTGGCAACGGCGGCCTATGCGTCTTTTGAAGACCCCATTGCCGTGGAACAGATCCGCGGGGATGCGGGACTGGATATCGGCCTGACCCTGATCGGTATGCACCTGAAACAGGTTGCCGTGCCGGTGAGACTGGAACACAACCGGATCGGCGAAGCCCTTGTGGTGGCGGCCCGCACCCGACCGAAATTTATAGGCGGCGCCCGCGCGATTTATGATGAAGAATTGTTGTAAACCATATAACGCGCCAGTTTTATTCCAAATAAGAACAAGGGTGTCATATGAATGACACCCTTGCTTTTTCATCGGATTTTATTGCACCATATCAATCAGATCCCGCAGAGCGGTCTCAAACTTTGCGCCGTACCAGTGGCTATCGTCGCCCTGGGTGTTCTGAATGCACTTTACGGTGTAGTCTGCTGCGATCTTTGCGGATTCCAATACGCTCTTGTCGTTCATAATCGCGCCGGTAAAGGCAGATGCGTAAACATCACCGGTGCCGTGGCAGCCTTTGGAGATCTTGTCGTGTTGATAGTATGCCAGATTTCCGTTTTCGTAAACCACCACGCCGGTCTTGCCTGCGGTATAACTGACGCCGGTCAAAACAATAGTCTTTGCGCCTAATGTCAGCAGTTTTTCCACAAGGTTTTGGATATAGGCTTCGTCATAGGTTTCCTGATAGGCAACATCTGCCAGGAAGCAGGCCTCCGTGATGTTGGGAATCAGAATATCCGCCGCGCCGCAAAGGACTTTCATCGCCTCCACATAGGCCATATCAAAAGCAGGATACAGATTGCCGTTATCTGCCATGGCAGGGTCCACGATGCGAACGCAGTCCTCTGTTCCCATGGTCTGCAGAATGTCCTTCACATAGTCGATCTGCTTGGTGCTGCCCAAGTAACCGGTGTAAATGGCGCTGAAGCGAATATTTTCTTTCTGCCAGTGCTTTTGAATGTCAGGCATATCGTCCGTCAGATCCCGGAATGTAAATCCACTGAATCCTGCGGTGTGGGTGGAGAGGATGGCCGAGGGCAAAATGCAGGTCTCCATACCGCAGGCAGACAGGATCGGCAGAGCAACGGTCAGGGAGCATTGCCCCACACAAGAGATGTCCTGAATGGTAAGGATTTTTTTGTAAGACATAGAAATGTCCTCCTTGTTATTTTTCTGAAGTTAGTCTATAATATCACTGGTGATATAAAAATAGTCAGAATAGGAGAAATAAATATAACCAGATGAAGTATAAGGTAGATAAAAATATACGCCCGGCCTATTTGCAGATCTATAACCAAATCAAGGAAGATATCATATCCGGCGTGTTGGAGCACAATGCCAAACTCCCCTCCAAGCGGTTGCTGGCCGCGGAGACAAATACCAGTACCGTCACCGTGGAACACGCCTACGCGCTGCTGGCAGACGAAGGTTATGTGGAAGCCAGAGAGCGAAGCGGTTATTTCGTGATATTTAAGCCATCGGACGGCTTCTCCGTGACCGACAGGGTGGTGACGAAAACTGCCCCCCAGCAATTACACACCCACAGATATCCGGAGTTTCCCTTTTCTGTGTTAAGTAAGACTATGCGCAATGTCCTTGCGGTTTACGGGGAGCGGATATTGGAACAGTCCCCGGGGGAGGGGTGCGTAGAATTGCGGGAGGCGCTGGTGCGGTATTTGGCCAGAAACCGGGGCATTCATATTACGGTAGGGCAAATCGTTATTGGCTCTGGCGCAGAATATCTGTACGGACTGATCATCGAACTGCTGGGCCGTGAGATGATCTATGGCATTGAAGATCCCTCTTATCAGAAGATCCAGCAGGTGTACCGGGCAGCGGAAGTGCCATTGCAGTACCTGACGCTGTCCCACGACGGCATCGACAGTACGGCGCTGGCCAATACAAACGCCAATGTGCTGCATACAACCCCCTACAGAAGTTTCCCCAGTGGCGTAACGGCTTCGGCCTCTAAACGCTTTGAATACATCCGGTGGGTGGAGCAGGGCAACCGGTACATCATCGAAGACGATTTTGAATCGGAGTTTTCTGTCTCCACCAAACCGGAAGACACCTTGTTTTCCCTGTCCGGTTCGGAGAATGTGATCTATATGAACAGTTTTTCCAAAACCATTTCCCCCGCCTTGCGTGTGGGCTATATGGTGCTGCCGAAAATGCTGGTCTCTGCTTTTCAGAAAAGGCTTGGATTTTATTCCTGCACAGTTCCTACCTTCGAGCAACTGGTGATCGCGTCGCTGCTCAATAACGGTGACTTTGAGCGAAATATCAATCGGGTGCGGAGAAAACTCAGGAAAGAACTGGACGAACACAGTTCCCCGTTGGTAAAATCTTTGTAAATTCTTGGCAAGTATACTGTTTTTACTGTGCTTATGTGATATAATACCCAAAAAGGAGGTATGAAGATGCTGACATACGAAGAAATTATCAGAAGTGAAGCGATCAAAACATATATTATCCGCGCCGATGAATCTCTGGGCGCATTGGGATACACGGAACACAGTTTTGCCCATGTGATGCACGTGGCAGAAACTGCCGGTTATATTTTGCAAACCATGGGATATGATGAACGAACCGTTGAACTGGCGAAGATTGCCGGCTATCTCCACGATATCGGCAATTTGGTAAACCGGAAGGATCATTCCCAGTCCGGCGCGGTGATGGCCTGGAGCATTCTCAACGATATGGGCTGCGACCCAGCCGAAGTGGCTACCATCGTTACCGCCATCGGCAATCACGATGAGGGTACAGGCGTGCCGGTAAATGCAGTGGCCGCCGCTATGTTCCTGGCAGACAAGGCAGATGTGCGCCGCAGCCGGGTCAGAAACAAGGATTTCTCTACCTTTGATATCCACGACCGGGTGAACTACTCTGTTAAGAAGTCTTCCTTGAAGATCAACGAGGACAAGACCCTTGTGAAACTGAAACTGACCGTTGATACTAAGTACGGCTCTGTGATGGAATACTTTGAGATTTTCCTGCAGCGTATGGTTTTGTGCCGCAGAGCGGCAGAAAAACTGGGTCTCCAGTTCAAACTGATCATCAATGAACAACAACTGATATAACCAAGAAAATCCGCCGGCAATAGCCGCCGGATTTCTTTTAGGAATCCGTAAAGTAGAGTTTTCGGCTTCTATGGCAGTGGCGTAACGCTTGCCGACAGGAATGTAGGGGCGGTCATTGACCGCCCGCGGGCGAACACAGTTCGCCCCTACAAGTTGAA
>JAZSRS010000140.1:0-10286 GCA_045538595.1 Faecousia sp. | reverse complement strand
TTAGGGCGGTGCGCCCTAATCCGGAGCATTTTATTGATATTCTTAGAATTCGCACTTGCTGGCAATGTAGTTCTTCAGTTCGGCGATGGGAACACGCACCTGCTCCATGGTATCACGGTCGCGGACGGTAACGCAGTTGTCAGCCTCGGTGGTTTCGTCGCCCACAGTCTGGAAGTCCACAGTGATGCAAAGCGGTGTGCCGATCTCATCTTCCCGGCGGTAACGCTTGCCGATAGAGCCGGCATCGTCGAAGTCCACCATAAAGTCTTTCCGCAGTTCTCTGTAAATTTCCTCTGCCTTGGGGGAGAGTTTCTTGCTCAGGGGCAGGATAGCAGCCTTGAAAGGCGCCAGCGCGGGATGCAGACGCAGCACGGTACGGATATCTTCCTTGCCGTTCTTGTCTACACCAACCACTTCCTCGTCGTAGGCTTCGCACAGGAATGCCAGCGCCACACGGTCGCAGCCCAAAGACGGTTCGATGACATAGGGAATGTAATGCTCGTTCCGCTCCTGATCGAAGTAGGTCAGTTTCTTGCCGGAAGCCTCCTGATGACGACCCAAGTCATAGTCGGTACGGTCAGCAATGCCCCACAGTTCGCCCCAACCGGAGCCAAAGGGGAACTGATACTCGATATCGGTGGTAGCCCGGGAGTAGAAGGCCAGTTCGGCAGGATCGTGATCACGCAGGCGAATAGATTCTTCCTTGATGCCCAAGGAGATCAGCCAGTTCTTGCAGAAATCCTTCCAGTAGGCAAACCACTCCAGGTCCGTGCCGGGCTGGCAGAAGAACTCGCATTCCATCTGCTCGAATTCTCGGGTACGGAAGGTGAAGTTGCCGGGGGTGATCTCGTTGCGGAATGCCTTACCTACCTGACAGACGCCGAAAGGCAGTTTCTTCCGGGTGGTGCGCTGAATGTTGTCAAAGTTGACAAAGATACCCTGCGCAGTCTCAGGACGGAGGTAAGCGATGGAGGAGGAGTCCTCGGTAACACCGATCTTGGTCTGGAACATCAGGTTAAAGTTCCGGATGGAGGTGAAGTGGTGCTTGCCACAGACGGGGCAGACCACATCTTCGTGTTCCTCGATAAAGGCGTTCATTTCCTTGGTGTCCATAGCGTCTACATTCACCAGTTTGCCACTTTCGGAAGCGGAGATCAGTTGGTCAGCCCGCTGACGGGAACCGCAGCCCTTGCAGTCCACCAAAGGATCGGAGAAAGAACCTACATGGCCGGTGGTCACCCAAGTGGTGGGGTTCATAATGATGGCGGCATCCAGACCCACATTGTAGTCAGATTCCTGCACAAACTTTTTCAGCCAAGCCTTCTTCACATTGTTCTTAAATTCCACGCCCAAAGGGCCGTAGTCCCAAGAGTTGGCCAAGCCACCGTAAATTTCGGAGCCGGCATACACATAACCCCGGTTTTTACACAGGGTTACGATCATATCCAGTGTCTTTTCGCTGTTTTTCATAGTTACTTCCTCCAAGCCTTACAAATTACGTCTCATTATATCTGCTATATTCCCTAAAATCAAGGTTTTTCCTGCAAAACCAAGTCCGGGCCTAAGTCTTCTGCCATCATACCGTGGACCTTGTTGCCGATGTCCACAGTGGTCATACCCGCCATGTCCTCCGGCTGCAACACGCCCAACAAATGGAATTCCACATCGGTGGGATGGAGTTTCGGCATATTCCGTTTGACCTTTTGGGTATTTTGCAGGGTACAGACCACGATGGGCACATTGGTCTTCTGGGCGATTTTGAACACACCGCTGCGGAAGGGGTGCAGCAGATCGTCTCCGCTGATATAACCTTCCGGGAACACCGCCACGGACACCTTATCTTCCTGCAATATACGAATGCAATTGATAATGGTCTTCAGCGCCTCCCGGTCATTTTCCCGGTTGATCAGTTGGCACATCATTCTGTGCATCAGTTTGCCCACCAGGAACATACCGGCGCTCTCCCGCTTGGCGATGAATGCCAGTTGGCTCTTTTTAAAGTAATTCAGTAGGATCAGCGGATCTAACAGAGATAAATGGTTGCATACCAGCATAAACCGGCCGGATTTGGGCAATTGCTCCAAACCCCGGGTATGGACACGGATCCGCAAAATCCAAATGCCCAAAGACGCGGTAGTCTGCACCAACCAGCGGTAGAAGGGGTTGTCCTTCTTCTGGGATTTCTCGATATCCACCAGCAGACTGGCGATCCACAGGGTCAAAAAATATACCACGATCAGGGCAACGGCGCCGCCGATCATGCACACCGGCAAGATCCAAAGCCACCCAAGCCCGCCAAAGCCGCCCACACCGGCGCAGACGCCGATGGCGATCAGCAGTACCAGCGCCAAGGCGATATACCGTACCATACCATCCCTCCTCCGGGGAAAATTTCAAAAATACGGATATATTATACCTTGAAACCCCATAGGAAACAAGTGTAAATTTTCCAAAACAGGGCTAGAAATCCCTACAAATGGCTGATATAATATTTTTATACTGTTTTGTTTTATGTCAGGAGGCGCTTTTATGCATACCAAATCCCCGAAAAAAATATTGCCTTGGGTGGCGCTGGTTGCCGGTTTTGCCGGTATGGCCCTGCAGACCCACCTTTTTTCCTTGGCAGACAGCCGAGGACTGTTCCCCAGATACCATTTTGCGGGTATCGGGTCTTTCGTGTTACTGGCCGCAGTGCTGGTGTGGGGATTTTTGTCCGCCCGGAGGATCCCCGTATCTGATCACAGCGCCCCTCTGTTCCCCGCTTCCGTTGTGTCTGCGGTGGGCATTCTGGTATGGGCGGTAGGCATTGCTCTGTCCTCCTTCCAACTGCAGGGCAGCGGCATTTTGCACCTTCTGATCCGGATTTTTGCAATCCTTGCCGCAGCGGCTTTGGTAATCGTAGCAGTCCTCCGTTTCAAAGGTCTGCGGGCCAATGCGCTGCTCTACGGCGCAGTAATCCTGTTTCTGATCCTGCGTACCCTCTACGGCTGCCGGTTGTGGATTCGGGAACCCCAAATTCAGGCCTTTTTCTTCCCCCTGCTTTCCCATCTGCTCCTGATGATCGTCTGTTACTACCGGGCCGCCGCCGCTGTGGAAGCAAAGGATTGCCGGGGATATGTATTGACTTCCCAGGCCGCCCTGTTCTGCTGCCTGCTGTCTGCGCCCGCAGAGGATTGGCTGTTCTATCTCTCTGCCGGCTTGTGGCTGGCCACCGATTTTTGTGTTCTGCCTGTCCCCGACGACAAAATATAAGGAGAAAACTTTATGTTTCTGCCGGAAACAATCTTGCAATGTATTCACACTCTGGAACAGGATGGTTTTGATGCCTACGCCGTAGGTGGCTGCGTGCGGGATTCTCTGCTGGGGATTACACCCCACGATTACGACCTGTGTACCAACGCCACCCCGGAAGACACTGCCCGGTTGTTCCAAGATCACACCCTGGTGCGCAGCGGCGAAAAACACGGCACCATCGGCGTGGTCATAAAAAACCGGGTCATTGAGATCACCACCTTCCGCACAGAAGGTGGCTATCAGGACAGCCGCCACCCGGATTGGGTGCGGTTTGTTTCCAATGTGGAAGAAGATCTGGCCCGGCGGGATTTTACCGTCAACGCCATGGCCTACCACCCGGACAAAGGGTATATTGACCCCTTTGGCGGGCAAGAAGACTTACAAAATAAAATTTTACGCACCGTGGGCGACCCTGTTGCACGTTTTTCCGAAGATGCCCTAAGAATCCTGCGGGGCGTGCGGTTTTCTGTCCGTTTCGGCCTGACCCCTACAGACGACACCCTGCAGGCCATGACCCGGTTGGCGTCTACTATGGACAGTTTGGCCCGGGAACGGGTATTTGAGGAATTATGTAAACTCCTCCCTTTGGTATCTGCTGAAGATTTGGAGGTTTTTCGGGAAATTCTCACCCAAGTCGTGCCACCTCTTGCCCCCTGTGTAGGTTTCCAGCAGCACAATCCCCACCACAAGTACGATGTTTACGGCCACACAGCCCGGGTGGTGGAATCCATTTCCAAAGATTTGGTGCTGCGCTTTGCGGCGCTATTACACGACTGCGGCAAGCCGGCCTGTTTTACTTTGGATGAAAATGGCATCGGTCATTTTTACGGCCATGCCATGATAAGCGCCCAACTGGCAAACGATTATCTATTATCTATGAAATCCCCCACCGCCCTACGGGAGCAGGTGGTGTTTCTCATTGCCCATCATATGGACAAATTAGAGCCGGACAAAAAACAGGTGCGGAAGAAAATGGGCAGTTACAGCAAAGAAGCCCTGCTGGATCTGGTGCTATTGCAATTTGCAGATATGGGCAAGCCGGAAGAAGAGTCCCACCTGCCGGCAGTTTTGGAATGTATGTCCCAGATATTGGCAGAAGACGCCTGTCTGACGGTGAAAGACTTAGCCATCAACGGGCTGGATTTGCTGGAGTTGGGATTCCCTGCCGGGCCGCGGCTGGGATTCTGTCTGAATTGTCTTTTAGAGCAGGTGCAGAGCGAAGAAATTCCCAACGAACGGCAGGCGCTGCTGACTGCCGCACAAGATTTTCTTAGGAGATCCGTATAATAAATCAGAATCTATTTTCTTGCGAGGATATTGCATATGGCCAGAACTTCTACAAAAGAAAACAAAAACATCTATCACAAAACCAGAGAGGCATTGCAGTTGACCCGAGAATCTGCTGCGGATCTGCTGGAAAGTATCTCTCCGGAGAGAATCGAAAAAATTGAAAACGAACGTTCCCTTCCCCATCCGGACGAAGTGCTGGTAATGGCACAGAAGTACAAAACGCCCAGCCTCTGCAACTATTACTGTGCCAATCAATGCCCCATCGGTCAGCAATATGTGCCGGAAATCAAGATCAAGGATCTGTCTCAAATCGTATTGGAAATGCTGGCTTCCCTAAACTCTATGAGCAAACAAAAAGAGCGCCTGATCGAAATCACCGTTGACGGCAAGATCACCGGTGATGAACTGGAGGATTTCATTTATATACAGGAAGAACTGGAACGCATCTCTGTCGCCGTAGAGACATTGCAACTTTGGTCTGAACGGATGCTTGCCACCGGTCTCATTGACCCGGAACAGTACAAAGCCCACAAAAGCAACTAATCCGGCAGCAGATATTCTCTGTTTCAGGAGAATTATCCCCCTTTATTTTGCGGATTTGATCATTTACTATTTTGCAGGATTCCGGTATAATGCATTCATAAGCAGGAAACGGCTTTCAAAATCTGGGCAAAGGAGTGATACTTTTGCACGTAAGAGAAAGAATCCTGACAATCCGGCTTTTGGAGAAGGTTTCCAAACATCCGGTGTATGCTGCGTTCCTTGGCATTGTCTGCACCCAGGAAACAGCCGACCCGGAGGATGAGGAGAAACCGCCCCAAAACCGTTAGATCCCCCTGCCAAACCATCAAACACAGGTAACAAGAAAGGAGAAAACCATGGAAATTTTATTTATCGCTGCCGCAATCATCGCTTTGCTTGTTTTCATCATCCTCATCGGTTATGTGAAAGCACCGCCCGATACCGCGTATATGATCTCCGGCTTCCGGAAACCCCGTATCTTGATCGGCAAGGCCGGTATTCGTATTCCGTTCTTGGAGCGTCTCGACAAACTGTCTCTGAAGATGTTCTCCGTGGATGTAAAAACCACCGACTATGTCCCCAACGCTGAGTACATCAATGTAAAAGTGGATGCCACCGTTAAGATCCGCATTGGCCAAAGTGAAGAAATGATGGCCCTGGCTTCTAAGTTCTTCCTGAACGAAGGCGAAGAGATGATCATTCGCCGGGTGCAGGATACTCTGGAAGGCAATATGCGTGAAATCGTAGGTCAGATGCGTCTGGAAGAAATGGTGACTGACCGTAAGGCATTCGGTGAGCGGGTGCAGGAAAATGCCATTCCGGATCTGCAGAAGATGGGCTTGGAGATGATCTCCTTCAATGTCCAGTCCTTCTCTGACCAGAACAATGTGATCGAAGACCTTGGTATCGATAACATTTCTCAAATCAAAAAGGGCGCTGCCGTTGCAAAGGCACAGGCAGACCGGGATATTGCCATCGCACAGGCACAGGCCGCAAAGCAGGCAAACGATGCCAAGGTGCAATCGGAAATGGAAATCGCTGAAAAGCAGACCTCTTTGGCGATCCGTCAGGCTGAACTGAAGCAGCAATCCGATGTGAAGAAAGCGGAAGCAGATGCCGCGTATTCCATCCAGGAGCAGGAACAGCGCCGTTCTATCGAAGTTTCCTCCGCCAACGCCGATATCGCCCGTGCAGAACGCACTGCCGAGTTGAAGGCCAAGGAAGTGGATGTTACCAAGCAGACTCTGGACGCAGAAATCCGTGCAAAGGCCGACGCAGAGCGCTATGCCGCGCAGCAGGCTGCAGAAGCCGAACTGTTCCGCCGCACCAAGGAAGCAGAGGCTAAGATGATCGAACGCCAGCGGGAAGCCGAAGGTATCCGTGCAGTGGGCGAAGCCGAAGCCGAAGCCATCCGGCTGAAGGCGCTGGCAGAAGCCGAAGGTATCGACAAAAAGGCCGAGGCTATGAAGAAGTACGGCGAAGCCGCTGTCATCGAAATGATTATGGCTGCTCTGCCTGAAATTGCCAAGAATGTTGCAGAACCTCTCAGCAAGGTGGATAAGATCACCATGTACGGAGACGGCAATAGCGCAAAACTGCTCTCTGACATTGTAAACGGTACCACCCAGGTAACCGAAGGTATCAGCGCCGGTATGGGCATTGATATCAAGAGTCTCATTTTGGGCGCTTTGGGCGGCAAGATGGCCGCTTCCGAAACCAACGCCCCTGTGGTTGTTGTACAGCCCGCCAACGAAACACCTGTCCAGCAAATGGACGCATCTGAAAATGAATAATTCCTGCAATGGGGGTCTCACCGGAAGGTGAGACCCTTTCTGTTTCTGTATACATATATCATATTTTTTCTTATAAACAGTTTCTCATATCGACGAAAGCCTCCTTTTGTGCTATAATACTTCCATCTTAGGCAGAAAGGAGATTTTTTCCATGGGTGAATATCCTGGCAAGCACAATATCAGTATCGGCCTTTTGGCTCATGTGGACGCAGGGAAAACCACCCTGTCGGAAGCAATTTTATATTGCAGCGGCGCTACCCGCGCCTTGGGCCGGGTGGATCATCGGGACGCCTTTCTGGACACCCACGCCTTAGAGCGAAGCCGGGGCATTACCATTTTTTCCAAGCAGGCGATGCTGGAGACCGAAAACCGGGTCATCACCTTGGTGGACACCCCCGGTCACGTGGATTTTTCCCCGGAGGCAGAGCGGGTGCTGCCGGTGCTGGACTGCGCGGTGCTAGTGATCAGCGGCACCGACGGTATTCAGTCCCACACCCTGACCCTTTGGAATCTCCTTGCAAGGTATCAAGTACCCACGGTGCTGTTTATCAGTAAAATGGACTTGCCGGGAAAAAGCAAGGAGACCCTCCTTGCCCAGTTGCAAGAAAAACTGTCGGTTGGCTGCGTGGATTTCACCGCCCCTGCAGAGCAAATTCAGGAAAATGTCGCCCTGTGCGACGAGTCCCTTTTGCAATCGTTTTTGGAAACCGGACAGGTGGGGAGCGAAGACATTCGCCGGCTGATTTCTGCCCGGAAACTCTTCCCCTGCTGCTTTGGCTCGGGATTAAAACTGGACGGGGTAGATGCCCTACTGGACACCTTGGACCGGTACGCCCCTGCCCCCACCTACCCGGCAGATTTCGGCGGGCAGGTATATAAAATTTCCCGCGATCCCCAAGGCGCCCGGCTCACTTGGCTGAAGATCACCGGCGGTATGCTCTGTGTCCGGGATTTGATAGGTTATGTAAACCAAAAAGATGCTCCCTTGTCGGAAAAGGTAGTGCAAATCCGGCTCTATTCCGGGGACAAGTTTACCACTCCGGAATCGGTATCGGCGGGGCAACTTTGCGCCGTTACCGGTCTTTCCGAAACCTACGCCGGGCAGGGATTGGGCAATCAGGCTCACGCGGATACCCCTGTTCTGGAGCCGGTGATGACCTATCGACTGCACCTGCCTGCCGGTTGCGACCCCCTGACCGCCCTGCCCAAACTGCGGCAACTGGAAGAAGAAGATCCTCAACTGCACCTGCTGTGGGACGATCACCTGAAACAGATCCACCTGCAGATCATGGGCAAAGTCCAGTTGGAAGTGCTGCGCAGCGTGATTCTGGACCGGTTCTCTTTGGACGTTACCATGGACGACCGGCGGATCTATTATAAAGAAACGATTGCCAATACTGTAGAAGGCGTGGGGCATTTTGAGCCTCTGCGGCATTACGCCGAAGCCCACATTTTGTTAGAACCCTTGCCCCGGGGCAGCGGACTGGTGTTTGACACCCAGTGTTCGCTGGATGTGCTGGATGTGAACTATCAGCGGCAAATTTTGGGGCATTTGTCGGAAAAACAACACAAAGGCGTGCTAATCGGCGCACCAATCACCGATATGAAACTGACCCTGCTGGTAGGCAAAGCCCACCTGAAGCACACCGAGGGCGGCGACTTTCGGCAGGCCACCTATCGGGCAGTGCGGCAGGGATTGATGCAGGCGGAATCTGTGCTTTTGGAGCCTTGGTATCGGTTTATCCTCACCGTTCCCACCCCACAGGTAGGCAGGGCCATCACCGATATCCGGGCGATGAGCGGAGAGTTTGACGGCCCGGAATCCGACGGCAGTAACAGCACCCTCACCGGCCTTGTTCCCGCATCGGAAATTGGGGATTACGCCACCCAAGTGGCTGCCTACACCCAAGGATTAGGCTCGCTGCAACTGACCCTCCACGGCTATGCCCCCTGCCACAACACCCCGCAGGTGGTGGAGGAAATGCAGTACGACCCGGAGGCCGATCTGGACAACACCCCGGACTCCGTATTCTGCAGCCACGGCGCGGGATTTACCGTCAAGTGGCATCAGGTGCGGGAATATATGCACTTGGAAAGCGGCTACCAAGCCGAACCCCCCGCCCAGCCTACCCTGATCACCCGGAACATTCGCTTGGACGACAAGGAACTGGAGGCCATTATGGATCGGGAATTTGGCCCGGTGAAAACAATCTTGCGTCGCGTACCGGAAAACCGGCCTGCCACCGAGGAGGTTTCCATTCGGCCGCCCCGGGATTCAGCCATTATCGTGGACGGGTATAACATCATTTTCGCTTGGGAGAACCTTGCCGCCATAGCCAAGGAAGATTTGGACGCGGCGCGCCGCCGTCTGTGCGACATTCTATCCAGTTACGCAGGATTCAAAAAGACCCGGCTGGTGCTGGTATTCGACGGCTACAAAGTCAAGGGCAACCCGGGAGAAAAAGAGAATTTCCACAACATTCAGGTGGTGTACACCAAGGAAAACCAAACCGCCGACGCCTACATTGAATCCTTGGTTGACCAAATCGGCAAAAACTACGCCGTGCGGGTTGCCACTTCCGACGGCCTGGTGCAGATCAGTTCCCTGCGCAGTGGCGTGCTGCGTATGTCCGCCCGGGAACTACTGCTGGAAGTAGAATCTGCAACAAAAGAGATGAAACAATATTTTTGAGAGGTAACCGTATGCACAAAAAGACAGACTGGATCCATAAAATTCTCCATTTCTTAGAGTTCCTCATCGCCATCATCACCCTGGTTGTGCTGGTGGGTATGCTGGGACTGGAGATCTATAAGATGTTTACCGTCAGTAACTACTTTGCCACCATCGACAATTACCTGCACAATATCCTGACCCTGGTAGTGGGACTGGAATTTGTGCGAATGCTGCTGGATATGACCCCGGCCAACACCCTGGAAGTGCTGATTGTGGCCATCGCCCGGCAGGTTATTCTTGCCCATAACAACCCTTGGAGCAACGTGGCCAGCGTGCTGTGTATCGCGGGACTGTTTGCCATCCGGCGCTTCCTGATCTCCAAGGGTGAACTGACCATTGAACTGTCCGAAGTGGAAGAAACTGAGGACGAAAAAACACCTGTTTAACTCTTTTTATGCAAAAGGGTTGACAAACGGCAGATTGTTGGTTATAATGACTCCTGCCTTTGGACGATTAGCTCAGCTGGCTAGAGCATCCGCTTGACGTGCGGAAGGTCATAGGTTCGAGTCCTATATCGTCCACCATATATAAAAATCCGAGCCTTTGGGTTCGGGTTTTTATTTTGTCAAGCGGTCAACCGCTTGCAGTGGGTCAGGTCGTAGGTTTGAGTCCTATATCGTCCACCAAAAGAAAAGTCATCCCAAGGGACACCT
>JAZSRS010000097.1:0-17394 GCA_045538595.1 Faecousia sp. | reverse complement strand
ATCTTCTCCTTTTTTGAGAAAGTATAGCATATTGAATTATCAAAAGGTTGAACGTACAGAAAATGACATTTGCTCGAGCGTTCAGTCATATACGGCAGAGGGTTCGATTTTATGCTACCCTTCCAACCAAAAGACCACCCGATCGGGTGGCCTTTTTTGTTGGCGAAAAGAAAAGGAACATGAGGAACAAAATGCAAACAAATCCCTCCTTCTCCGCCAGCATCCTTAATTGAAAAAATATGCAAATATGCAAAATATACTTGTATATTCTGCAAGTTTATGATATTATAGCCGCATATCATAAATTGGTGAAAAGGTAGTTTTACTGTGTATATATTAGATAGAATCAATAATCACCGGGATTTATGCCAATTAAATGCAGAGCAACGTTCTCAGTTGTGTCAGGAAATTCGGGAATTCTTGATTTCCAGCGTGTCTCAGACTGGCGGCCATGTGGCATCTAACCTGGGCGTTGTGGAATTGACGGTGGCAATTGAAACGGTATTTGACACTGCTGTTGACAGATTGGTGTTCGATGTGGGACATCAGTCCTATATTCATAAAATGCTCACAGGCCGCCGGGATGATTTTGCATCTCTGCGGCAGTTTGGCGGTATGGCAGGTTTTCCGAAACCGTCTGAAAGTGATACGGATGCATTTGTTGCAGGTCATGCGTCCAGTTCTGTCTCCATTGCGTTGGGAATGGCCAGAGCCAGAAACTTGACCGGCGAAAACTATAATGTGGTTGCAATGGTCGGCGACGGTGCTGCTACTGGGGGTATCGCTTTTGAAGGGCTGAACGATGCTGCGGTCAGTGGTGAACCGCTTGTTATTATCTTGAATGATAATTCACTTTCCATTGACCACAATGTGGGCGGAATGGCAATGCATCTGCGACAACTTCGTACCAAGGAACGGTACTTGGGAATGAAGCAGCATACTAAGGATTTTTTGGCAAAAGTACCCGGCGGCAAAACAATTAACCGATTACTTAGCGGCGCTAAGGATAAACTCCGCAGAATGCTTCTTGCGGAAACAATATTTGAAAGTATGGGTTTTACCTATTTGGGTCCTGTGGATGGCCACGATACAGAAAATCTTATTAAACTGTTGGAACTGGCAAAAGATATGCGCCGCCCTGTGGTTCTGCATGTTATGACCCAAAAGGGAAGGGGCTATGCCCCTGCTCAGGAGCATCCCAAACTGTTCCATGGTATCGGAAAATTTGATCCGGTTACCGGCGAGCCGCTCAGCAAGTCTGGAAAGACATTTTCCGACCAATTTGGTCAAACGATGCTGGAATTGGCTAAAAATGACAGCCGCATTTGCGCTATTACTGCGGCGATGCCCGGCGGTACCGGCTTGTTAGAGTTTAAGAAACAGTATCCCAAACGGTTGTATGATGTAGGCATTGCAGAGGAGCACGCAGTTTCTATGGCCGGCGGACTGGCTAAGCAAGGCGCTGTGCCTGTGGTTGCATTGTATTCCACATTCCTGCAACGGGCCTATGATATGATCTTGCAAGATATCTGTATGCTGCATCTGCATGTGATCCTTGCCGTTGACCGGGCAGGTTTGGTCGGTGAGGATGGAGAAACCCACCATGGCATCTACGATGTGGGTTTCTTGCGTCACGCGCCGGGATTGAAACTTCTTGCGCCGGCGTCCTGCGCAGAATTGCGGGATATGCTCACTTGGGCGGCAGAAAAACAGGATGGCCCTGTTGCGATTCGCTATCCCAGAGGGGGAGACCGGGGATATTCCGATGCACGTTGGTCTCCGGGACGATCGGTGATCTGCCACCGCAAGGGCGATGATGTTACTCTTGTGACCTACGGTGTTCTTTTGGATCATGTGCTGCAGGCGGCAGAATTACTTTCCCAGCAGGGAATAGAGGCTACAGTGCTGAGACTTACCAGTCTGTCCCCGTTGCCTGTGGATGAAATCGTCCAGGCAACGTCAGATAGTAAGGAAATCATTGTGTTTGAAGAAGTCAGCGCCCGGTGTGGTATCAGTGAGGAATTGTCTAGCCGTTTGCAGAATCAGTTCCGGGTATACGGAAAAGATCTCGGAGAAGGCTATGTGTGTCACGGCGCGCTGGATATACTGTATAGCCACTACGGACTCAGCCCGGAAGCAATGAAAGAATTTGTGTTGGAGGTGCATCGCGGTGAAAATTAAAAAGAGACTGGATGTACTTCTGGTGGAAAAAGGTTATGCCGATAGCCGTGCGAAAGCACAGGCAATCATTATGAGCGGTCTTGTGTATGTGGACGGACAGAAGGCGGACAAGCCGGGTATTTCTTACGAAGAAACTGTAGACCTTGAGGTCCGTAACGGCGCTTGTCCTTATGTTAGCCGGGGTGGTCTGAAGTTAGAGAAAGCCCTGCGGGATTTTGGCGTAGATCCCACCGGGTATGTCTGTAGTGATTCCGGCGCATCTACCGGCGGTTTTACGGACTGCCTGCTTCAGCAGGGCGCCAGCAAGGTGTTTGCCATTGATGTGGGATACGGCCAGTTGGATTGGAAGATCCGTTCTGATCCCCGCGTGGTGGTTATGGAGCGTACCAATGTGCGATATGTAACACCCGAAGATTTGGGTGAGCCGCTGGATTTGTCTGTGATAGATGTGAGTTTTATCTCCCTGAAAATCGTGCTGCCGGTTATTAAGACCTTTTTAAAGTCTACCGGACAGGTTTTGTGCCTGATAAAGCCGCAATTTGAGGCAGGTCGAGAAAAGGTGGGTAAAAAGGGGGTCGTCCGGGATCCTGCCATTCATAAAGAGGTGTTGGACGATTTTGTTGCTCTTGCCAATGAATTGGAATTTACGCTTCTTGGTTTAACATTTTCTCCGGTAAAAGGTCCGGAAGGAAACATCGAATTTTTAGGCCATTTGACATTAGATAATAAACCCGGTATTACACCGGATACCGCATCGGTCGTTGCCGATGCCCACGAAACACTAAAGGGGTGAAAGAAATGAATCATGTGGTTTTAACGCCAAACCCCTATCGGGACAAAAATTTTCAAACTCTGCGGCAAGCCATTGCTGTGTTGAAAAATGCAGGGATCGAAACCCGCGTGTGTTTACCCTTTGAGGTGGACAGAACCTATGATCTGCCCCGGGATATCCGATTCAGTCGCATGGATAAGGAATTAAACGGCGCGTCTATGGTCATCTGCTTTGGTGGTGACGGCACGCTCTTGCATATGGCGAAGTCTGCGACCCGTCAGGGCGTCCCTGTTTTGGGTGTTAATATCGGTACAATGGGATTTATGGCAGAATTGGAGAGCACAGAATTGGACCAACTTGCCAGAATCGCAACCGGTGATTATACCATTGATCAGCGTATGATGCTGGATGTTACAGTGCATAGGGACAGAGATATCATTCTCCATGACCTGTGTCTCAACGATGTGGCCATTACCAAGGGCGCTGTGGCTAGAATCGTGCATCTGGAAGTGAAATGCGATAATGTGCAGGCCTTGGAGTGCGGTGGTGACGGTGTTATCATTGCAACACCCACTGGGTCTACTGCCTATAGTCTTTCTGCTGGCGGCCCGATCGTAGAGCCGGATGCCCACAGTATTTTGATCACACCGATTTGCGCCCATGATATTGTCAGCCGGTGTATCGTAAGTTCGGACAAGCGGACGATTTCTGTCTCTATGGTGCAGAATGCCAGAAGAAATGCGTATCTCTCCGTAGATGGCGGCAAGGCCTTGCGTATGAATATGGGTGATGTGACAACCATTCGCAAGTCCAATTTGTGTACGAAATTGGTGCGTTTGAAAGAGCGCAGTTTCTTTGATGTTGTCAACTCGAAATTCAGAATTGGCTGAGGTGATACTATTGAAAAGACAAAGACAAGCAAAGATATTAGAGATCATTTCCAATAAAAATGTGGAAACCCAGGAGCAACTGCTGGCTGAATTGCAGGAAGCGGGTTTCCGCGGGACACAGGCAACCATTTCCCGGGATATTAAGGAACTTCGGATTGTCAAGGAATTGACCAGCCTTGGAACTTACCGCTATGCTGCCTCCTCCGATGAGGTTACCGGAACCTTTTCCTCACGGCTGAATACCATTTTCCGTGAATGTGTGGTTAGTTTTGACTATGCCCAAAACCTTGTGGTAGTCCGTACATTGCCGGGACTTGCCAATGCAGCAGCATCTGCGATTGATGCAATGAGTTTGAGCGCAATCGTTGGCAGCCTTGCCGGCGATGATACGGTTATGATCGTGATGCGGGATACCAATGCGGCCGCATCTTTCTGCGGAGAAATGAAAAGTTTACTAAATTAAGGAGGGATTGTGCGTGCTGTGTCTTCTGCATATTGAGAATATTGCGGTCATTGAGTGCGCAGATATTTCCTTTGATGCCGGATTCAATGTGATGACCGGAGAGACCGGCGCCGGTAAATCCATTGTGATCGACGCCATTTCTGCCATTTTGGGTGAGCGTGCCTACCGGGATATGATCCGTACCGGTATGGAGAAAGCAACCGTCCGGGGTGTGTTTACCGACGTTCCCGAACTGCCTTGGTTTGTGGAAAACGGCGTACCTTATGATCCTGAAGTGGTAGTACATAGAGATATTTTGGCCGACGGCAAGAATATTTGCCGTGTAAACGGCGTGCTGGTTTCGGTTTCCATTTTGCGAAAATTGGGAATACAACTGATCAATATTCACGGTCAGCACGACTCTGCATCGCTCTTTGACGAAAATAATCACCTAATCCTGCTGGATGCCTATAACGAAAATGGGGAACTTAAAGAAGCGTATGCAGTTTGCTATACTCAGGTATGTGATCTTCGGCGGGAGATCCAGAGGATGACCATGGACGAGAGTGAAAAACTCCGTCGTATGGAGACGCTTCGCTATCAGATCGAAGAAATATCCGAGGCAGAACTGGAATCCGGTGAAGATGAGCGCTTGGAGCAACGGAGAAAAGTGCTGCAAAATGCTGAAAAACTTAGTAACGGTATGCACAGGGCGGCGGCCTGCCTGTACGGCGATGAAGATTCCGACGGCGCAGTATCCCTGCTGGCTGATGCTGAAAGGGAACTGGCCAAACTCACCCGGTATACGGATACAGTTAGCAGTCTGCAGGAACGGGTTGCAGACCTGATGTATCAGGTGCAGGATGTGGCGGAGGAAGTCAAGGCTGCTCGAGACGATTTGCTGTACTCTTCAGATGAGTTGGAGCAGATCGAGTCTCGATTGGATATTATCCATCGTCTGCGGAGAAAGTATGGCGCAACTTGCAGCGATATTCTCGATTATCTGGATAAGGCAAAGATAGAATTGGACGAAATTGAATTTGCAGACGATGCGGTGGAGCGGCTCAAGAGGAAACTCTCTGCGGCGGAAGCAGATGCGGTGGCTTGCGCGATGCGCCTAAGAGAAAACCGTAAGATTGCGGCAGAACGCCTGTCTGATCGCATCTTGTCAGAACTAGCGCAACTGGATATGCCCAAGGTGCAGTTCTCCTGCGAATTTACAGAGACGGAACTGACCGCAAACGGTGCGGATTATGTGGCGTTTTATATGTCTGCCAATGCCGGTGAGGCGCTGAAGCCCCTTAGTAAAGTCGCTTCCGGCGGTGAATTGGCTCGTATTATGTTGGCAATCAAGAATGTGCTTGCAGAACAGGATATGGTTTCTACACTGATCTTCGATGAAGTAGATACCGGTGTATCCGGCAGAGCAGCCCAAAAAGTTGCTGAAAAACTTCGTAATGTGGCCAAGAATAAGCAGGTGCTATGTGTTACCCATCTGCCCCAGTTGGCGGCGCTGGCCAATACACATTTGCTCATAGATAAACAGGAACGGGGCGGCCGTACCTATACCACCGTGACGCCTTTGGATTTAGAGGGACGGAAGCGGGAACTTGCCCGTATAATCGGTGGTGCCAATATTACCGAAACAACGCTGAAAAGCGCGCAAGAAATGCTGGAGAATTAAGATAAAGTTTTTTGGAGGAGACAAAATGAAATTATATGACGAACTGGTTGCCCGTGGCTTGATTGCCCAGGTAACCAATGAAGAAGAGATCCGTGAAATGATAGATAACGGCAAGGCCGTCTTCTACATCGGATTTGACCCTACTGCCGACTCTCTGCATGTGGGCCACTTTATGGCGCTGTGCTTGATGAAACGTCTGCAGATGGCTGGCAATAAGCCCATTGCTTTGATCGGCGGCGGCACGGCTATGATCGGCGACCCTTCCGGCAGAACGGATATGCGTTCTATGATGACCGAGGAGACCATCGCCCATAACTGTGAGTGCTTCAAAAAGCAGATGGAGCGGTTCATTGTGTTCGGTGAAGATAAGGCAAGAATGGTCAATAACGCCGACTGGCTGATGAAACTGAACTATATTGATTTTATCCGTGAAATTGGTGGTTGTTTCTCTGTTAATAATATGCTTCGTGCGGAATGCTTTAAGCAGAGAATGGAGAAGGGCCTGTCCTTCCTGGAATTTAACTATATGCCTATGCAGTCCTATGACTTCTACTACCTGTATCAGAAATACGGCTGCAATATGCAGTTTGGCGGTAACGACCAGTGGAGCAATATGCTGGGCGGTACTGAATTGATCCGCCGGAAACTGGGCAAGGATGCCCACGCGATGACCATCACCTTGTTGCTGAACTCCGAAGGCAAGAAGATGGGCAAGACTGCGAAAGGCGCCGTGTGGCTGGATCCCAACAAGACCACACCCTTTGAGTTCTACCAGTACTGGCGGAATGTGGAAGACGCAGATGTACTGAAATGCATTCGTATGCTGACCTTCCTGCCTTTGGAACAGATCAACGAGATGGACGGCTGGAAAGACGCCCAACTGAACACCGCTAAGGAAATCCTGGCCTATGAACTGACCAAGTTGGTTCACGGTGAGGAAGAGGCGGATAAAGCCCAGACTGCTGCAAAGGCGCTCTTTGCCGGTGGCGGCGACGATGCCAATATGCCTACTACACAAATTACTGCAGACCAGTTAACTGACGGCAAGATCGGCATTCTGAATCTGATGGTTCTCTGCGGCCTTGCGCCTTCCAATAAGCAGGCCCGACAACTGGTGGAACAGGGTGGCGTGCTGGTAAACGATGAGAAAGTTCCCTCTGCCCAGTTTGCAGTCACGGAAGAAATGTTGAAAGAGGGCGTGAAGATCCGTAAAGGAAAAAAAGTTTTCCACAAGGCGATCATGGCTTAATTGGTATTTAGAGTATAAAGATTTAAGCGGTGCTGAAATTTCAGCACCGCTTCTTTTACTGGACTTTTGCCAGCATTTGTAATATAATCATTTTGAACAAAGATATGCTTGGAGGTTTCCCTATGAAACTAAATACCAAACGCACCATCTACGTAGGCTTTGCGTTCTTTCTGATCTTGGCATTTTGGCAGGCTTATGATAGCATTATCCCTTTGATTTTGACCAATAAGTTCGGTATGTCTCAGTTTTGGTCCGGTGTCATTATGGCGCTGGATAATATTCTTGCACTATTTTTGTTGCCGTTGTTCGGCTCATTGTCGGACAAGCACAAGGGTAAAAGCGGCCGCCGTACGCCGTTTATTCGTGTGGGTACGATTGCAGCCATTATACTACTGGTTGCGCTGTCCTTTGCAGATATGATGCAATTGAAGAATATTGAAAAGGTTTCTGCTGTGGACGATCCCGTTGCCCTTGGTGTGATTTACGACAGTCAGGCCGACAAGAAGATCGTGAAGCCCAACAAGGAGACTGCAACCCTGACAGAGGAACACTTTATACTTTCCGAGGAGATCTCCCGGGAGGACTTTGTCAACATTAAGTCTGTGATTACAGATGAAAATGGCAAGAATATTACCAATTCCGATTATGTGGATTATGTTGTGCCGGCCCGTCAGGCATATATCTGGCAGGAGACAGCAGGCAATCCCCAGGCGTTGATCGTATTTGTGGCAATCCTGTTGTTGCTATTGATCGCAATGGCAGTATTCAGATCTCCTGCAGTTGCGCTGATGCCGGATGTAACGCTGAAACCCTTGCGAAGCAAGGCCAACGCAATTATTAACCTGATGGGTTACACAGGCGGTATTCTTGTGCTGGTGCTTGGCAAGGTTTTTGCCACCGATGCGACCAAGAATGCACTTATGAGTTACTTTGGATACTTCTGCGCCGTAGGCGCTCTGATGCTGATCGCATTGGTGATCTTCCTGCTCAAGGTAAAAGAACCTGCGTGGGCAAAGGAAATGCAAGATGCATCTGTTGACGCACAGACTGAAGAACAGGATAATAAGGCCAAGCGGAAACTGACAAAGGGCGAGAAGATCTCCTTGATTTTGTTGCTGGCATCAGTCATTTTGTGGTATTTCGGATATAATGCGGTCAGCAGTAAGTATAGCGTCTATGCTTCCAACCGTTTGGGCAAAGACTTCAATATGACATTGATGATCGGAACAGGCGCTGCCATTATCTCTTTCGTTCCTGTGGGTATTCTTTCCTCCAAGATTGGCAGAAAGAAAGCAATACTCATTGGTGTTGCACTGCTGACGGCTGCCTTTGTGATTGCCCAGTTTGTAACTGCTCAGACGCCTGTGGCTTTGATGATCGGCGCATTTGTGCTGGCCGGTTTCGCTTGGGCCACAATCAATGTGAACTCGTTCCCTATGGTTGTGGAACTGTGTTCTGACGGCGATGTGGGTAAATACACAGGCTACTACTACACCGCGTCTATGGCGGCCCAGACCCTGACCCCCATGGTTTCCGGATATTTGATGGATAAACTGGGTATGGGTGTATTGTTCCCCTATGCCGCACTGTTTGTGGCAGGTTCATTTGTAACTATGTTGTTTGTAAAACACGGTGACAGTAAGGTAGAGGCGAAAAAAGGACTAGATGCCTTTGATGTGGAGGATTGACAGATTATATGCCGGTTATCATTGGAATTACGGTTGTCGGATTCCTGTTTATTCTTATGGTCGGAGGCAGATCGGGCCACCCAGGGCTACAGGCGCTCCGTAGCCGGTATTATGCCCACCGCGGACTGCACGGTCCGGACGCACCGGAAAACAGTTTGGCAGCATTCCGTGCGGCTAAGGACGCAGGTTATGGCGTGGAACTGGATGTGCATTTGATGCAAGATGGCAATCTTGCAGTCATTCACGATTCCTCCTTGCTGCGCACTGCCGGCGCAGATGTGATCGTTGAAGAACTGACCGTATCCCAACTGATGAATTATCACCTTGGGGATACAGAGGAGAAAATTCCTCTGCTATCACAGGTTCTGGCTATCTTCCACAGAGATGCGCCGCTGATCATAGAACTGAAAAGTCATAACAACAATTATAAGGCACTGTGTCAGGCCGCTTGCGATTTGCTGGAAACTTACACCGGCAGTTATTGCGTGGAATCTTTTGACCCAAGGTGTGTTTTATGGTTGCGGAAGAATAAACCCGATATCATTCGCGGCCAACTTACGGAGGATTTCTGCAAAACAGGCAGTAAACTTCCGTGGATCATAAAATTTGCAATGAAGTACCAGTTGTGCAATTTCCTTTTGAGACCGGATTTCGTTGCATACCGATTTGAACACAGAAAATCAGTCAGCAATTTTCTGTGCAGAAAGGTCTGGGGCGTACAGGGTGTCAGTTGGACGATCCGCAATCAAAATGACTTTGATATAGCCGTAAAAGAAGGCTGGATTCCCATCTTTGAAAACTTTAGACCATAAAAAGGCCCCGCTTGGGGCCTTTTTTATGCAAAATACCGCTGAATTTGGGCCTGATGCTCCTTGGATGGCCGACATAATGGCAGACGACAATCACCACAGTCATAACCAATGCATTTCATGGCTGTCTTAACCGGTATAGGATTGACTTCACAGAACAGTAGATCAATGCAGGGGAGCAGTTGACGCTGCATAGTGGCTGCGGTTTCGTAATCTCCGGAAAATGCTGCATCGCATATGGCTTGCGTCTCCGTTGGAAATACATTGGATACCACGGATATAACACCCTTTGCACCGTTTGCAATGGCGGGGACAATCAAGTCGTCGTTTCCGGTCCATACCGTAAAATCCGGACCGCAGGCAAGTTGGATCCTGGCAATTTTTGTAATATCGTTGCTGGCTTCTTTTACGCCTACAATGTTAGGTACTCTGGACAGTCTTTGATAGACTGAAACTGGAATGTCCACACCTGTTCTGGTGGGAACGTTATACAGAACAATGGGAAGACTAACAGAATGGGCAATGGCCAAATAGTGGGCATAGAGTCCGTCCGGTGTTGCCCTGTTGTAATAAGGGCTTACAACCAGCAGGGCATCTACACCTGATTGCTCTGCAGCGATACTTAATGTAACCGCGTGTTCTGTTGAGTTGGTACCGGTCCCGGCGATAATGGTGCTGTTGTTGCCGGCATACTTCTTACATCTGTGAAACAGTTCGATTTTCTCGTCATCGGACAAAGTGGGGGATTCGCCGGTCGTACCCGCGATAACAACCGCAGACACACCCGCATCGATCTGCCGCCGAAGAAGCAGATCAACCATCGGATAGTTTACTTTTCCATTTATAAACGGGGTTACCAAAGCGGTACAGACCCCGGTAAACAATGATTCACCCATTGAAACACACCTCCAAGACAGTCTATGTCGGGACTCTCTGTTTTGCGTGTTGCAAATTCAATGAAAATGGTCTATAATCAAGTGCATAATGATGTTTGGAGGGTATTTGCTTGAAAACCCGTGATTTTTGGTATGATTTGCCAGAGGAACTGATTGCCCAAACGCCTTTGGAGAAGCGAGATGCCTCTCGGCTTTTGGTGCTAAACCGTCGGACCGGTGCGGTGGAACACCGCTTTTTTTACGATATTTTGGATTATTTGAGTCCCAACGATTGCATTGTAATGAACGATTCCCGTGTGCTGCCCGCAAGACTTTTAGGAAACCGCCCCACAGGCGGTGCAGTGGAACTGCTGCTGCTGAAAGATTTGGGGGATAAGAAGTGGGAATGTCTTGCAAAACCCGGCAGAAAACTGCAGGAGGGACAGAAGGTCACCTTTGGCAACGGTAAATTAAATGCCACCGTCGTAGAAGTAAAAGAGGACGGTAATCGTATCGTAGAATTTTCCTATGACGGTATTTTCCTGGAAGTTTTGGAGGATTTAGGCAAAATGCCCCTGCCACCCTATATTAAAGAAGAACTGCAGGATCAGGAGAGGTATCAGACTGTTTATTCCCGGGAGGTAGGCTCTGCTGCAGCGCCCACTGCTGGGTTGCATTTTACCAATGAACTGCTCCAAAAGATTCGCGATAAGGGTGTTAAAACGGCATTTGTGACCCTACATGTTGGTTTGGGTACTTTCCGCCCTGTAAAAGCAGAAGAAATTTCCGAACATCATATGCATTCGGAATTCTGTATGATCAGCAAGGAAACGGCAGAAATGTTGAATGAAACCAAACGCACTGGTGGCAGAATCATCTGCGTTGGAACCACATCTTGCCGCACACTGGAGTCACTTGCAAATCCGGACGGCAGTTTTGAAGAGAGATCCAAGTGGACGGATATATTCATTTATCCAGGCTATGAATTTAAGGCTATGAATGGGCTTATTACAAACTTCCATCTGCCGGAGAGTACTTTGGTGATGCTGGTATCGGCTTTTGCCGGCCGGGAACATGTGCTTGCAGCATATCAGCAGGCGGTGGAGGAGAGATACCGCTTCTTCTCGTTTGGCGATGCGATGTGCATCCTATAGGAGTGAATTATGTTTGAATTGTTAAAAACTGAAGGTAAGGCCCGCAGAGGCGTTTTTACCTGCGCTCATGGTACTGTGCAGACCCCCGTATTTATGAATGTGGGTACACAAGGCGCGATTAAAGGTGCGTTGAGCGCTAAAGATTTGAAGGATATTGGCTGCCAGGTAGAACTGAGCAATACCTACCATCTGCATTTGCGTCCCGGCGACGGATTGGTGAAAGAATGCGGTGGCCTGCATAAGTTTATGACTTGGGACGGCCCAATCCTCACTGACTCCGGCGGATTTCAGGTGTTCAGCCTGTCGTCCCTACGGAAAATCAAAGAAGAGGGCGTTACTTTTGCCTCTCATATTGACGGCCATAAGATTTTTATGGGACCGGAGGAAAGTATGCAGATCCAGTCCAACTTAGGTTCTGATATCTGTATGGCTTTTGACGAGTGCATTGAGAATCCTGCACCCCGTGACTATGTAAAACAAAGCGTGGACCGTACCTTTCGCTGGTTGGTTCGTTGTAAGGCTGAAAATGCAAGGCTGAATGCTCTGCCGGATACAGTCAACCCCCAGCAAATGCTCTGGGGTATCAACCAGGGTGGTACCTATGCAGATATTCGTGTTGATCATATGAAGCGGATCGCGGAACTGGATTTGCCTGGCTATGCCATCGGCGGACTGGCTGTGGGTGAAACCGCAGAGGAAATGTATGATATAATCGATGCAGTTGAGCCTCATATGCCAGCAGACAAGACCCGGTATCTGATGGGTGTGGGTACGCCTACCAATATCATCGAAGCAGTTGCAAGAGGCGTGGACTTTTTTGATTGCGTTATGCCGGCTAGAAACGCAAGACATGCTAGATTATTTACTTGGCAGGGTGCTATCAACTTGAAGAACGCCAAGTATGCCAAAGATCTGTCGCCCATCGACCCGGAGTGTGATTGTCCGGTGTGCCGCCGGTATTCCAAGGCCTATATCCGACATCTGTTTGTGGCTGAGGAGATGTTGGCAATGCGTCTAAGCGTTATGCATAACCTGTATTTCTACAATAAACTGATGGAAAAGATAAGAAGTACATTGGATGAAGGCACATTTGATCAATTCAGACGGGAGCATTCTGAGAAACTCAGCCGAAGAATCTAAATTTCCCTTGCAATTTATGGGAACAATGCTATAATAATCTAGATAATAATTTAACAAAGGAGATATTCTTATGTTGTATTTTTTGGATGCAGCCGCTGGTACCGGTGATGCTGCTCAGCAGGGTGGCGGAGGACTTTTGGGTATGCTGCCGATGCTGCTGATTATGGTTGGCGTATTCTATTTTATGCTGATCCGTCCTGAGAACAAGCGCAAGAAGGAAGCCGAGCAGATGCGTTCTTCTATCAAGAATGGCGACCAGGTTACCACCATTGGCGGTATTGTGGGTACTGTTGTAGATGTAAAGAGCGATAAGTTTGTGCTGGAGACCAGCGCCGATCAGGTTCGTATTGAGTTTGCTAAGTGGGCAATTTCCACCAATGAGACTGCTGCTGAAGCCGCTAAGGAAGAGGCTAAAAAGAAGCAGGAACAAAGAGCAAAAGAAAAGGCAGCTAAGAAATCCGCCAAGAATAAGGAAAAATAACATAAATCCCGGAATGCATATCTGCATTCCGGGATTTGATTTGTTTTGGTTTAGACTGTAGTTTTCTTTCTGTGCTGCTTCCATTCGTTCCACAGCCGTACAACGGTGGAAACCGTAAGAATACCAACGGCAATCACGCCGGCAATGGCCAATGTGAATTTGCTTTGTTTTGCAAAACCTGACATATCGCCAATCACCAAATAATTTGTGGCAGTATAAATACCGAATCCGGGAATCAGGGGGAAGATGGAGATTACCAAGTAGGAAATCGCAGGGTATTTTCTGATTCTGGCCATAGTCTCTGCGTAGGATGCTGCAACCAATGTGGATATGAAGTAACACACCAAATCACTCAATCCAAAATATGCGCAAAGGCAGAAAACGGCCCACGATAGAAAAGCACCTAACGCACACAAAAGTTTTCCCGGTCCCTGAATGTTAAAAATGAAGGAAAAACCGATACAACTAATAAAACAGGCGACACATTCAATCAGCCAACTGTATACAATCGGTGTGGAATATTCCACAGTTCCAAAAATAAGATTGGAAAGACTCCAGCCGACGCCGGTTCCCAATGCAATCGCTGCAGCGACTAAAAATACTTGCACGATTCGGTTTACGCCGGAATTGGTATCACCAAAAATGATATCTCGCATAGCGTTTGTGAACACAAGACCGGGTACAAGAATCATCAGTGTACCGGTGATTGCCATATCTGCATTGTCAGCAATGCCGATGGCCCCTGTACACAGCGCAATGACGGTCATAATAAAGGCGCAGGCAATGGTCCTGAAGAACTGATTGGTCTTAAATTCCTTTAGAAACAGTTCGGTGAAACCGATACACACTCCGCAAATGCCTGCACAGAATGCATCCAGCAGCGTTCCGCCGAAGAATACGGCAAACCCGGACGCGGCCAAGAAACTGCCTAGGAGATATGCAGGCGTTTTATAATTCACTCTAGAGGCATTGGTTTCTTTCAGCCATTGCATAGCAGTGTTGGGATCAGGTTTTTCAGAACAGATCCGTCGGCTCAGGGAATTGTACCTTTCCACGGCATCTAAATCTGTTCCGTGGAAGCCAATCCGCTTCATGCGGGTTACGGATCTGCCGTCCTCAGTACGAATGGAAATCGTCAGATTGTTGGGAATGGCAAACACTTCGGACTGAACGCCATAGGTACGCATGATCCTGTTAATGCTATCTTCTACCCGAAAGGTCTCTGCGCCGGCCATAGAGAGTTTGTAACCGATTTCCTCGGCAAAATCCAGTAATATATCGTAATCCATTGTTGGTTCCTCGATTATAGTACGAATCTAAATTTTGGATTCAGATGCATCAATCTTGCAAGGAAAAACCGTCGGGGGAGACCGACGGTTTATACTTACTTTCTTACGAACAAGACACCCAGAGTACCAGGGCCACAATGGCAGGAGATGGTGCAGCCAGCAACAGTCCAATAGATGTTCTCGAAGTCTGCAAACTGGCCTACAGCGGCTTCCACGGCTTGCAGGCATTCCTCGGTAACAGGTGTGCGGGTTACAAACAAAGTGCCGCGGTCAATGTCGTCCCGATCAGACAGGCGATCCTTTACATAGGCGGCAAGGCACTTGGCATAATTGCCGCGATACTTCTTCCCAACAGACATTTTTCCGTTCTTAACCTCAACGCAAGGTTTGAGGTTTAACAAATTAGCACCCAATGCGGCAGCAGTAGAGCAACGACCGCCCTTGGCAATATAATCCAATCTGTCCAAAAGGAAACTTGCCTCCACTTTTTGGGTGAAATCATTCAATTTTTCCTTCATTTCCTCCAAAGAAGATACCGTTTTTGCCAATTCGCAGGCCTTTAGCACCACAAGGCCCTGTCCGGTAGACAAGTTGCGGGAGTCGATTGCGATGACATTGTCAAATTCGCTGGCAGCCAGACAAGCATTTTGATGGGTGGAGGAGAATTCGGCGCTAAGATTGATGTGCACAACACCATCGTAATCGCTGGCATATTTTGCGAAATACTCCTGATACTCACCGACGCTGACTGCGGTTGTGGAACACAGACTACCACCGGCGGCAACATGTTGGAAGATTTCCTCTGTGGTAATGGTAACACCGTCGGCATAAGCCTGATCGTCCTTAATGACAGTCAGGGGAACAATGGCAATGTTGTTTTTCTCGATTAAATCTTTGGATAAATCGCAGGTGCTATCGGAAATGATTTTAATGTTCATAACAATCTCCCTTTTTATATATCATAACAAAAGTTCTTGCTTGCATTTACAGAATAACTTGTTAAAATAGTAACATAAATATGAAATAATGTCAATTCAATGGAGTGTAAAACATGGAACACAAATTCAATGTTTCCGGAATGACCTGTGCGGCATGCTCTGCAACGGTAGAAAAAACTGTCTGCCGCTTGGATGGCGTTCATGCAGTGGAGGTCAATTTGCTTTCCGGAAAACTATCTGTCCAAGCAGATGATCGTTTAGATAAGGAATCTATCGTGTCTGCCGTGCAGGCTGCCGGATATGGGATTGTTTCTGCATCCGAAGAGATGCCAATAGCCGAAAAAAAAGAAGATGCGCTTCAGGGAATGAAAAAACGAATTATATGGTCAGCAGTATTTTTAGCAGTGCTGATGTACTTTACCATGGGCCATATGGTGAGCCTCCCTGTTCCGTTCTGGTACCACGGCACAGAGAACGCTCTCGTAGCAGCGTTTCTTCAGTTGTTTCTTACTATACCGGTCGTATTCCTGAACAGATCTTATTTTGTACGAGGTATCAAATCTCTGCTGCATCGTTCTCCCAATATGGATTCTCTCATTGCAGTAGGATCAGGCGCAGCGTTGATTTCTGGCGTGTTTGCCGTATTCCGGATGGCATATTCTGCAGGACATGAGCAATGGGATATTGTGGCGCAATACAGTGAAAACCTGTACTTTGAATCTGCTGCTATGATCTTGACACTGATTACATTGGGGAAATTTCTGGAAACCCGGGCCAAGGATAAGACCGGCGAAGCCATAGCCGCACTGATGGATTTGAATCCGAAAATTGCAACAGTTCGCAGAGAGAACAGAGAACTGACCATCCCTGTGGATCAACTGGTTGTAGGCGACATTGTCCTTGTCCGATCCGGTGGAGCAATTCCTGCAGACGGCGTTGTGATATCCGGTAGAGGCGCGGTGGATCAAAGCGCCTTGACTGGGGAGAGTATACCGGTGGAAAAGTCCCAGGGAGATCGCGTTGCTTCTGCAACGATCAACACGGAAGGATATTTGGAAATTCGAGTTGAGAAGATCGGTGAGGATACTACACTGGCCCAGATTATACGACTGGTGGAGCAGGCAGGAGGTTCTAAAGCATCCATTGCCAGACTTGCAGACAGGATAGCCGGCGTGTTCGTTCCTGTTGTTATGGCGATTGCCTTGGCTGCTTTTGGAATATGGCTGCTGGTTGGTGAGACCTTGGAATTTGCGTTGACGACCGGTATTGCAGTGTTAGTGATTTCCTGTCCTTGCGCCTTGGGTCTGGCCACGCCTGTTGCCATTATGGTGGGAACCGGCAGAGGCGCAAGGGATGGTGTTCTGTTCAAAAATGCGGAGGCATTGGAAAACCTGCATAGGGTAGATACAGTTGTTTTGGATAAGACAGGGACACTGACAAAAGGCAAACCGGAGGTTACGGATATTTTGCCCGGCGATGCAGAAGGAAATACGCTTTTACAGATTGCGGCATCCTTGGAATCCCGGTCAGAACACCCCTTTGCCAAGGCAATTCTAATGAAAGCCGACAAAATGCCCCATCTAGCGGTGGAAGATTTTCAGGTTTTACCTGGCCGGGGCGTTTCCGGCGTTATTGGCGATGAAAAGATATTTGGCGGAAATGCAAAGTTGATGCAGAAATTGGGAATCTCCGTTCCTAAATATCCCGCATTGGAATCTGCCGGTAAAACGGTGCTTTACTTTGCATCACAGATGCGATACATTGGCGCCGTTGCTGCTGCCGATGTATTAAAAGAGGACACC
>JAZSRS010000053.1:0-13531 GCA_045538595.1 Faecousia sp. | reverse complement strand
GTATTGACATCTCCATGTAGTATGGTCTAAACTATTAATGTCTTTTTCTTTCACGATTAAGACCTCCTCATTATGGTAGTTGTGTGGTCGGCAAACCACTTCTACTATAATGGGGAGCTTTTTTCTTGTCTACTTCACTCCCCGCTGGAAGCTTTTTTTTGCCCCCGGTAAAACCGGGGTTTAACTTTGGTCAACCAATATAAAACACGCAACTCAAAAAGAGTTGCTTGTTCTTGTTGTTAAACAGTTATTCATCGCTGTCATCAATCAGACCATAGCCACCGTCATTTCTGCGGTAAACCACAGCAAAAGATCCGCCGTTATCTTCATCCCGGAAGGCAAAGAAACTGTGTTCCAATAAATTCATCTGCATAACCGCTTCTTCCCGGGTCATGGGTTTGAAGTAGAACTGCTTGGCTCGCACGATCTTCAGATCATCCTCCGGCTCCTCTACTGCAAAGGAAGTCTCTTCTACGCTGCGGGCAAAGGCATCCTGCCGCAGGCGGCGGGCAAGTCTAGTTTTATTCTTGCGGATCTGCCCTTCAATGGTACCGACCGCTGCATCAATAGATGCAAACATATCGGATGTGCTTTCGCTGGCTCTGAACCACGTGCCTGCGCCATGAACCGTCAATTCCACATTGTTACGGTTCTTTTCCACAGAAAATACAACAAGTGCTTCCGCATCCTCCTCAAAAAACCGTGCCAGTTTCATTACCTTCTTCTCGGCATAAGCGTGGACATTGCCAGGCAAATTCACTTTCTTTTCACTGTACTGAAACTTCATATGCGGTCGCTCCTTTCTTTTTTCACCGATCATTCGGTGCACTTAAACTATACCACGATTTTGCCATTTGGACAAGGTTATTCTTCCAAATCCTCCGCATGATCCAGCAATTCAGACATTGTCATATTGTAAAGTGTCTCTGCTTTCTTTTCAAATAGCCTGCTCAGCCGAATGGCCTGCCGCTGGTTAGGCGCCAGCAATTCCAATGTCATAAGGTTGCCCATTTCATCGTCCAGAGACATAACGACCGAATAATCTCCGTTTTCTCTGGGAATCACCTGCGATTTCACAAAACTGCTGCGACGCAATTTACGGTTGAATCTGGCTACTGCGTCCTCCGCCCTCTGCTTTACCGTAAAAGCGATGGAGTCCTCTGTCAGTTTTCCGTCTGCCTTCCCCTTTTCCGTGATCTCATACTTATCGTCATCCGTTTGCTGCATATGTCCGGATTCCACCATTTGGGGAAGTGCAGTACACACATCAAAGTAACTCAAGCACTCGTCCTGATAGCAAACCTCATAGACCTCCTGCGCTGTCATAGGATAATCCGCCCGGGCAGCAACAAACAAAATCAAAACTTTCACATCCATCATATCATGGATAAAACCCAATCTCTGCATATCGATCACCTCTGATTCTATTATACAAAAATCACAAAAAAAATCAAGCACAACACAAAGTCTTCTCACATATTCTGTCATGAAAGGATGAATGTTTATGGCTGATTGTATGATATACGCAGCAGGATATACACCGGCAATGAGTCATTGTATTCAGAAATTAAAAAAAGATGGTTTTACCATCGTATCCGAGCCGTGTCAGCAAATAACCCACTTGCTCCTCCCTGTTCCCAGTTTTACATCCGATGGAGGAATTGTGGGCGGTGGGAATTTGGCTACGCTACTCTCTTTACTTCCAAAAGACATTTTGGTAATAGGCGGCAATTTGGACCGTCCGGAACTGGATTATTACACCACTGTGGATTTACTGCACGACGAAAACTATCTAGCCAAGAACGCACAGATCACGGCCTACTGCGCCATTAAGTTGGTGCTGAATCAACTGCCCATCACTTTAGACAACTGTCCTGTGTTGGTCATCGGCTGGGGTCGGATTGGGAAATGTCTGTCCCGTTTATTGCGGCAAATGGGAGCGTGTGTGACCGTTTGCACCAGAAAGGAATCGGATCGCAGTATCCTGGATGCTTTGGGTTATGGGGTAACCGACTATACACAAGTCTCTTTGGCGGCATATCGTGTGATCCTGAACACAGTTCCCGCAATGCGATTTCCTGTATGTCCAGGAACGGGGTTAAAAATCGACTTGGCCTCCCGGCTGGGAATGGGCAGTGCGGATGTGATATGGGCCAGAGGCCTTCCAGGAAAAGACGCACCTGAAAGTTCCGGTGCACTGATCGCCCAGACGCTGATCCCTATCCTGAGAAAGGAGTTGCTATGAACATCGGGTTTGCCCTCTGCGGCTCATTCTGTACCTTCGGTCAAGTTTTTCCGGTAATGGAAACACTGGCAAAACAACATACCGTGATCCCGGTCTTTTCCAACGTTTCCTATACAATAGACACTCGGTTTGGAAATCATATGACCCACATTCAAAATGCCGAACGCATCTGTGGCCGGGAAGTATTGCACACCATCGAGCAGGTAGAACCATTTGGACCTAAAAAATTGTTGGATGCACTGATCATTGCGCCCTGTACCGGGAACACTCTTGCCAAACTGGCCCACAGCATTGCCGACGGACCGGTTACGATGGCAGCAAAAAGCCATCTGCGAAACGGTAGACCGGTAATCATTGCCGTTTCCACCAACGATGCACTGGCAGGAGCAGGAGAAAACATTGGAAAACTGCTCAGCAGAAAGTATTACTATTTCGTCCCCTTTGGGCAGGACGATCCCAACAAAAAGCCAACCAGTATGGTTGCGGATTTTACACAAATTCCTGCCACATTGGATGCCGCATTAGAGGGCAGACAGATTCAGCCCATACTACTATAAAAAGAAACGGGTGCAATGCACCCGTTTCTGATGTTTATAATTCTTCTGCCTCTTGCAGCCACAACTTTCCGGCAATATCACTGGGCATACGCCAATCCCCACGGGGACTGACAGATATATTGCCAACCTTCACACCATCCGGCATGCAACTGCGCTTAAACTGCTGGGTAAAGAAACGGCGATAAAATACCTTCAGCCATTTCTTAACAGTTTCCGGGGCAAAGTCATTCTCAAATGCCCGGCAGGCCAGTGTGTAGATCTTCTTCGGAGAGAAGTCGTAACGTAGCATATAATACAGGAAGAAGTCGTGGAGTGCGTAAGGGCCGACCAGGGATTCTGTCTGTTGGGATATCTTACCCTGTGCATCAGGGGGAAGCAATTCAGGGCTAATAGGTGTATCCAAAATATCCATCAGCACATCCCGGGCAGCTGCAAATCGGGGATTATCTGCAGCAGTAGCAATCACCCAACGGATTAGTGTCTTAGGCACAGAGGCATTGACACCGTACATACTCATATGGTCACCGTTATAGGTACACCATCCCAACGCCAACTCGCTGAGGTCTCCGGTACCTACCACGATACCTCCAACCATACCGGCGTAGTCCATCAGTACCTGCGTACGCTCTCTTGCTTGGGCATTTTCATATGTGGTATTGTATACCTGCGGATCGTGTCCGATATCATGGAAATGTGTGGTAACCGCATCTTTAATAGGGATCTCTTTTGCGGTAACGCCCAGCGCCTCCATCAGGGCAAGGGAGTTGTTATAAGTGCGGTCAGATGTTCCGAAGCAAGGCATTGTGATACCAACGATATCTGTCATAGGACGACCCAGTCTTGCCATTGCCTCTGCTGCAACCAGCAACGCCAGCGTGGAATCCAGTCCACCAGAAATACCGATCACCGCTTTAGCATTGATTGCTTTCAATCGCTGGGCAAGGCCTGTCGCTTGAATACCAAAAATAGCATTGCAGCGTTCTGCCCGACTGGCAGCATCGCGGGGAATAAAGGGCAGTTTATTCAGGGGGTATTGCGTACCGTCTCCACGGGGTGTTCCATTGATACAATCCACCACGCGGACAGGTTCATGTTTACCATAGAGTGTAACCGAGTCCCGAACACTTTTGTCCTTGCGGCGTTCGCAGCGCACTTTACCAAGATCCACATCCTGCACCATCAGATAATCCGTCTGCAGATACTGGGCGTTCTCCGCCAGAACATTGCCCAATTCCGCCACAACACTGTGTCCAGAAAACACAATATCCTGGGTAGACTCTGTGTAACCTGCTGAGGTAAATGCATATATGCAACGGCAAACAGAAGACTGATGCTTCACCAGGTCTCGACGGAAGGAACGTTTGCCCACTGTTTCATTGGAAGCAGAAAGATTCAAAATGATCTGAGCGCCGTTTAAAGCCAGCATCGTAGAGGGCGGCATCGGTGTCCACAAATCCTCACAAACTTCCACACCGAACAGTACATCCTGACCCACTCTAAAAATCAGATCCCGGCCCACAGGAATCTCATAGTGGTCTTCTAGGGCTAAATGACTGGAACACACTGTCTTCTGTTGCAGGTCCTCCGAGGAAAAGAACCATCGCTGTTCATAAAACTCTTTGTAGTTGGGCAAAAAGGTTTTGGGAACGATACCGTGGATCTTACCCTTGGACATCACAACGCCACAGTTATACATTTGTCCACCGATCACCAACGGCGCACCCACCACCACAGTGACTGCAGGGTGCTGCTTGGTATATTCGCATACCTTACTTAAGCCCACCACTGCAGCATCCAGCAGAGTATCCTGAAAGAACAGATCTCCGCAGGTGTAACCGGTAATGGCCAGTTCCGGGAAAACAACAAGGTCGCATTCTGACTTGTCGGCTTCTGCGATTTTGCTGCAAATATCTTCGGCATTTTTCACCGTATCTGCCACTTGCACAGGCGGAACAGCGCAGGCAATTCGGATATAATCCAGCATAAAATCCCTCCATTGCATTCTTTATATTTGTATCATACCATATTCTGTCTATTTTGCAACGAAAATATATATTTTCTCATTCCCAGATAGCATATTCTGTGATATAGTATAGAAAACGGAGGTGTATTCTATGCCGAAATCTGATAATCAAAAACTGAAGATTTTTTATATACTGGACTATTTACAGAAAAACTCCCACGAGGATCACCCCGTGAGAGCATCGGAACTCATTTCTATGTTGGACAGGCAGCACAACATTTCCTGCGACCGGAAGACCGTCTATTCTGATGTGGCTGCCCTGCAGGATTACGGCGTGGATATCGTGTCCATCCCCGGCAAAAACGGCGGCTATTATATTGCCTCCCGGAATTTTGAACTGCCGGAACTGAAACTGTTGATCGACGCAGTACAGTCCAGCCGTTATCTCACAGAAAAAAAGTCCAAGGAACTGATTGAGAAACTGCTGACCCAATGCAACGAGCAGGACGCCCGGCTGATGAAGAGAAACATTATGGTCTCCGGTCGGGTCAAGAGCATGAACGAAACCATCTACTACAGTGTGGATACCATTCACGAGGCTATCACACAGAATAAACAGATCACATTTCGGTATTTCGACTGGGATTTTGGCGGCAAACGGAGGTATCGGGAAAAACCCTATGTGGCCAGTCCCTACGGCTTATGTCAGGATAACGAGAACTGCTATTTACTGGCGCTCTCTGACCGCCACGGCATTACCTCTTACCGTGTGGACAGAATGATTGAAATTCGACTTTTGGACACCCCCCGCACTCCCTGCCCCGAACTGACCGGCAAGGCTTTGCTGGAACACGCCAACCGACTGTTTCAAATGTTTGCAGGAGATGCGGTAGATGTCAAACTTAGATTTCACAACAGTCTGATCAATGTGGTCATCGACCGTTTCGGTAAGGATACCATGCTGATCCCTGACGGCGAGGAGTTTTTCAATTTCACCGTGCGGGTGGCCGTGTCTCCAATGTTTCTCAGTTGGGTAATGGGCTTTGGCAACAAGGCAAAAGTGCTCTACCCTCAAAGTGTGATAGATGAATTAACCAAACTTTGTCAGGAGTCTATGAGCCACTACTGATCTCTTCCCGCTCTGTGGCTAGAGAAAAAGATGTGAATATCTCATCCCAAACATCCTGTACATTCCCTGCTGCTTCCTCGTCTGCCTGTGCAGTCAGCACATAGTGGTAGACGCCGTCATCCAACACACATCCTCTGCCCACCTGAACACCGCTCTCTCCGCCGGTGGCCCATACCCACTGATAGCAGGCGGCATCCTGTTTTTTTGTTTGAATTACCTGCAGATTATCCTTTTCCATTCCGGTAACAGAACGAATGGTTTTGTTTAGGTCTCCGCTTTCCAAGATCTGTGTGGACACTGCATAATCCTCGCACAGATAAAGCGCCCCTGTCTCTTCGTTCTGCAGCACCGGCGCAGATAATTCCTGCGGAAGGTAAAGTTGTATTCTCTGCGCAACCACCGCCACAGGTGTATCCGGTACATCCGTAATAGTTTCCAACACATTCTTTTTACTGCAACCGGCAAATACCACCGCAGCCAGCAGGATGATCCATAGTTTCTTCATACAAACGCCTCCCGAAAGGATTTTTACAATGCTTATTTACCTGTTAGTAGTAAATGCCCTTGGTTTTGCCGTTATGCTTTATGACAAGCATATGGCGCGAAATAATCTTTGGCGAATTCCGGAGGCAACACTCTTTGGCATTGCAGTCATTGGCGGAAGTTTGGGGTGCTGGATCGGAATGTATGTGGCACGGCATAAAACTAAACATCTGCAATTTGTGATCGGTATGCCGACCATTATCCTAGTCCAAATATTTTTATTATACGGCTTTCTATAGCAAAAACGGCACGGAAAATTCCGTGCCGATCTCATTTTACAGAGGGTGCTGTTGGATAAAATCGTCTAACAGATCAGCAGCAACCATAACCATTCTGGCGCAGGGACGCTTTGCATAGTATTCTGCTGTTCTGGGAGATGGATTGGGGTCTGTGGGAGGTTTTTTCAGGATCTCTCTGCAGATAATGCTGCCGTTTATTTCACGAAATTTATCTGCAAGTTCCTGCACCTGTTGATACAGTTCCATTTTTTTGCCGTCATCTCCCGGCTCACTGTATCCGTACAGATACCCCAGTACCATAAACATTCCACTGACTGCACCGCAAACTTCCCGAAGTCTGCCCATACCGCCACCGAATGCAGATACCGTCTTTGCGGTCTGATCCGGATCTAGACCTGTAACATCACAGAATGCCACCGCCACCGCTTGAGCGCAATTATAACCGCCTAAAAACAATTCCGCTGCTTTTTCACTGTGGGTCATAATGATTCCTCCTTTTGTAAATTTTCTATCAGTGCTTCTGCGCAAAGCATACCGTCCACGGCAGCAGATGTAATACCGCCGGCATAACCTGCACCCTCTCCTGCCGGGTATAAACCCTGCAATTCAATGGATTGTCGACTTTCATCTCGCACAATTCGCACGGGAGAAGAACTTCTGGTTTCCGGAGCAGTCAGCACTGCGTCCGGACAGGCAAATCCCTCTAAGTTTCCGGATAGAGCGGGAATGGCTTCTTTCAGCGCATCTGTAATTTTTGCTGGTAGGACATCCCGCAGATCGCACCAAGTTACCCCCGGGCGGTAGGTAGGTTGCACTGCTCCTGGGCCAACAGAGGAACGGTCATTAAGAAAATCTCCTATCCTTTGGGCAGGTGCACGATAATTGGCGCCGCCAACCCGATAGGCTTTCTCCTCGATCTCCTGCTGCCAGTACATTCCTGCCAACGGGTCTTTTGACGGAAAATCCCGGGGATTCAATGTTACCAGCAGGGCGGCATTGGCATTCTCACCGTCCCGGTCAGCATAACTCATGCCGTTGGTAACCAGCCGGTTTTCTTCCGACGCCGCCGCCACCACATAGCCACCGGGACACATACAGAAGGTGTATACCGTTTCATCATCCAAATGCTTTACCAATTTGTAATCCGCAGGCGGCAGCACCGGATTATCGCACCCGTATTGGGCCGCGTCTACCATCCGCTGAGAATGTTCAATCCGCACGCCCATAGCAAAGGGTTTTGCCTCCAGAGGGATATTCGTCTCCTGCAAGTACCGGAATGTATCTCGCGCGCTGTGCCCCACTGCGAAGATCACCTGCCGGCAAGTAACGGTTTTTTCTCCGTTGATCTCCAACCCTGTGATCTGTCCACTTTCTTGCTGAATGCCGGTTACTTGGGCATTGAAACGCACTTCACCTCCAAGGGAGATGATCCTCTTGCGAATATTCTGTACCACATCCAGCAGCACATCGGTTCCCACATGGGGTTTGGCATCAAAAAGGATATTTTCCCTTGCACCGGCTTTCACCATCTGCTCCAAAATCCAGCCGATTCGATAGTTATTGACACCGGTATTCAGTTTGCCATCAGAAAATGTCCCTGCGCCACCTTCGCCAAACTGGACATTGCTCTTAGGATCCAATTCTCCTGTCTCCCAGAATCTTTGGACTTTTTGGTGGCGGGTAACTGCATCCTCGCCTCGCTCCAGAATCAACGGGCGTAAACCTGCAATAGCCAGCACCAAGGCAGCAAACATACCGGCAGGGCCAAAACCTACCACCACAGGGCGGTGTTCCGGCACACACTGACATTTGGGGACTTTATAGTATTTATCATTGGCGATGCTTGCCCGCTTGCAACCGGACTGTTTCAGCACTTTATTTTCACTTCCGTCCACGGCCACATCTACCGTGTAAACGATCCGCACATCCGGTTTTTTACGAGCGTCTACCGACCGACGGACAATCGTCAGTTTGCGGATCTTAGACGGAGATATGCGCAGCGCTTGCGCTGCCTCATAGGGCAGTTGGGCAACATTATGCTCCGGTGGCAGGGAGATTTCCCGAATGCGAATCATTTGGTTTCCTTTCCGGCGGAAAGTCCCGCCATACGGCCTGAGCTCCAAGCCCACTGCAAGTTATAACCGCCACAGTCTCCGTCAATATCCAGCACCTCACCGCATGCATATAATCCGGAGACAATTCTACTTTCCATTGTATTTTCATCAAACTGGGATGTGAGAACACCGCCGGCAGTTACTTGCGCGCTATCCATTCCCAAAGGCTCTGTCAGAGTGATTTCTAAGTTTTTGACTGCATCACACAGTTCTTCTGCTTCTTTATTGCTCAATTCATTTACAAAGGATTTCCCTTTAATGCCCGCGGTTTTTGTAAGTACGCGACCTAAACGGTTGTGGAGAATACCGGTGAGCAATTCCTCCATAGGCAGATTGGATTTCCTACGACCCTCCAGTTCATTCCGCAAATTCTCATCTGTCCATTGGGGCAAGAAATCAATCTTTGCAGACCACACACCCGGGCCGTAACACACATCTCTGGATATTTCAAACACCACTGGCCCGGAAATCCCCTGCTCGGTAAACTGGATTTCTCCGATACTTTCGTTATACGCCTGTCCATCCCGCAGAATCTGCACCCGGCAATTGGCACGAATGCCTTTCAGACTGACCACACCGTTCCAATCGGTCTTGATCTGCACAAGACTGGGGCGGAGTTTTGTGGATTTATGCCCCAACTGGGCCAACAGTTTATATCCGGACAGAGTACCGCCCAGTTTACCGCCAGCAAGACCGCCGCAGGCTACGATTAATTTATCGCAGAGGACTGTTTCTCCGTTTCCGGCAACTGCAAATCCGTTGTAAGTTCTTTGAATCTTCTCTACATCAAATCCCAGTTTCACCGAAATGTTCGGCTGGTTTAGATTCAGCCGCAGGACATCCACCACAGAGTTGGACTGATCGGAATAGGGATACACCTTACCGCTGGGCTCGATCACGGTATACAGTCCCAAGTTTTTGAACCACGCCAGTGTGGCGTTGGGATCAAAGGATTGAATTGCAGGCAACACAAATTCAGGGTTCTCCCCGTGGTAGCCTATATCCTTGGCCTGCATATTACTGAGGTTACACCGGCCGTTGCCTGTGGCTTGCAGTTTCCTACCCACCCGGGCTTGGCGTTCCATCAGTATAATTTCAACCTTATCATTTTCCGCTGCTGACAATGCAGCCGCCATGCCGGATGCGCCGGCGCCGATTATACCAATAACCATTGTGTTCACCCGCTTTCTTTCCCTATTATAGACGAGATTCTCCCAGGAAACAAGGAAAACTTTCTTGCAATACCAAACTTGTGTGGTATAATACCAACAGAAACTGCAAATGGAGTCATTATGGATCGGAATAATATCGACAAAATTGCGAAGAACCCGGAAGATCGCATCTTGCTTGCCAAGGTTTGGGACAAGATCTACGCCGGTATGCGGAAGAACATCCTGTCCTATACCTGTTTTCTCTCTCCCAGAGAACTGGAAATGACCAAATATCTGTTTGGACAGGCCGAGGGACTATCCTCCTTTGGTGGATATTCCGATGCCGAGCGGCAAATGCTTGTTTATCTGCCGGAGTATATGGAGCAGGACGAACTGTACGGGGCGAATTCTCCTGTGGTTTGTCTGCGGGCGACCTTTTTTGAAGGGGATGTTCTCAGCCACAGGGACTTTCTTGGTGCGTTAATGGGCGCAGGGATTGGTCGGGAAACGGTGGGTGATATTTGTGTTGACAAAGGCAGTTGTGATTTCTTTGTAACTACTGATATTGCGCCTTACATTCTGCAGAATTTTCTGTCTGCAGGACGCACCAAACTCCATTTGGAACAGATTCCCCTTGCGGAGGCTACTATCCCCACACCGGAAACCAAGGAAATACGGGATACGCTGGCATCTCTGCGGCTGGACAGTGTGATCGCGGCCGGATTTCGAACCAGTCGAAGCACTGCCGCAGACCATATTGCCGCCGGCCGTGTGGCTATCAACGGGCTACCCTGCGAAAAACCTGACAAAGCAGTTGCTGAGGGCGCAAAAATCTCTGTCCGGGGTTTGGGAAAAATTCAATTGACAAAAGTCAACGGCCAGACGAAAAAAGGCCGTATATCTGTTATCATACATCGTTATTTGTGAGGTACACACTATGGATATGAATGAAGTGATCAAACGCATCAATGAACTGGCTGCAAAGGCAAAGTCTGTTGGACTGACAGAAGAAGAAACCGCGGAACGGGATAAATTACGCCGCATCTATATCGACTCTGTGAAAGCCAGTCTTGTGGGGCATCTGGAAAACACATATATTGTCCGTCCTGACGGCACAAAAGAAAAAGTTGGAAAAAAAGAAAAATAAAAAGGCTGCCCTATGGGCAACCCTGCAAACTGAGAAACAAAAAACGGAGGTGCAAGCACCTCCGTTTTCATTTACGGGATCAGATTCAATGCCAAAGTCAGAACAATCCAAGCCAGTGCGATCCACTTGGTAGCAGATGCAAGTTTCTTGTCCTTATTGGCAGCACCGTTCTTGCTCATATAGGAGTCGGAATTGCCGGAAATGGCGCCGGACAGACCGGATTCCTTACCGGACTGGAACAGAACCACCAAAACCAGGAACAGGCTGGCCAGAACTTCCAGAACAGTCAAAACAATCTTTATAACTTCCATTTTTGTAACCTCCCTCCGCATACCGCTTATCAGGCAGCGGGTCATATGTGTATCTCGATTTCACCCGAGTATATTTCAATCTTTGCCAGTATAACACAGCAAAAACAGAATTGCAAGCATTTTTACGGAAATTTTACTTGGTTACCCAATTTCCGGTGGCTAAACAGTTCAAATAAGCATTGATAAAGGGATCCAGAGCGCCGTCCATCACACCGTTGACATTGGAAGTTTCGCAGCCGGTACGGGTATCCTTCACCAATGTGTAGGGCATAAAAACATAGTTACGGATCTGGCTGCCCCATTCGATCTTCTTTTGTACACCCTTAATATCGGAGATTTTCTCCAAGTGTTCCCGCTCCCGGATCTCCACCAGTTTACTGCGGAGCATACGCAGACAAGTCTCTTTATTTTGGAACTGGCTACGCTCAGTCTGGCAGGAAACCACGATGCCGGATTTGTGGATCAAACGAACCGCAGAGGAGGTCTTGTTGATATGCTGACCACCTGCACCGGAGGAACGAAACACCTGCATTTCGTAATCTTCAGCCTTGATCTCAAAGTCTTCGCTGTCATCTTCGATTTCGGGAATCACTTCAATGGCGGCAAAAGAGGTCTGCCGGCGCGCATTGGCATCAAAGGGAGACACACGCACCAAACGGTGTACGCCGTTTTCACCCTTCAAAAAGCCGTAGGCATTTTCGCCTTCGATCAGGATGTCCGCGGATTTCAAACCGGCTTCTTCGCCTTCCTGATAGTCCATTATCTTATAGGTATATCCGTGTGCTTCTGCCCAGCGGGTATACATTCTGTAAAGCATCTGACACCAGTCCTGAGCCTCTGTACCGCCGGCGCCGGCCTGGAAACTGACCAGGGCATTATTCCGGTCATAATTGCCGGTGAGCAAAGTCTGCAGACGGCAGGTCTCCATGTCCTCGGTGAGTTTTTGGAATCCTTCTTTCAGTTCCGGAAGCATAGAGTCGTCGTCCTCTTCGGCGGCCATCTCACAAATGGTCATCAAATCATCCCAAGAGGCGGTCATCTGCTTATATTTTTCCAATTTATTTTCGCAAGTCTTGCACTTAACCACGATCTGCTGGCTCTTCTCCGGATTGTCCCAGAATCCAGGTGCTTCCTGCATGGCGTGAAGCCGTTCCAGTTCGTTCTGCAGCCCCTCAATATTCAAAGAATCCGCCAAACCGTCCAAGGCAGGCTTGATTTCGTTGAGTTTCTGCTTATATACATCAAATTCAATGTTCATGGGTTTCGTACCCTCATTTCCTCATTATTGGATTTTCCGATATATTATATCCCAAAACCCATATCCTGTAAAGAGGAAAACGGAAAAAATCCATCTTTATCTTTCGCTGGGACCGCCGTCTTCCCGATCATAAATCAAATCATCCAAATCCGTATAGGAATCTTTGCTGTCCGTCATTTCCTCTCCCTCCTTCCTATCGTCTACATAGGATTGTGTATACGTCAGGAATCATTCTATGGTTGACATACCAACCCCCATCCGTTACAATATTCCAGTATATGCCCCAGTAGCGCAGTTGTATAGAGCGTCCGCCTCCTAAGAATCAGAAGAGGTTATTCCTTACAGGTCAATTTCATAGATATGCCCCCGTAGCTCACCTGGATAGAGCGCGCGCCTCCTAAGCGCGAGGTAGTGAGTCCGAGTCTCGCCGGGGGTGCCAAACACCGTGATTTCACCGTAAATCACGGTGTTTTCATAACTATTGGTCCCATTATTAAATTGTTATCTCTTGTCCATTTGGCAGCCCCAGCTCTTACGGGCTGCCAAATGGATTCGAACACTTTTTAAGATTTTTGCTAACAAAATCGCATTTTTGCTAACAGACGGTTTTGAAAGGTTTGGAATTATCCGGACACATTTGCATTCGCAAGCCCGTTAAGGAGGGTCAACAGTGCCGGATTTTGCTGCAGCTGAACAAGCAGCTGCACGATGTCCATACCAGGCTGCTGCACGTTTTGCGTACGGAATGACTGCTCCAACCCACGCAGATCAGCTCTGGAATAGAAGCCTGCCTCAAAGCGCTGAGCATTGACCTTGCGGTCCTCATCCAGGATATGGGCATAGACCTCAGTTGCCATGTCAGGCTGTGCGTGGC
>JAZSRS010000109.1:0-7710 GCA_045538595.1 Faecousia sp. | reverse complement strand
CACCGGCGAGAAAGTATGCAAAGAGCCGCCGGGAAACGTTTCGTAGGTTTCCCGGACCTTTCCCACGACCAAAAGGGGAAGTGGCACGAACAAATACTACATCGTACATATCCTGCACTTCCCCCTTTGGAATCCCCCAAGGACACAGTTTGATAATAGATGTAGGGGCGATCAGTGATCGCCCGCAGAAAGATTCCCTGAAATTTCGTTGACCGTCGGCGGCAATATCACAATTTTTAATTTTTCATTTTCAATTTTTCATTTCTATGATATACTTTCTCTATAGAAATCAGCAGAAAGGAAAAAGGAGGTGTTACCGTGGCCAGACTATCTGACCCCATTACTGTGTTAAAGGGCATCGGCCCGACCAAAGCCAAGCAGTTTGCGGCGCTGAATGTGTACACATTGGAAGACCTGATCTGCCATTTCCCCCGGGGTTATGAGGACCGGACGAAAATCGTTCCCATTGAAAAGTTAGAGCCGGATGTTCCCGCTTGCTTTAAGGCCATGGTGATGAACACCCCCAGGACCAGCCATATCCGGAAAGGTTTGGATATCACCAAAGTGCAGGTGGCGGATCATACCGCCCGGCTGACCCTGACTTTTTTTAATCAGAAATTTACTGCTGACCAACTGCAGTACGGCAAAGAATATATTTTCTACGGGGCGGTGTCGGGAGATTTCATCGGCTACAATATGACCTCTCCCGTGTTTGAATCTCTGGACAGTCTGCCGGTAACTACCCGGCGGGTGCTGCCGGTGTATCCTCTGACTGCAGGCCTTTCCAACGCATCGGTGGTGAAAGCGGTGGCACAAGCCTTGGCCATTTGCGACCCGCCCCGGGAGATCATTCCGGAGCAGGTGCGACAAGCGTACGGCATTCTGCCGGCAGAAAGAGCCTATTACGCCATTCACCAGCCCACCTCTATGGAAGAGGCAGAGATGGCAAAAAAACGGCTGATCTTCGAGGAGTTTTTCGTATTCTCCGCAGGCTTGTCTTTGATGCGGGCTTCCCGGGCGCTGAAGAAAGCCCCGGTGTATGCCAATACGGATTTGACCCAATTTTATAATGTATTGCCCTTTACCCTCACCGGGGCGCAAAACAGGGCGATTGCAGAAATTGCCGCTGATCTCCGTCGGGGTGCTCCCATGAATCGGTTGGTGCAGGGGGATGTGGGCAGCGGCAAGACTATGGTGGCCGCCGCCGCGGCCTATATGGCCATTCAAAATGGCCATCAGGCGGCTATGATGGCGCCTACGGAAATATTGGCAGAGCAGCATTTTGCGTCTTTATCCAAACTGCTTACCCCCTTGGGCATCTCGGTGGAACTGCTCACCGGCTCTCAGACGGTGAAGCAAAAACGGCAGGTTCGGGAGCGGATCGAAAGTGGAGAGGCTCAACTGGTGGTGGGTACCCATGCGCTGGTGTCAGAAGCCACGGTGTTTGCCGATTTGGGATTGGTCATCACCGATGAGCAGCATCGGTTTGGCGTAGGTCAGCGGGCGGCGCTGGCCGGCAAGGGACAAGACCCCCACCTTTTGGTGATGTCGGCAACGCCCATTCCCCGGACGCTGGCGCTGCTGCTGTACGGAGATCTGGAGGTCTCCATTTTGGACGAACTGCCCCCCGGCAGAGAGCCGGTGGATACTTTCTTGGTGGATGAAAGTTACCGGGCGCGGATCAACGCCTTTATCCGCAAGCAGGTTTCCCAAGGACATCAGTGCTTTGTGGTGTGTCCTGCGGTGGAAGAAAACGAAGGACTGGATATCAAAGCCGCGGAAGTGTGGGCCCAGACTCTTGGGCAGACCGTATTCCCAGACCTGCGGGTGGCCCTGCTCCACGGGCAGATGAAAGGGGCGGAAAAAGAATCCGTGATGGCGGATTTCGCCCAGGGAAATGCCGATGTGCTGGTGGCCACCACGGTGATCGAGGTGGGCGTGGATGTACCCAACGCCACACTGATGGTGGTGGAAGATGCCGACCGGTTTGGCTTATCCCAACTCCACCAGTTGCGGGGACGGGTTGGTCGCGGCAGGGCGAAAAGTTACTGCGTGCTGTTCTCAAACAATAAAAATCCTGAGACCCGGCAACGGCTGCAAGCGCTGTGCAAGACCACTGACGGTTTCAAAATCGCAGAGGAAGATCTGCGACTCCGTGGCCCGGGAGATTTCTTCGGGGCAAGGCAGTCGGGCTTGCCTGCCTTCCGGGTTGCAAACCTGAGTGTGGACTTAATGACTTTGAAAGCCGCCCAGCAGGCATCGGCTAAGTGGATCGACAGTGCGGGAACGGCCAACACGCCGGAATCGGAAGCGCTGCGTCAGCGGATCGCCGGACTGTTCGCCCGCACCGAGGGAACGATGAATTAAGAGTGCAAAATAATAAATGCAAAGTGGTGCAAACGATTTCCTTGACTCTCCTTTTGGGGAAGGTGTCAGCCGAACAGGCTGACGGAGAGGGTAAAAGAGGGCGTTCATACTTTCTCACCGGCGAGAAAGTATGCAAAGAGCCGCCGGGAAACGTTTCGTAGGTTTCCCGGGCCTTTCCCACGACCAAAAGGGGAAGTGGTACGAGCATATACCACATCATACATTTCTTACACTTCCCCCTTTGGAATCCCCGAAAACTGCGGAGTAAAAGGTTCTTAGTTCCACCAAATTAACAGTGGAGCGGCGGGGGATACCTAAGGGGGAGCGATGGGAGCGCCGCCGGTGGCGGGGTAAGCGACCTGAGCGAGTGGCCGTGGTCGACAGATGACGCAGCCGCTTCGTCGGCAAGGAATATGCCGGGTACCACAACAGGAAATCTATTGGCTCGTAGCGCCCCTTAGGCCGGTTCTTTGGGTACTTTCTTATCGGCATAAGAAAGTACCGCCCCCGGCAGGGCTTGAATCAACTGGTTATAACGAACTAGGTTACCCCTACTTTCTCGCCGGAGAGAAAGTATGACTGCCTTATACTATTATAAATGGGAGAGTTTATGAAAAAATCGGTTATTTACGCCATTTGGGGCGTGTTATATTGCCTGTGTGTGGGGTTGGGATTTTTGCCGGAGACCACAGGGTTTGCCAAGGCCATTTTGGTGGGAATGGGCGTCCTGTTCTTCCTGCCGCCGTTCTGGCTTTGGTGGCAGGCAAAAAAAGAGAGCAACCGCAAAACCTTCCTGATTCTGCGATTGCTCAGTATATGCAGTTTGGGATTGAGCCTGATTCTGTTGGTGCTGAATGTGCTGTCGGTGAATTTTTCTGCCCATACAGGGCTTGTTCTGTATGTATTGCTGACTATGTTCTCCGCGCCAATGATCTGCATGCAGTATTGGGCGGTCAGCCTGTTCCTGTGGGCTTGCCTGCTGATGCTCAGTCTGAAACCTTGTCGAAAGTAATGACTAAGTAGTAAGTGCCTTGGCGGTGTTCCGCCAGGGCATTTTCTATGCCCTTTTTGATGGCCTTTTCCTGCCCCGCCATAGCATGGGGCATAGCGATGTCAAAGATCAGGTTGGTGTGTCCTGTGCCTTTCACCATACGGAAATCGTGGAGGGAAAGACGGGCGTCGATGGTTGTCAGATATATGCCGATCTCCTGCCGCAATTCGTCCAGTTCCGGGTCGCCTACCACCACCGGGTCGTAGTGGATCACCAAGTGAACGCCCAGTTCCTGCAGGCATTTTCGCTCTAAGTCGTCGATCAGTTCGTGGCACCACAGGGGATCTGCCCCGTGATCCATTTCCACATGGAGACTGCCAAAACGCTGACCCGGGCCGTAGTCGTGGACCATCAGGTCGTGAAAACCCAGCACCGCCGGCTCGCTTTCCATAAGAGAAACGATCTGCTTTTGCAGTTCCGGACTGGCAGATTCCCCCAGCAGGGGGCTGATGGTCTCTTTTGCCAAAGTCACGCCGCTATACAAAATAAAAATGGCCACGGCCAGACCCATATAGCCGTCGATTTTCCAACCGGTCATATGCTCTGTCACCGCTGCGATCAGCACGGCGGTGGTGGAGATGGCATCGTTACGGCTGTCTGCCGCGGTGGCCATCAGGGCGGCGGAATCAATGGATTTACCCAGAGTTCTATTGAACAGGGCGAGCCACAGTTTGATGAGAATCGACCCCACCAGCACGATGACCAGCGGCAGGGAGAACAGGGATTCGGTGGGGTGAAAAATTTTGCTCACCGAGGACTTGGCCAGTTCAAAACCGATCACCACGATCATAGCCGCCACCGCCAGACCGGACAGGTATTCGTACCGGGCGTGGCCGTAGGGGTGGTCGCTGTCGGCAGGTTTCTCCGCCAACTTAAAGCCGATGAGGGTTACCACCGCGCTGGTGGCGTCGGACAGATTGTTCATGGCGTCGGCGGTGATGGACAGAAATCCGGACAGTGTACCGATCAGCAATTTTCCGGCGAACAGAAGCAAATTACACCCGATTCCCACCACGCCGGACAGCCGTCCCACGGCAGCCCGATACTTGGGGGCGGTGGCGGGGGTATTTTTAGGCAGACACAGTTTTGTTAACAGTTTGGTCATAAAAACCCTCCAAAAATCGGCAAAAATCAAGGGGAAATCAAAACTCTACTGCCAGTAGAGTCGGAAATTCTACTCTCAGGAGTTGCAAAAACCCCAAATCCAACCCCGGTGGCTGGAAAGATCGGCTTATTTCGTGTACAATCAGGGTACAATCTATATTATATGTTGGCAGGACTTTCCTGTCCAGTATTTTTAAGGAGATAATCTATGGCATACCGTATTGTGACCGACACCTGCTGCGATTTCCCGGAGCAGATGTATGAAGAATTGCATCTTTCCGTGGTTTCCCTGACTGTGCATTACAAGGGCCAATCTGTGAGTAAGTACACAGAGCCGTGGCTGAAGGATATGTTTGACGGCTTACGCCACGGAGAAGAGGCAACCACTTCCGCCGCCAACCCCCAGGACTGGCAAGATGTGCTGGAGCCCATTCTGCAGTCCGGCGAGGACGCATTGGTGCTGGCATTTTCCTCCGGACTGTCCACTACTTATCAGTCTGCGGTGATTGCCGCTACCGAACTGATGGAGCAGTATCCTGATCGGAAGGTGAATGTGGTAGATACCCTGTGCGCCTCCTTGGGTCAGGGTCTGTTTGTGTACTACGCCTGCCAGAAGCGGGACGCAGGTCTCTCTTTGGAAGACCTGACTGCGTGGTGCGAGAGCCACAAGCAGAATCTGTGCCACTGGTTTACTGTGGACGATCTGATGTACCTGAAGCGGGGCGGCCGGATCAGTGCAGCCACCGCGTTGGTGGGTACGATGCTGCAGATCAAGCCGGTGCTTCACGCCGACGAAAACGGCAAACTGGTGAATATGTCCAAGGCCCGGGGGCGCAAGGCCTCCATCGAGGCGCTGGCCAAAAAGATGGAAGAACTGGGGTTGCCGGGAGAAAATGACACGGTGTTCATCTGCCACGGCGACTGCATTGAGGATGCCCAGTATTTGGAAAAACTGGTAAAAGAGCGGTACGGCGTGAAAAATGTGCTGATCTACTATGTGGGCGCGGTGATCGGCTCCCACTCCGGCCCCGGCACATTAGCCCTGTTCTTCTTAGGTGAGCATAGATAATACGAACCCGGCAGACTGATGTCTGCCGGGTTTTTGCAGAAAATATTGGAGAAAGAATGTAGGGGTGATCAGGGATCGCCCGTGCATAATGTTTTGCATATTGGCGGGTTTACAAACTGACAATCACGCTGAGTACCGCAAAAAGTACAATGGTCAGCAGGGTCAGGCCGGACAGCGCCGAGGAGATCTGCACCCGCTCGCCCGGCTCGTCGGCGAACACCGGGATCACATAAGGCGGCGGCAGAATCATCATCAGCAGCGCTGCGCCTTCAAAGATCATACCACCCAGCAGGCTGCGGTTAACCAGTACCAGCAGCACATAGCAGACGGCCAAAATGGCCAGCCGCATTGCCATCAGGCCAGCGGTCTTTTTCCAAGGGATTTCCTTTGGAACTAAGTCGTAACCCACGGTGAGCAGAATCACCATACCGGTGGGGGCAGAAACAAAGTCGGTAATACCGTCAAAAATACCGCTGACGCCCCAAGCGCCCATGGCTTTGTACAGACCTGTAGCGCCGATGATCACGCCGAAGAACACCGCCCACAGAATGGGGGTGGAAACGAGATCTTTGCCGATGGCTTTCCAGTTGGTTTTGCCGCTGAGAAGGATCTTATACAGGGTGAAAACGAACAGGGTGTGTCCGATGTCCAGCATGGCAAATCCAGACACGCTTTTGTCCGGGAACAGCAGCACAAACAGGGCGTAACCCAACATACCCGCCTCAAAGCCGGAGGCAAGGAAGGGGGCAAGGCGGCTCTGCATACGGGTCAGCCGCACCACCAAAAAGCCCAAAGCCAAGGCAACGCAGCAAAGCAAAAACATCACCACAGGAATGGCGATGGTGGACACGCTGTACTCCGCGGTGGCAAATGCGCTGAGAAGCACCGCCGGCAGGGTCAGGTTTACCACCACTTTTTTTAAGGCGTCTACACCCTCTCGGGTGAGGAATCCAATGCGGCGGCACAGCATACCCAGCGCCAGAGCAATGAACACCGGCAGGGCGGTCTGGATCACAGAAATCACAGTACCCATATCTTACTTGATAACACCCTTTTGCAGGATGATGTTGGCGTAAATAGCGGTCTCGCCGGTCTGCAGAATGCAGTAGCAGTCCTTGGCTTCGTCGTAGAACTTGAAGCGGTCGATGTTGCCAACGGCTTCTGCGCCACGGTGATCGTGCTTGGCGATGATTGCCTTATACTCGTCCCAAACGGGGATCGCCAGATCCTTGTCGCAGTCCATTTTTTCCATGAGAATGGCAGGTTTCTCCACATAGGTATCCAGAGGGAATACCTGCAAAATGGCGTCCAAAATTTCAGGAACGCCGTGGCCGTCAGCCCGCAGGAAAATGGCGTTCTTGGCCTTAGCCATGGATGCGCCGGGGAAATTGCCGACGCCGATGCAGATCCGGTCGCTGTGGCCCATTTCGGCCAGCACCTTCAGCAGTTCGGGAGAGAGAATGGAAGGGATATTCTTTAACATAGGGGTTACCTCCTTTTAAGTGAAATGGCGGTCCGAGGACCGCCATTTTTGTATTGTTGGAATTAGTATGCCTTGTACATAGGACCGTAGGCGGCGCATGCGCGGTAGTCAGCGCTTTCCTTGTCCATACCGAATGCGTTCCAAGCGGCGGGACGGAAGATGTCCTCGGTGGGAACGTTGTGCATACATACGGGGATCCGCAGCATGGAGCACATGGTGATCAGGTCAGCACCGATGTGGCCGTAGGAGATAGCGCCGTGGTTGGCGCCCCAGTTGTTCATGACCTCGTAAGCGGTCTTGAAGGGAGAGCCTTCCTTGCCGTCGCAGCGAGGTGCGAACCAAGTGCAGGGCCAAGTGGAGTCGGTACGCATCATCAGAGTCTTGGTGACATCGTCAGGCAGTTGCACAGTCCAGCCTTCTGCGATCTGCAGCACGGGGCCCAGACCCTTTACCAGATTCAGACGGATCATGGTAGCAGGCATTTCAGCACGGGTAGTGAAGGAGGAGGAGAATCCGCCGCCACGGAAGTAGCCGTTGTCGGCTGCAGGCCAAGTGGTAGCATCGCACATCTTCTTGATGTCCTCGTCGGTAACTTCCCACCACTTACGCATAATGCCGTTGCCGTTCTCGTCCTTG
>JAZSRS010000018.1:0-4044 GCA_045538595.1 Faecousia sp. | reverse complement strand
TCTGTTCTGCTTTGTTTAGATTAGTTTGAAATGCTTTAATGCATCAATGATTGCTGCTTCCTTTTCTTCGGGGCAAACAGTTGGCTTGCGGGGACTTGTGTGGCTGTCGTTATAGTTTTCGTGTTGGTGGACACCCAGCTTTTCCCGTACTTGCCCGATATAAGCAGAGTGGACTTTGAATCCGTACTTATCCTCGATATACTGTTTTATATCGTCGTTGTTGTAAACAACCCCCGCATCGGTTTCCAGGTCTGCGGTATTAACGGCAATGCGGAGATAGTCGCTGACTTGTTTCCTACTTAAACAAACAACGGATTCTATATGGCTGCAGCGGGGGAAGAGGTCAACCGCTTGGGCGTTTTTCAGGTGGTATCCACGGTCTTTCAGGATTGCCACATCTCGGGATAGCGTTGCCGGGTCGCAGGAAACATACACGATCCGCCGGGGCGCCATACGGCACATCGCCTCAATGGCGTCGCCGTTTAAGCCTTTTCGGGGCGGGTCTACCACGATCACATCCGGGTGTACGCCTTGTTTTTCCAGTTCCAAGGCGGCTTTTCCCGCATCGCCGCAGAAAAATTCCGCGTTTTCAATGCCGTTCCGGGCGGCGTTGTCTTTCGCATCGACAATGGCTTGCTCCACCACTTCCACGCCAATGACCTTGCCGGCGGCTTTGGCCATGGCTAAAGTAATCGTTCCCACGCCGCAGTATAAGTCCAGCACCAGGTCATTTTTGGTGATCTCCGCCTGGGCGATGGCGCTTTCATAAAGCCTTTGCGCCTGATGGTGGTTGATCTGATAGAACGACCGAGCAGACAGGCGGAATTGCAGGCCGCACAGGGTATCTTCAATGTACCCCGGGCCGTAAAGGGTGATAAATTCGTCCCCCAAAATGGTGTTCCCCGCCTTGGTATTCACCGACAGCACAAGAGAAGTAAACCCGGGAACTGCCTGCAACCGCTGAATCAAGTCCTCCGTGTGGGGGAGTTTGTGGCCGTTGACCACCAAACACACTAGCACCTGCCCGGACACCGCCCCCCGGCGGACATAAATATGCCGCAGCAGTCCCTTTTGGGTCACTTCGTCGTAGGCGGAAATGCGGTAGTGGTTTACATAATCTATCACAATTTTCCGCACCCGGTCGCATTCCGGGGGCAGGATCAGACATTTTTCATTTTCAATCACTTGGTGGGTACCGGCCTTAAAAAACCCGGCGTACACCCGCCCTTTTTGGCTGGCAACAGGGTACTGGGCCTTGTTGCGATACTGTTTGCAGGTGGGGGCGGGGAGAATGGGCATCTCCTGAAGATTCGCCCCGCCAATGCGGTTTAAGGTGTCCAGCACCCGCTGGGCCTTCAGCCGGGTCTCCTCGGCATAGTCCATATGCCAAAAATCGCAGCCGCCGCACAGTTTTGCCACCGGACATTCCCGGTTGACACGGTGGGGGGAGCGTTCTAAAATCTCCACGATTTTACCGGCCGCCCAGGTCTTTCCCACCTTCTCAATGCGAATGCGGCAAACCTCCCCGGCAATGGCGTTGGGCAGAAACACGGCGCAACCCTCCACCCGGGCAACGCCCTGACCGTCAGCGGTATAGTCGGTAACGGTGGCTTCATATTGTTTGTTCTTCTCCAGCATCAGCCGTCCTCCAAAACGGTCTCCATACCGATTTTTTGTGGCTTCATTCCCAAGTTTACATAAAACTCCATGGCATTTGCATTGCAGCACCACACATTTAAGGTAATTGCCCGGCATTTTCTCTGTTTTGCATACTTACAGACCGCTTGGTACAGTGCTTTTCCCACGCCTTTGCGCTGGGCATTTTTGTCTACGCACAGATCGTCAATGTAGCAGTCGGTGTGATCGGTGATTACAGTATCCCGGTAGTAGGTGTGCATCTGACAGAAGCAGTAACCCAGCACAGAACCCTCTTCCACCGCCACAAAAATGGGGGTCTCCGACTTGTCCAGCATGGCAAGCACCTGAGATGGGCCGTATTTTTGCGCGTCGGCCCGGAAAATATCCGGCCGGCCTTCATAATGCACCCGGCCTACCTGCCGCAGCAGGTCTAATATTTTCGGCACATCCACAGGTTTGGCAAAACGAATCTCCATAGGAATCCCTCCCGGTTTTTTCTTCATCATACCACAAAATCCGCCCTTTGGAAAGAACAAAAAACACCGGGCAAAAAGAATGCAAAATGCAAAACGCAAAGTGCAAAATTGTTTCAGGGGATTCCAAAGGGGGAAGTGCAAGAAAAGTATGATGTGGTATATGTTCGTGCCACTTCCCCTTTTGGTCGTGGGAAGGGTGCGGGATCTCCGTTTGCGGTATCCGGCGGCTCTTTGCATACTTCCTCGCCGGAGAGAAAGTATGCTCGTCTTTTTAAGTTTTTGCGTAAAACTCCCCCGGCGGGTAGGCCGCCGGGGGAGTTGTTTTTATTTGTTTTTCAGGTAGGTATCAATGGCAGCGGCGGCTTTCTTGCCGGCGCCCATTGCCAGAAAGACGGTTGCTGCGCCGGTAACAGCGTCGCCGCCGGCAAATACACCGTCACGGGTGGTCATTTCGTCTTCGTTTACAATGAGACAACCCTTCTTGTTGGTGTCCAGTCCCGGGGTGGTGGAGCGAATCAGGGGGTTGGGGCTTGTACCCAGCGCCATGATCACCGTGTCCACACCCAGCACAAACTCGCTGTTCGGCACTTCCACAGGACGGCGTCTGCCGGATGCGTCCGGCTCGCCCAGTTCCATACGGATGCAATTCATGCCGCAGACCCGGCCGTCATCGTCGCCAATGATGGAAACGGGGTTGCACAGGGTCTTAAATTCGATACCCTCTTCCTTGGCGTGGTGCTTTTCTTCCGCACGGGCAGGCATTTCGGCTTCGCCCCGGCGGTAGACCACATACACATTTTCAGCGCCAAGACGCATAGCGCAGCGAGCGGCGTCCATCGCCACGTTGCCGCCGCCAACCACGGCTACCGCCTTAGATTTCACGATGGGGGTGTCGTAATTTTCGTCGTAGGCCTTCATCAGGTTGGTACGGGTCAGGTACTCGTTGGCGGACATCACGCCCTTCAGCGCCTCGCCAGGAAGGTTCATAAACATAGGCAGGCCAGCGCCGCTGCCTACAAACACCGCTTCAAAGCCCATTTCAAACAGCTCGTCGACGGTGAGTGTGCTTCCGATAATTACATTGGTTTCAATCTTGACCCCAAGCTTTTTCAGCCCCTCAACTTCCTTTGCAACAATGCTTTTCGGAAGACGGAACTCGGGTATACCGTATACAAGAACGCCGCCTGCTGTGTGCAGTGCTTCATATACAGTAACATCATATCCTTTTTTAGCAAGATCACCTGCACAGGTAAGTCCTGACGGGCCCGATCCGACCACAGCCACTCTGTGACCGTTGGGCTTTGGCATTTCAGGGGATTCATTGTTCTGCTCATTGTGACGGTCGGCGACAAATCTTTCCAGTCTGCCGATGGCAACAGGCTCCAGTTTCACACCGAGAGTGCATTTTGCTTCACACTGGTTCTCCTGCGGGCATACACGTCCGCAGACTGCCGGCAGAGATGAAGTTTCGATGATTACCTGATACGCGCCTTCAAAATCACCCTCACGGATTTTTCTGATGAACACGGGAATATCAATATTTACGGGACATCCGGTGACACATGGCTTGTTTTTACAGATCAGGCATCTCTGCGCTTCGGCAACTGCGACTTCCTCCGTATATCCGAGAGCCACTTCGTCAAAATTCTTCGCACGTTCCTCGGGTGTCTGGGTTGGCATTTCGTATTTTTTGGGTATTATGGGCATGAGTTACACCTTCTTCATGAGATTGCAGGTTTTTTCGTATGCATGGCGTTCGTAATCGGCGTACATGCGGCTTCTCGACATAGCTTCGTCGAAATCCACCTCGTATCCGTTGAAATCGGGACCGTCCACGCATGCAAAGCTGACTGTTTTCTTACCGTCACGGTTCAGTGTGAGTCTGCATCCGCCGCACATACCGGTTCCGTCGATCATAATGGGATTCATG
>JAZSRS010000107.1:0-2988 GCA_045538595.1 Faecousia sp. | reverse complement strand
GCATTGTGGACGGCCCGGGTATTCGGACGACTTTCTTTTCCCAAGGTTGTCCCCACCACTGTCCCGGCTGCCACAACCCGGAGACCTGGCCCTTTGCCGGCGGCACACCCATGGACACGGAAGTAATGGTGGCCATTGTGGAAGACAACCCCCTTTGTCGGGGCGTTACCTTCTCCAACAGTAAGCCTTTCGCTCAGGCAGAAGGATTTTTGGAACTGGCGGTGGCCCTGAAGGAGAAAGGCTATGAAATAGCCTCCTACTCCGGTTACACCTTTGAACAACTCCTAAACGGCACTCCCGCCCAGAAAGCCCTACTACAGCAGTTAGACGTGCTGATCGACGGCCCGTTTATTCAGGCGGAAAAGAGTCTGGAGATCGCCTTCCGTGGCAGCAAAAACCAGCGGATCTTGGATGTACCCAAAAGCCTGCAGGCAGGCTGTGCGGTGGAATCCACCTCCATGCGCTGGCAAGGTGAATACTAACACGACCCCGGAAGCAATCATGCTTCCGGGGTTTGTTATTGCAAAATGCGGAATATTGGGGTGGCGTTTCCCCGCCCTTCCATTTTTTACAAAATACATTTTCCTGTATTGCAATCCGTACCTTCTTAGTGTATGATACTGCTGGATACCAAAAGAAAGAAGGCCGTTTCCATGCTGGATGTGTTTCTGCTCACATTAGATAACGTAGGCACACTGCTGATCTATATTGCGATCGGCTATTTTCTGCAGCGGAAACATCTGCTGCCGGAGCAGGCCGGCCGTATGCTGTCGCTTCTTTGCGTTATGATCTTCACCCCGGCATATAACATTATAAATCTGAGCAAAAATATCCGAATGGAAATGATCGGTGAAAAACTTCTGCTGATAGGGTGGGGCGTGGTGTATATGGCCATTGCCGTCATCTTGGGCCGCTTGCTGGCCAGACCCCTGAGCCGCACCCCCATTGAGAAAAGTTCCCTGACCTACGCGTTCACTTTCTCCAATTTCGCCTACTTCGGCTACCCGGTGATCGAAGGTGTTTTCGGCAGCGCTTTGCTGGCGGATTTTATGATATTCGGCTTGCCTGTCTCGATGATGAACAATTCCTACGGCTATCTGCTATTTCAGGAAGGTAAGAAGTTCAGCATCAAGCGGATTCTGAAAACCCCCGTGATCATTGGCATGATAATAGGTATTGTCATCGGTCTGTCCGGGATCAAACTGCCCTTGGTTTTCAACAAGGTCCTCACCGGCCTTGGAAATTGCATGAGCCCCAGCACTATGCTGCTGGCAGGTTTTATGTTGGGCAAATTCCCCTTGCGCCACCTGTTTTCCGGCATTCGCGCCTACCTGATGACCGCAATCCGTATGCTGGGGATTCCCCTGATCATCGGCATCGCACTTTTCCTGTGTGGTGTGCGGGGCATATCCTTGTTCTGGCCGCTGGTGATCGCTTGTCTGCCTCTGGGGTTAAATTTAGTGGTTTTCCCCGAAAGCCTTGGCTTCGAAAAAGAAGCCGAAGACAATGCCCAGATGTGTTTTGTTTCCTATGTTCTGGCGCTGGCGATCCTTCCTTGCGTATTTAGTGTGATTACATGGCTTTGCACCTGACCGGTGCAAAGCCTGAAAATACCCCTTGACAATTTACAAAACCTGTGATAAGATACTTGGGCAATAAAGAAGGCAAGCAATCCGCCTCACCCGCAGCAAACGCGACCGGGTCAATATTCCACTTTCCCTTTGGGGAGATACTGTGAGAATGTGCGGATGCTTGGCATCCGCTTTTGTTTTTGGCAGCGGAGCATTCCGCAGCCCCTGTTCTATTTATTGGAGGTGCTTACCATAGCCAAGTTAGACCATCAACTCAACGAGGAGATCCGGGACAAAGAGATTCGCGTCATCGGTGAAGACGGCGCGCAACTGGGTATTATGTCTGCAGACGAAGCCAACGCCATGGCTGACGAGCAGGGCTTAGACCTGGTAAAGATCTCCCCCAACGCCGTACCCCCTGTGTGCAAGATTATGGACTATTCCAAGTTCTGTTTCGACCAGAAGAAGCGGGAGAAGGAAGCCAAGAAGAACCAGCGGGTGGTGGAAGTGAAGGAAATCCGCATGAGTCCCAGCATTGACACTAACGACCTAAACACCAAGATCAAAGCCGCCCAGAAATTCCTGGCAGACGGCAACCGGGTGAAGGTCAGCGTCCGCTTCCGCGGCCGTGAGATGGCCCACACCAATCTGGGTGAAAAGTTGTTGATGGATTTCGCAGAAGCCTGTGTAGAAACCGCCACCATGGAAAAGAACCCCAAATTGGAAGGCCGGTTCATGGGAATGTTCCTGGCCCCCAAAAAACAGTAAGTAACAATTTTTTGTTTCTATACCAATGAGACGGAAGGAGAACCAATTATGCCCAAACTGAAAACCCATAGCGGTGCTAAGAAGAGATTCAGCCTGACCAAGTCCGGTAAGGTTAAGAGAGCCCGCGCTTTTAAGAGCCATATCCTCACCAAGAAGGATACCAAGCGTACCCGTCGTCTTCGCTCCACTGCCTACGCTGATGTTACCAACGTAGATGCCGTCAAGAAGATGATTCCCTACAAATAAGCAAGGAGGATATTGAGTTATGGCAAGAGTCAAAGGCGCAATGATGACGCGCAAGAGAAGAAACGCTACCCTGAAGTTGGCCAAAGGCTACTGGGGTTCTAAGTCCAGACACTTTAAGATGGCCAAGCAGGCCGTTATGAAGTCCGGCAACTATGCATACGTTGGCCGCAAACTGAAGAAGCGTGATTACCGCAGACTGTGGATCACCCGCATCAGCGCTGCTGTTAAGCCCTTCGGTCTGAACTACTCCACCTTCATGAACGGTGTGAAGAAGGCCGGTATCGAGATGAACCGTAAGAGCCTGTCCGAGATGGCTATCCAGGACGCAGCTGCATTCGCTGCTCTGGTTGAGAAGGCTAAGGCTGCTCTGTAATAGCGTTCTGATTCAAAAGACCCTGCTTCT
>JAZSRS010000070.1:0-9144 GCA_045538595.1 Faecousia sp. | reverse complement strand
GCCCTGTCCGTCATTGTCGAACTGGGAGAACACATTGTTCCACACTTCCATATAACGGTCGCATTCGCAGCCAACCTTACAGTCAGGACTGCCGCAGCCGTACTTTTCGCCCCGGTCATAGTAGATTTCACTGCAAGGACCGCAGGGGCCTGCGCCGTGCTCCCAGAAGTTATCGGATTTTCCGAAGCGGAAGATCTTTTCTGCAGGAATGCCGATCTCCTTATTCCAAATCTCAAAGGCCTCTTCGTCATTTTCATAGATAGAGGGATAGAGTCTATCCTCTTCCAGACCAACTACCTTGGTCAAAAACTCCCAACTCCAGGCGATGGCTTCTGACTTGAAGTAATCGCCGAAAGAGAAGTTGCCCAGCATTTCAAAGTAAGTGCCGTGGCGGGCGGTCTTGCCGATGTTTTCAATATCACCGGTACGGATACACTTCTGGCAGGTGCAGACTCTTCTTCTGGGAGGCTCTACTTCGCCCTTAAAATAGGGTTTCATAGGCGCCATACCGGAGTTGATCAGCAGCAAAGAAGCGTCATTTTGGGGAATCAGGGAAAAACTGGGCAGACGCAGGTGCTCTTTGCTCTCAAAGTAGGACAGAAACATTTCGCGCAATTCATTTACGCCATAAGGTTTTTTACTCATATTGGATTTTCCCTCCATAAAAAATTCATATAAAAATAAACCCCGCCCCTGATTTAGGGGCGAGATTGATCGCGGTACCACCCTAATTCACTCCCAACGGGAGTATCTTAGATGCTCTGTAACGGGAGCGCCCGTCCCGGTCATCCCGGGCTGCTTGGAAGTGGCCGGAAAATTTCTTACACAAGAGGCTCACACCGTCCCTCTCTCGCTAGGGTAAAGCAAATTTTCTTCGCTTCCGCATTGCTTTTACATATCGCATCTATTTTACCACAAAACCTCAGTTTGTCAACATTTTTCCCATAGATTTTCCGGTGCAAAGCAGTTGCAGCCGGGGAGTTCCCCGGCTGCTGAATTTTTTTCATTATTTAGGCATAACCGTATCTTCTGCCGTGAGGACCTTGCCGTCCATGACCTGTTTCATCAGATCCTTTGCAAAATTCACTGTATCCTCGTTGGGCCAACTGACATACAAGTCCATACCCGGTGCGGAATAGGTAACGGCATACCCGCCCTTACCGGTTACGGCAAAGGACTGGATATCCCAGGATGCCATATCCCGCAACTGCATTTTCACCAGACCGCTGATCTCCTCGGATGTGAAGTTGGTGGAGAACATACCTTCCAGGCTGCTGATAATATCGGCATACTTGGAGATCAATGTGGAACTGGTGGTGAGTTTCTCGATGACCGCCTTCAGCACCTTCATTTGGTTCTTGCCACGGCCGTTGTCTCCCCCGCTGACATTGTAACGTTCCCGGGAGAAGTCCAGCGCACCCTGACCGTTCAGGGTGTTATTACCCTTGACGATAGATGTTCTGTGGTTGGCAAGGAATGCCCTGTCTGAATAAACTGTTACGCCGCCAATGGCGTCGATCAATTTCTCGAAACCGGTGAAGTTGATTCTGGCATAGTGGTCAATATCCACGCCGTACAAACCCTCCAGCGCCTCCACAGAGCAGTCTACACCATAATTGCCGCAATGGGTCAGTTTATCCAGTTCACCCTTACCTGCAGGATTGGGCACATAGTAATCTCTGGGGGTGTTCACCAGCAATATCTGCTTGGTCTTGGGATTCACCACCGCAATGATATTTACATCGTTACGGCCTACGGTAAGTTTATTGCTGCGGGTATCTGAGCCACCGATATATACAACGAAGGGGTCCTTGGTGATCTCTTGGGGTATATACTCTTCTTCCTCTTCCACCACAGGCTTTTTCTCCTCAAAGGCGTGGGTATACAGCACCCGGGTGTGGGACAAGAAATCTGCATATTCTTCCTGCTCTGTCAGCAAAGAGACGCTGGCGCCGTTCATAATCAAAGCATTGATCTCCCCGGCGTAGAAGGCTTCCACCATTTGAACAGACCGCTCATAATAGACAAGGTTAACTTCCCCGTCAAATTTTTGGGACAGGTCTTCCAGAATCTGCTGGGTATGCTCCTCATCGTACTTTTCCAGCGCACCAAAGGAATATGTCTTGGCATCGTCTATGAACTGGGCGGGGTCATCCTGCTGTACCAGTACATACATACTGCGAGCATCAGAAACATCTCCGGTGATGTCGTCCAGCAGATTTTGGGCATCCAAAACCAATTTGGAGCCAAACACACAACCGACAGTGATGATCAGCGACACTACAATAGATGTAATTCTGCGCCACAGTGCGATCCTCCCCTTTACTTTTGCACAGGTAAACAGGCATATGCCCTCCAGCAGCAACACCAAGATCAGGACAAACACAGATAGATGCACATAGGGTAGCATATCCAGCCGGATCACGACCACGCAAAGGAACACCTCTGCCAAAAATTGGAAAACGCAAGCAATTATTTGTAAAATGGGCCAAATTTTCTTATTTTCCACGAATTTTCAACTCGATTCTTTCTGATTCTATAGGGAGTATACCACTTTGTATGCTCTGCGTCAACAAAAAGTTGGTGCGCACCGAAGTACGCACCTGATTAGGCCAGTTCTTCCAGCCATTTTTTTAGTTCCAGACGGCCCTGTTCGCTGAGTGGGAAGGTGTTCTCCCCTTCTACTTTACTTTTTTCATAGCACAGAGGGCCATACCAGTACTCTGCAGATATGGTACTGTTTTCCATATCCACTTCTTTCTTGCTGAGTTTTTCCACCTTTGGCACGATCTTAAAACGCAATCTGCCGCAAGAACCGGTAAATTCGTTTTCCATCGCAAATGCGTGCAGGGTGGGAACAAAAATATCTGCCATTTTATTCTCCAATCAATGTTTCCATTTCATCCAGTAACGAACCGAACAGAGAAAGGGCCGCTTCCACAGGGGCGGGGTCTGTCATATCCACGCCGGCATCCTTGAGTAAGTCGATGGGACTCTTGGAGCAACCGCCGGACAGGAATCGCAGGTAATCCTGTAGCGCCGTCTCCCCTTCCCGCAGGATTTTCTGGGACAGGGCAATGGCCGCGGAATAGCCGGTGGCGTACTGGAACACATAGTAATTATAATAGAAATGAGGAATTCTCGCCCATTCCATAGCGATCTGATCGTCTACCACCATATCCGGGCCGAAGTATTCTTCGTTCAGGCGGCGGTATTCTTCACACAGCACATCTGCTGTCAGGGTCTTGCCCTCTGCTACCGTCTTACCGATGTTCAGTTCGAATTCTGCAAACATGGTCTAACGGTACAGGGTACTCTTGAACTGCTCCAAGAAGTGGTTAATGAGGTAAATGCGCTCTTTCTTGTCGGTGGTCCTCCCCAGCAGGTACTCCATCAGCAGTGCTTCGTTGCAGGTGGATGCCACCTCTGCCACAAAGATCTTATAGTGGGCATCAATGGGGTTTTGGTGTTTGTTGGACAGGTAGGAATGGAGGGCATGACCCATTTCGTGGGCCAAAGTGAACTGACTGTCCAATGTACCAGAATAGTTCAGCAGCACATAGGGATGGACCTCTGCGCCGGCGGAATAGGCGCCACTGCGTTTGCCCTCATTTTGGTACACATCGATCCAACGGTTTTCAAAACCCTCTTTGAGAATGCTGCGGTACTCTTCGCCCAGGGGCGCAAGAGATTCATACACCGTCTGCTTGGCTTCGGCATAGGGGATCTCCTTGTCCACATCGGCAACCAGCGGGGTGTAGACATCGTAGAAATGGAGAGAATCCAATCCCAAGATCTTCTTCCGCAACCGGACATAGCGGTGCATCTTGTCCATATGCTTGTGGACAGATGCGATCAGGTTCAGGTATACGGAAGTAGGCACATTGGTACTGTCCAAAGAGGCCTCAAAGGCGGTATCATAATGCCGGGCTTCGGCAAAGAATTTCAGTTGCTTATTTTGAGCATTGAGCATTGCCGCTGCTGTGTTCTTAAAGTCGGCAAAACTCTTATAGAGGCTTTCATAGGCATTCTTCCGCAGCACACGGTCCTGACCGGTTTGCAGGGATACGAATGTACCCTGATTGACGGTATGGGGATCTCCCTGGGAATCCAATGCGTCGGCAAACTTCAGGTCGGCATTGGCAAACATACCGTAGATAGTATCCGGAGATTGGGACAGTTCACCTGCTGAGGCCAGCAGTTTTTCCTCCGCGGGGGACAGGATATGGGCCTTTTTCCGCCGCAGATTGGTAAGATACCGGCGATACCGCTCCAATTCCGGGCAGGCTGCATAGAAGCCCTCCAGCATTTCGTCGGAAATGTCCATGATCTCCGGGGTATCAAAACTGGTTACCGCCCCCATGGCCACAATGACGCTCATAAACTTGCCAGTCATTGCCTGATAGAAGGCGTTGCGGGTATCCTCATCGCTTTTGCGCATACAGTAATTGGCAAGACGGGACGCCTTCACATCGGTCATTTCCATACAATAGAGATAGTCGTACATAGTCTTGCCACTTTCGGCGAGTTTACCGGCGTAGCCTGCCAACACCTGTTGGTCCTGCTCCAGACTGACCAGGTCTTCCTCCCAGGCGGTATCGCTGGCATACAGATCCTCTGTCGCCCAAGTATCCTCTACGGGAATCTCTGCCCGGTTTTCAAATCGTTTCATTGTATTGCCTCCTGCACATAGTGGATTTATTATACCATACCCGGCAAAAATTGCAAACCACCCTTGTAAATAATTTCAGAATATGGTAGAATTTCTGTCGGTGATAGAAAATGAACAAACAACTCAAAGGCAGTATTGCCATTATTTTTGCAACGATTATTTGGGGCTCTACTTTTGTAGCCCAAAGTATGGGTATGGATCACATCGGCCCTTTTACTTTTCAGGCCGCTCGGTGTCTGCTGGGTATGGTGATTCTGTTGCCCATTATTGCCATTGCAGACAGGTTTACCTGCGCTGGAGACGGGAAGAATTTCTTTACTCGCTGGTGGGATAAAAAACTGTGGATCGCTGGTCTGTTCTGTGGCACACCTCTGTTTATCGCTGCCAATCTGCAACAGATGGGTATTGTGGATACCGATGCGGGAAAATCTGCCTTCCTTACTGCAATGTATATTGTATTCGTACCGATTTTAGGCCTTTTCCGAGGAATCAAACCTTCCAAATGGATTCCTGTCAGCGTACTGCTGGGTGTAGTCGGTCTGTATTTTCTCAGTTGTGTAGGTGTTACCACCATCGCCACCGGAGATTTGCTTTTGCTTGGCTGTGCCTTAGCATTTGCAGTGCAAATTCTGTGCGTGGACATTTTTGCCAATCAAGTCGACTGTCTGCGGCTGAACTGCATCAACTGTCTGATATGTTCTATCCTGTCCTGGATCGTTGTGGCATTTACGGAAACGCCTACTTGGTCGGGAATTTTGGAGTGTTCCGGTGCGATTGCCTATGCCGGTTTCCTGTCTATGGGCATTGCCTACTCCCTGCAAATTATCGGGCAAAAAGATTTGCATCCAGCCACCGCATCCTTACTTATGAGTATGGAGTCTGTGTTTGCGGTTCTTTCCGGTTGGCTGGTATTAAAAGAGCGTATGACTGTTTGGGAAACGCTGGGCTGTGTACTGGTGTTTATTGCGGTGATTCTCTCCCAGTTGCCGGATAAAAAACAAGTAAAAAGCAGACGCCCTGTGGATAGGATTCCATAGGGCGTCTGTTTTATTTATTGGGAAATAATATCTCTTGCCACATGCACACCGCTGGCAGATGCGTGGGACAGACTGTGGGTAATACCACTGCCGTCGCCAATGATGTATAAACCCTTATGGCAACTCTCCAGATGCTCGTCTACCGCCACTTCCATATTGTAGAATTTTACTTCCACGCCGTAAAGTAGTGTATCGTCGTTGGCTGTGCCGGGAGCAATCTTATCCAGAGCATAGACCATTTCGATGATGCCGTCCAGGATTCGCTTAGGAAGCACCAGGCTTAAGTCTCCTGCGGTAGCGTTCAAAGTCGGTGTCATAAAGGAATCGGTCATACGGTGGGGGGTAGATCTGCGGCCGCGGATCAAGTCACCAAACCGCTGGGCAATTACGCCGCCGCCCAACATATTGCTAAGCCGGGCGATGGATTCGCCGTAGCCATTACTGTCCTTAAAGGGTTCGGAGAAGTGCTTGGAGACCAGCAGGGCAAAATTGGTATTCTCCGTCTGCTTTTTGGGGTCTTCGTAACTGTGGCCGTTTACAGTAACAATGCCGTTGGTGTTCTCGTTGACTACTGCGCCTTTGGGATTCATACAGAATGTCCGCACCAGATCGCCGTACTTCTGTGTGCGGTACAGAATCTTACTCTCATAAAGTTCGTCGGTCAGGTGGGAGAACACCTCTGCAGGCAGTTCTACCCGGACACCAATATCCACACGGTTGGATTTGGTCTCAATGTTTAACTTTTTACATACCTCTTCCATCCATTTGCTGCCGCTGCGACCTACGGAAATGATACACTTTTCGCAGGTATACTGAGCATCGGCGCATTGCACAGCATATCCACCGTCAATAACGGAGACAGATTCCACAGGGGTGTCAAAGTAGAACTCCACTTTGTCTTTCAAATCGTTGTAGAGGTTCTCCAGTACCACATAATTGATATCTGTTCCCAAATGTCGGACAGAGGCATCCAGCAGGTGCAGGCCGTTCTGAATGCACAGTTTCTTGAACTTAGAGCCGGCAGTGGAGTAGAGTTTTGTTCCCTCGCCGCCGTAACGCATATTGATCTCGTCCACATAGTGCATCAGGTCCAGCGCCTGCTTCTTGCCAATGTACTCGTGCAGTGTGCCGCCAAAGTCATTGGTGATGTTATATTTTCCGTCGGAAAATGCGCCTGCGCCGCCAAAGCCGTTCATAATGGAGCAACTTTTACAGTTGATACAGGTTTTGATCTTCTCGCCGTCTATGGGGCAATGCCGTTTGTCTAACTGATGACCGGCTTCCAACACTGCAACCTTCAGATCGGGATTCAACTTGGTCAGTTCGTAAGCGGAGAAGATGCCGCCGGGACCCGCTCCGATAATAATTACATCATAATTCATAACAAACCTCTCAGGTTAATTTTAATATGTTGGAATATGTATCGACAGAAAAATCTGCCGATTTTTTCATTGTTTGTCGGCCGCGATCACTTGCTTCATTGCTTCGATGCCCACTCGGATTGCACCGGAGGTGTCCTCGGTCATAGGCATTGCAAGTCCTGCCTTTTCCCGCTCCTGATTCCAAACCACATGGAAGCAACTGCCGCAGCGGATGCCTAAGGCTGCCGCCACCACAAACAAGGCAGCGGATTCCATTTCACTGGCCTTCACGCCCAGCCGTTTCCAACTCTCCCACTTTTGCAGCAGTTCGTAGGATACGGGGCTTTTCTCGGGGGCGTGCTGGCCGTAGAAGGAATCTTTACACTGGACCACGCCTACATGGGTACGGTAACCCAAATCCTCGCTGGCGGCTTTCAGAGCAGCAGTCAGATCAAAGTCGGCCACTGCGGGGAATTCCAAGGGCGCATACTCCAGCGATGTGTGTTCAAAACGCACTGCGCCGCTGGCTACCACCACATCGCCGGGGATCACATCCATTGCAATGCCACCACAAGTGCCGATGCGGATAAAGGTATCCGCGCCGATGGCCGCCAGTTCTTCCATGGCGATGGAAGCAGACGGGCCGCCAATGCCGGTGGAACAGACCGAGACCTTTTCTCCCAGCAACGTGCCGGTATAGATATTGTATTCCCGATTCATTCCAATGTGGACAGGATCGTCAAAATGGGCGGCAATGGCCTCGCATCTGCCCGGATCACCGGGCAAAAAGCAGTATCTTCCCACATCTCCCTCTTTACAGCGGATATGGAACTGCATACCGATATCTTGCATAGAAAACCTCCTAGAATGTATCAAACAAATTCACTTGGCTGGTATCCGGCAAATCACCGAAAGCGCCTGCCTCTTTTAGCATTTGCAGGTGGGTCTTGGACACCTTGGGGCAGGCTGCCGCCACCTCCTCAATGGACAGAAATGTTCTTCCCTCTCTGGCTTTCATCAGATCCAAGGCAGCGGTCTCGCCCAAGCCGTTTACTGCCACAAAGGGAGGCAGCAACTTGCCGTCTTTGATCAGAAATTTGGTGGCGTGGCTTTCGTACAGGCTGATGGGGGCGAATTCAAAACCGCGGAGGTAGAATTCGTAGGCAACCTCCAATGTGGTCAGCAGATCTTCGTCCTTGGCGGTGGCGTCCTCGTTGGCTTCGATGGCCTTGATATTGGCCTCCACCACATCTTTGCCGCCGGTCATCATGACCGCGTCAAAGCCACCCTTTTGGCTACGGCGGTAGAAGTAAGCCGCATAGAACGCCAGCGGGTGATTCACCTTAAACCAAGCGATCCGGAATGCCATCATAACATAGGCCACCGCATGGGCCTTGGGGAACAGGTACTTGATCTTTTTGCAGGAGCCAATGTACCAGTCCGGCACACCGGCAGCCCGCATTTCTTCCTCTGCGCCGTCAGGCAGGCCTCTGCCTTTTCGCACCGATTCCATGATCTTGAAGGCCCGTTTTTCAGGCAGGCCGCAGGAGATTAGATAGAGCATAATGTCATCACGACAGCCGATGGTCTGATCTACACGAGCCGTTCCGGAGACAATCAAGTCTTTGGCATTGCCCAACCACACATCCGTGCCGTGGGTGTAACCAGAAATACGCACCAAAAAATCGAACATGGTGGGCTTTGTATCCAGCAGAACGCCACGAGTGAATCGGGTGTTGAACTCCGGTACTGCCACTGCGCCGGTAGGACCAAGAATGGGGTCATTTTCATATCCCAATATCTTGGAAGATGTGAACAGGGACATCGTATCCTTATCATCCAAGGGGATGGTTTTGGCGTCCACGCCGGTCATATCCTCCATCATCCGGATCATAGTGGGGTCATCGTGGCCCAGCATATCCAGTTTCAGCAGGTTTTCTTCCATTGCGTGGTATTCAAAATGGGTGGTAATTTGCTCAGCGTTGGGGTCATCCGCAGGGTGTTGCACCGGGCAGAAGTCCCAAATCTCATTCTCCTGCGGGATTACCACAAGGCCGCCGGGGTGCTGGCCGGT
>JAZSRS010000071.1:0-10794 GCA_045538595.1 Faecousia sp. | reverse complement strand
TCCGCCTTTTTCGGGTGCCTTGCAGTTTTAAAGTGGGAACTTTTTCAATTAACAAATAACAAAATCGCCGGAATACTGTCGTATTTCGGCGATTTTTTATGCAGTTAAGTGGAAAAGGAGCCGTTCAAAACCAATACTTCCTTATGGAGCGTTGCCCTTCGGGGTCTTTTCTGCGTTTTGTTTCAACTTGATAGGTTTTGATCAGAAATTGAAACGAAAAATGGTTTTTTTTGAAATACTCTCATTGACTTTGTTCCAAATCGGTGTTACAATGACAAAAAATGAAACTATTCGTCAAAATTCGACAAATCCAAAAGGGGGAATCACCCCCCCAGAAAGGACTATTTGTTATGGAACACATACTTTCCCGTAAGCAGTTTGAAGTGCTTACCTTTTTGGAAAAGACCGAAGCAAAAGTGAATCAAAGAGACATTGCCAATGCCACCCGTATGTCCTTAGGCTCTGTGAGCCGGGCCATGGCGTTCCTGACAGAATCCGGCTATGTAAAGGGACACAAGGTTACGGAAGCCGGCTTTGCTGCGCTGGAACCCTATCGGGTCAAACGGGCAATTTTTATTGCCGCCGGTTTCGGCTCTCGGCTGGTTCCCATCACCTTTAATACCCCCAAACCTCTGGTCCGTGTCCACGGCCAGCGGATCATTGACAGTTTGCTGGACGCTTGTCTGGAGGCGGGTATCAACGAGATCTACATTGTACGCGGCTATCTCTCCGAGCAGTTCGACCAACTGCTTTACAAGTACCCTATGATCAAATTCCTGGAAAACCCGGTTTACAACGAGGCCAACAATATTTCCAGCGCCTTGGTGGCCAGATACCTGCTGTCTAACGCCTATGTGTTTGAGGCAGATCTGCTGATCAGCAACCCCAAGATCATCAAAAAGTACCACTACACCTCCGATTTCCTGGCCATCAAGAAGGATCGCACCGACGATTGGTGCTTTGAGGTAAAGAACGGCATCATCGTAGAGCAGAAAGTGGGCGGCCTGGATTGCTGGCAGATGGTGGGTATTTCCTACTGGAATGAAGAGGACGGACATAAACTTTCTCAGGATATTGCCGAGGTGTATACAACCCCCGGCGGTAAGGAAAGATACTGGGAGCAAGTTCCTCTTAACTACCGCAAGCACAACTATGCGGTGGAAGTGCAGGAGTGTTTCGATGAAGACATCGTGGAAATTGATACCTTCCGGGAACTGAAGGCCATCGACAAGACCTACGATGTGTAGCATAGGGTAGAGTGACAAAAAGAGGTGCTTACAATGAGTCATAATGAAAATAACAGCAATTCCCTAAAACGCCAACTCTCTCCCATGAATGTTTGGGCCATTGCGTTTGGCTGCGTCATTGGCTGGGGCTCCTTTATTAACCCCGGCAAGAAATTCTTACCTAACTCCGGTGTAGCCGGTACGGCCATTGCTATGGTGCTGGGCGCTCTGGTGATGATCATCATTGCTGCCAGTTATGCCTACATGGTGCCCAAGTACCCTAGGGCAGGCGGGGAATTTACCTTCGCCAAGGCTTGCTTTGGCAAGGGTGCTGCTTATCTGTGCGGCTGGTTTCTGGTGGCCGCCTACCTGACCAATGTGCCCATGAACAGCACGGCCATCGGCCTGATCGTAGACGGCATTGACGGCAAAGCCGATATCTTGAAATTCGGTTTCCACTATTCCATTGCCGGGTTTGAGATCTATATGGGCGAGATGCTCCTTGCTATGGCGATCTTGCTACTGTTTGGCTATCTAAACATCCTTGGCGTTGAGAAGGCCGGCTTTATTCAAACCATCCTGTCCGGTCTGCTGATCGTCAGTGTGGTTACCCTGACCATTGCAGGTCTGTGCAGCGCAAAGGCCAATAACCTGAATCTGGCGCCCATTTGGGGCTTTGATAAGGCGGCTGCCATGGCTGCAAACGCCACCACAGAAAATATTAACCAGTTTGCCCATGTGGGGACCCGGGGTATCCTCTCCGCCATTCTTGCCACCTTTGCCATTGCGCCTTGGGCCTATGTTGGCTTTGATGCTATCCCCCAGGCTGCAGAGGAGTTTAACTTCTCCTTCAAGAAGGTCAGCGGCATTATGATCGTGGCCATCGTGTTCGGCTGCTTTGTCTACACCGCTAACAACACCGTCTCTGCCCTGGTGCTGACCAACTGGCCTGAGCGGGTGATGGCTGGCGAGTGGGTTCTGCTGGTGGCAGCAGAAGAAATGCTGGGCACTTTCGGCAAGGTGCTGATCGGCACCGGCGTTTCCTGCGCTGTGCTTTCCGGTATTATGGGCTTCTATCTGGCATCTTCCCGTCTGATGTTCTCTATGAGCCGGGACGGTTACCTGCCCCAGTGGTTCAGCGCGGTGGACAAGAAGCACGGCACACCCAAGAATGCTATGATCTTCTGCATTATTGTTTCTCTCTCCGGTCCGATCCTCGGCCGTGAGGCGCTGGGCTGGTTTGTGGATATGTGCGCCATCGGCGCTTCCGTGGGTTATTTCTTCACCTGCGCTTCTACGATGGTTACTATGAAGAGAGATGGAGATGGCACGCCCTTCCTGAAAACCATGGCTGTCACCGGACTGTGTTTCTCCCTTATCTTTATGGTACTGCAACTGATTCCCATTCCCGGCTTGTCCGGCGTTCACTTCGGCAAGGAGTCCTATATGCTGTTAGTGGTCTGGATCGTTTTGGGCCTTCTGTTCTATACCAAGCAGAAAAAGCAGTTTGTAGCCTGATTGACTAAAAAAGAGCGACTTGGAGATTTCCAAGTCGCTCTTTTTGTTGTTACAGGGTAGCGGCCATAACCGCCTTAATGGTGTGCATACGGTTTTCCGCTTCCCGGAATACGATGGACTGCTTGCTTTCAAACACATCGTCGGTCACTTCCATGGCGGTGATGTGAAATTTTTCGCCCATTTCCTTGCCGATCTTGGTGTTCAGATCGTGGAACGCCGGCAGGCAGTGCATAAACACCGTGGTCTCCTTGCCGGTGGCAGCCATCAGATTTGCGTTTACCTGATAGGGAGACAGTTCTTCGATTCGCTCCTGCCATACAGACTCCGGCTCGCCCATAGACACCCACACATCGGTGTAGATCACATCGGCGTCTTTCACCGCTGCGGCAGGGTCAGTCTCAAACCGCAAGGCAGCGCCGCTTTCCTTGGCGATGGCTTGGCAGGTCTCGATGAGAGAGGCAGCCGGGAAGTATTTTTCCGGACAGCATGCTGTAAAATTCAGACCCAACTTGGCGCAGCCTACCATCAGGGAGTTGCCCATATTGTACCGAGCGTCGCCCATATACACGAAGTTGATACCCTTTAAGTAGCCGAACTGCTCCCGAACGGTCAGCATATCCGCCAAAATTTGGGTGGGGTGGAATTCGTTGGTCAGGCCGTTCCATACCGGCACATCGGCGTACTTTGCTAAGTCTTCCACGATCTCCTGACCGAAGCCACGGTACTCAATACCGTCGTACATACCGGCCAGCACCCGGGCGGTATCGGCAATGGATTCCTTCTTGCCGATCTGAGAGCCGGTGGGGTCTAGGTAGGTAACGCCCATACCCAGATCGTACGCCGCCACCTCAAAGGCGCAGCGGGTACGGGTACTGGTCTTTTCAAAAATCAGGGCAATGTTCTTACCCTGGTGCAGTCTGTGGGGGATACCGGCTTTCTTTTTGGCTTTCAAATCTGCAGCCAGGTCGATTAGCCCCATAATCTCTGCCGGGGTAAAATCCAGCAGTTTCAAAAAATCTTTACCTTTCATCATTACAACACCTTAGACAAAAACGTTTGCAAACGCTCACATTTGGGAGAATCAAAAATTTCTGCCGGTGTGCCTTCCTCGGCGATCACGCCATCGTCAATGAAGATCACCCGGTTGGAGACTTCTCTGGCAAAACCCATTTCGTGGGTAACTACCACCATGGTCATACCTTCTTTTGCCAGTCCCTTCATAACATCCAGCACTTCGCCAACCATTTCCGGGTCGAGAGCGGAGGTAGGCTCGTCAAAGAGCATCACTTCCGGCTCCATACACAGCGCCCGGACGATGGCAACCCGCTGCTTCTGACCGCCGGAGAGTTGGCCGGGATAGTCATTGGCACGGTCTGCAAGACCTACCCGGGCAAGCAGGGCCATCGCCTTGGCTTCCGCTTCTTCCTTGGGCAGTTTCTTCAGCATCATAGGGGCTAACGTCATATTGTTCAGAATGGTCAGGTGGGGGAACAGATTGAACTGCTGGAACACCATACCCATCTTCTGACGGTGGCGGTTTAAGTCCACCTTGTCATTGGTCAGGTCAGCGCCTTCAAAGAGAATACTGCCGTCAGTGGGAACTTCCAGCATATTTAAGCACCGCAAAAATGTGGATTTACCGGAGCCGGAAGCGCCGATGACACAGACCACATCGCCCTTGTAGATGTCAATGTCAATGCCTTTCAGCACTTCGTTTTTGTCAAAGTTTTTCTTCAATCCTTTTACGCGGATCACGGTTTCCTTATTTTCCATCACTCTTGCCCAGCCTCCTTTCCAAAACTGCCAGTAGGCGGGTCAGGACGACCACCATCACCAAATATACCAGCGCCAGCAGGATAATGGGGTTGACCGCATCAAAAGTCTTGTTCCGAATGTTGGTGGCTGCCTTGGTAACATCCACCACTGCCACATAACCTGCCACGGAGGTCTCCTTCAGCAGGGCAATGCATTCGTTGCCGATGGCCGGCAGGATGTACTTAATTGCCTGGGGCAAAATGATCTTGGCCATTGCCTGTCCTTTGGAAAGGCCAAGGCTTCTGGCGGCTTCCATCTGTCCCTTATCTACGGCGTTGATACCGCTGCGGATCAGTTCCGCCATGTAAGCGCCGGAGTTAATGCCAAACGCGGCAATGGCCACCGGCACGCCATTTCGGGCAGACACGAAAATCACGAAGAAGAACAGCAGCAGTAGAACGGTCATAGGAATGCCCCGAATCACCGTAGTGTACAGGTCGCACAGCCAGTTCACAAAACGGAGTTTCCGGTTGCCCTCGCAATAATACTTGGTAACCGCCACGATAGCGCCGATGATCACGCCGATGACCAGCGCGCCAAAGGTAATCAGGAGCGTGTTCCCCAGACCCTCCACCATCCACATATAGCGGTTGTCTGTCAGGAATGTATCCTTTAATTTATCAATCCAACTCATGTATGTATATCCTTATTTTCTAATTAAAATTCAAGCAGGCTCCGCGCAAACACTTGCGCGGAGCCGCAATGCTTATCTTGATCGGTTAGGGCTTTACATAGGCTTCGCCGTAATTGGCAAAGATCTGCTCAACAGTACCGTTGTCGATCAGGGTCTTCTGGATCTTGTTAATCTCGGCAACCAAGTCTTCAGAACCGAAAGCGAATGCAAATGCGTAAGGCTCTTCAGTCAGTTTCTCTTCCAAAATCACCAGACCGTCAGTATCCTCTACCATTTGGGCTGCGGTCAGATTGTCAACCACCCATGCGTCCACCTTGCCGGTGGTCAGAGCAGTCTTGGCGTCAGCGTTGGCTGCAAATGCCTGCACCTTGATGCCTGCATCGGTACAACCCTTATCGGCGGTAGTGCCGGTCTGTACGGAAGCGGTCTTGCCTACCAGATCAGCCTTGCCCTTGATGGGACTGCCTTCCTTGACCACGATCACCTGTGCGGCGTTGTAGTAGGGATCGGTGAACAGCATATTCTTCTGACGGTCAGCGTCTACGGTAATACCGGACATGGCGCAGTCAAACTTAGCGGACTGAATAGCCACCAGAACTGCGTCAAAGTCCATCTGTATAAACTCGATCTCTACGCCCAGTTCCTTGGCGATCAGGTCCATAATGTCTACTTCAATACCTACAACCTTGTCGCCTTCCAGACTCTCAAAGGGAGGGAAGTCGGGGCTGGTGGCTACGGTGATCTTACCGGCCTTCTGTACCTTTGCCAAAGAGGGACCCTTGGCGCCGCAAGCTGCCAAAGACAGGCACAGAATCAGTGCCAGTGTCAATGCGATAAACTTTTTCATAATTGTTTCCTCCTAAATAATGTTTTCGATAAATTTGATTTGTTCTTCTATGGATGCTTGGTTTGTGCCGCCGGCGGAAATTCTGCTCTCCACGCAGTTTCGCAGGTCGATAGCAGCAAACACATCTTGTTCAAACAAGGTGTGGAAGGACTGATATTCTGCAATATCCATTTCTTCCAGCACCTTATTGTTTGCAATACAGTAGGCCACGATCTGGCCAACCAATTTATAAGCCGTACGGAAGGGAATGCCTTTCTTGGTGAGATAGTCTGCCAAATCTGTGGCGTTGATAAATCCCTTTTGGGCTGCTTTCAGCATATTCCCCGGCAGCGCCTTCAATGTCTTCAGCATAGGTGGGAACACCGTCAAGCACTGCTTCACTGTATCCACTGCGTCAAAGACGGATTCCTTATCCTCCTGCATATCCTTGTTATATGCCAAGGGGATACCTTTCAGCACTGTGAGCATGGCCATCAGGTCGCCGTACACTCTGCCGGTCTTGCCTCGGACCAATTCCGCAATGTCGGGGTTCTTCTTCTGGGGCATAATACTCGACCCGGTGGTGTAACTGTCGTCCAGTTCGATGAACTTAAACTCCCAACTGGCCCAGAGGATAACCTCCTCGGAGAAACGGGACAGGTGCATCATCACGGTGGCAAAAGCAGAAAGCAGTTCCACGCAGAAATCCCGGTCGGACACACCGTCGATACTGTTTAAGGTGATGCCGTCAAATCCCAACGCCTTTGCGGTCATATAGCGGTCAGTATTGTAAGTCGTACCTGCCAAAGCGCAAGAGCCAAGGGGATTCACATTCATACGCTTCACTGCGTCCTGAATGCGTTCAATATCCCGGGAGAACATCATACCGTAAGCCATCAGGTGATGGGCAAAGGTGATGGGCTGGGCTCTCTGCAGGTGGGTGTAGCCGGGCATAATGGTAGTCTTGTGCTGTTTTGCCTGATAGAGGATCGCTTCCAGCAGGTCTTTCAGCATACCGATGATCTGATCGGCTTCTTCCCGCAGGTAGAGCCGAATATCCACCGCCACCTGATCGTTTCGGCTGCGGGCTGTGTGGAGTTTCTTACCCACATCTCCCAGCCGTTTGGTCAGTTCTGCCTCCACAAACATATGGATATCTTCCGCAGTCATATCCACAGAGAGTTCTCCGCTTTCCATGTCCTGCAGAATGGATTCCAGACCTGCAACAATGGTATCCGCATCGTCCTGACCGATAATGCCCTTGGCCGCCAGCATAGCCGCGTGAGCCATAGAACCCCGAATGTCCTGCCGGAACATACGGCAGTCAAAATGGACGGAAGAATTAAAGTCGTCGGCCTGTTGGTCCAGCGCTTTACTGAACCGACCTTCCCACATCTTAGCCATTGTTCAGTTTCCCCTGCTCCATCATTGCCTGCACCTGGGTGGGCAGACCCCACAGGTTGATAAATCCGGTGGCCTGCGCCTGATCGTAATCACTTTCACCGAAAGTGCAGATCTCTTCGGAGTAGAGAGAGTAGGGACTCTTCACGCCGGCGTTGATCATGTTGCCCTTGTACAGTTTCAGCCGGACTGTACCGGTAACGGTCTTCTGGGTCTCGGTTACGAAGGCGGACAGCGCCTCACGCAGGGGGGAGAACCACTGGCCGTTGTACAGCAGTTCAGCAAAGCAAACGCTCAGTTCCTGCTTCTTGTGGGCGGTCATCTTATCTAGGCACAAGGTCGCCAGCACTCTGTGGGCCTTGTAGAGAATGGTGCCACCGGGGGTCTCATAAACGCCTCTGCACTTCATGCCAACCAAACGGTTTTCCACGATGTCCAGCAGGCCGATGCCGTTCTTGCCGCCGATCTCGTTGAGTTTCCAAATAATGTCGGTAGCAGACATCTTAATGCCGTCCAAAGCAATGGGCACACCCTTTTCAAAGTCCAGCGTTACATATGTAGGAACATCCGGCGCGTCGATGGGAGAAACGCCCATTTCCAGGAAGCCGGGCTTTTCATACTGGGGCTCGTTCCACGGATCTTCCAGATCCAGACCCTCGTGGCTCAAGTGCCACATATTCTTATCCTTGGAGTAGTTGGTCTCCCGGTTGGTCTTCAGAGGCACGTTGTGGGCCTCGGGATAGTCCCTCTCCTCTTCACGGGATTTGATATCCCACTCACGCCAGGGGGCGATGATCTTCATATCGGGAGCAAAACGCTTGATGGCCAGTTCGAAACGAACCTGGTCGTTGCCCTTGCCGGTACAGCCGTGGGCGATGGCATCAGCGCCTTCCTTCAGGGCGATGTCCACCAAAGCCTTGGCGATAATGGGACGGGCAAATGCAGTACCCATCAGGTATTCTTCGTAAATCGCGCCTGCCTGAACGGAGGGAATGATCACTTCGTTCACCATCTCGTCGCACAGGTCAGCGGCGTAGAACTTATCAGCGCCGGTCTTATAGGCCTTTTCTTCCAGGCCTTCCAGTTCGTCTGCCTGACCCACATTGCCGGCCACGGCGATGATGTAGGGGTTATCATAGTTCTCTTTCAGCCAGGGAATGATGATAGAGGTGTCCAAGCCACCGGAGTATGCCAACACGACTTTTTCCACTTTTTTGCTCATAATTGATTCCTCCCGTTATTCCTGTGGAAATTTCTGTTATCCGGATTATAGCATAGGCTGAATAAATATGCAAGTATATATTCATAAGTTTTTGCCGTTTCACCCTACAAAAAACCAGCCGTTTCCCCTGCGGTTTTTAGTAATAATGTATAAACACGCCCTTGTTTCTGCGATTTTCCCGGTTTTGACTATTCAAAAATGTATAAAATTCAATGAATACTGTGTATATTTTCATAAGAATAAATATGCCCCCGGCCTTGCAAAGTGTTGAATTCCCGGCAAAAGGGTGATAGAATAATACTAAATTCCACAGCGTATTTCCCCGCAGACAGAAACAGTAGGAGGATACCTATGAACAAAAAGAAACTGGCAAAAGGCTTTTTGCAATTTATCAAACACCCCCTTGTGAAGGTGGCGATCTATCTGGCAGGTCTGGTGTTTGTGCTGTACATCTCCGGCATTCTGGCTGACTTCAGCAACCTTCTGAAAGCCCTTTACAATGTTTTATCCTCCGAGGACACCCTGTCCATCTGCTTTGCAGGTTTGCTTTCTTTGGGTGTTGCCAAAGGCGCCTCCCTTTTTGATTATTTTCTGGAAGAATCCCTAAAGACCGAGGACGACCACCACAAGATCATCACCCAGTACAGCAAGCATAAACAAACCGATATTCCCATTGATGCCAGCCACGCCGAACCCGACGGTCAGTTCCTGCGGCTGTATCACACCCGGAAGCAGGACCGGTGTCCTGCCCCGGCAGAACTGGCCCACGATGCCCCGCTGAAGGAGAAAAAGGCGTGGAAAAAGGCGTGGAAACTGCACCACAAGAAACTGAAACAACTCAACGACCAGCGAGACCCCCAATCCTCAGCATACAATCAGAATGAGAAAAACATCAAGGAGTACCTCAACGGCAAACTGTGTCTGGCGTCGGTGAATGTATTTGCCAACATTGCCGGAGATACCCAGGTGCGTTTTGACGACAAGGCTCAGGCCCATATGCTGCCGGATTTTGTGATCGCCCACGCAGAAGATCTTCTGCAGGCCCACAAAAATTCCAACACCAGCAACAAGGACACCGTCCGTCTTGACAATTTCTCCTACGACGGCCACACCCTGACCTTACATACCAGCCGGTCCACCTATTACCATATGCTGATCACAAACCGGTGTATGGATTTCAAGTTTGCCAACGGCTTGAGCATTCGGGAACTGTATGAGTACGAAAACAAGATCTGCCCCTTGGAATATTCCAAATTCGGTAACCAAATCGGCATCAACGGCCTGATCATCTCCAGCGACGGCTACCTTTTGATTGAAAAGAGAGACCGAAAAAAGAGCACATGGAAGAACAAGTTCGCCCAGAGTATCTCTTTGGCTATGAAAGCGGAATCCCTGGGTGTGGACCGACGGAACGCCTTCCCCGCCGATCCTAAATCCGCAGAGGATCAGATGCGCAAGATCATCGAGGACACCATTGAGTCTAATTTCGGCCTTACACCCAAAGACTACAAGGACTTTGAAATGCACACCAATTTCCTGGGTCTGGCCCGGGATCTGTTGGAGGGCGGCAAGCCCAACCTCTACTTCTATGTGGAGACCGTACACACCGCAGAAGAACTGAAAGCCATCTTGGAAGACAATGTCAAGGTTACCAAGGAGAGCAACCGGAAGAACGGCACAAACCGCAAGGTCATCTCCACCTCCAAACTGGATTCTAATTACTATCTGGTGAATTTCCACGACTTGGAGATCGACCACGATTATCAGATGTGCCTGCGGCGGAACAGTTCTCTGACGGTACATAGAAAATTCCATCCCCGGTGCAGCAGGCTGGCTGAACTGTGGGATCAGACCAAATCCTTCTACGCCCGGCGGCTGCACACCACTTTGAAACGGGAATGCGGCGAAGCGCTGCTGGTAACACTTGCCTATCTGGAACTGCGTTGGGCACATATCTGCCAACAAAACGCCAAGGCAAATCTGCCGAAAGAAGAAAAGCGGGTCGTTGCCTTCGGTGAGATCATGCTCCGGTTTACCCCGGAGAAAAAAGAGGGCGCCATCGCCAGCAGCAAGGGTTACCAAGCCTCTTACGGCGGCCCAGAGTCCAATGTGCTGGTGGCCCTGGCCTCCATGGGTAATAACACCCGGTACT